>NZ_JBHSRM010000032.1:0-1427 GCF_042658975.1 Sporosarcina thermotolerans | reverse complement strand
TATACTTGAATTGTCGAGAAACAAGTAAACGAAAGGTGATACGTGCACATGAATTCTACCATGAATATTCCAGGATTAAAAGATGTAAACATTGAAAAGATAGAGGAGATTGGGGATCGGACTGCACTTCATGTTTCGCTTCCCAAGCAACCTCACAAATGCCCTGCGTGTGGGTCAATGACAACGAAGACCCACGATTACCGGATACAGAAGATTAAGCATCTCAAGTGGTTTGAGCGTTTAACGGTTCTTTTCTATAGACGTAGGAGGTATGCCTGTTCTTGTGGAAAGCGTTTCTCTGAGACATCCCCTTTCGTGGATAAGTATCAACGCTACACTAAAGAGTGGAATCAAGTCGTGCGTATCCGATCAGTCAAGGCCAAAACATTTAAAGAAGCAGGAGAGGTACTCGGCACCTCCAGCTCGACCGTGATCCGACGGTTCAAGGAAGTGGCGAAAGAGCAGATGACCAATGGCGTCCGGTTACCAAAAGCCATTGCGATGGATGAATACAAAGGCGATACGGATGCCGGTACGTACCAGTTGATTATAGCGAACGCAGAAACACACGAACCTCTGGATATCTTGCCAAACCGCAGAAAAGAAACGATTCAAGATTATCTCCGCCAACACGGAGCTGACGTTGAATTAGTGGTCATGGATATGAATCCGAGCTTTAAGGCAGCTGTGAAAAAGGCCTTGGGACGCCCCGTCATTGTCGCAGACCGATTCCATTATTGTCGGTATATCTACTGGGCGATTGATGAAGTTCGCCGGAAAGTGCAGAAGGAATGGCATGCATATGACCGCAAGAAATGTAAAAGAATGCGACATGTATTATATAAGCGTAACGATAAATTAACGGAAAAAAACCGTTGGTATTTAAATCGGTATTTAGGCATGTCTGATGAATTGAAAAAGGCATATGAACTGAAAGAGGCGTACTGTGAGTGGTTTGACTGGGCGAAGACCGCTGAGGATATGGCAGAAGTGAAGAGCCGACTAGAGGACTTTTACCGCAAGGTAGAGGAAGCTGGTATTCCGGCGTTTTCAAAAGCCATTCAAACATTTAGAAACTGGCAAGTTGAGATCTTGAATAGTTTCGGCTTCAAGTATTCCAACGGTTTTCTAGAGGGAATTAATAATAAAACAAAAGTGATGAAGCGCAATGCCTATGGTTTTAGACGCTTCGATCACTTTAAGGCAAAGATATTATTAAACATTCGATATAAAGAAATCGGTACTCATTTAGGTTAAGGATAGGATTTCTTTACGGCGTTATAGGTTTAAAAGAGATTCTTTGATTGGAGCGAAAGGCGGCGACTCCTGCCGGAATAGCATGAGCTGAAGACCCTGGACTGAGCAAAGCGAGGGAAGCGGCTGAAGCCATGCCGGCGGAAAGCGTCCGCCTGTAGCGCAAATCAACA
>NZ_JBHSRM010000031.1:0-597 GCF_042658975.1 Sporosarcina thermotolerans | reverse complement strand
CCTCTAGCGAGGCGGGAGGTGCCCGTACCGCAAACCGACACAGGTAGGCGAGGAGAGAATCCTAAGGTGATCGAGAGAACTCTCGTTAAGGAACTCGGCAAAATGACCCCGTAACTTCGGGAGAAGGGGTGCTCTGGTAGGGTGTTAAAGCCCGAGAGAGCCGCAGTGAATAGGCCCAGGCGACTGTTTAGCAAAAACACAGGTCTCTGCAAAACCGTAAGGTGACGTATAGGGGCTGACGCCTGCCCGGTGCTGGAAGGTTAAGAGGAGAGGTCAGCGCAAGCGAAGCTTTGAATTGAAGCCCCAGTAAACGGCGGCCGTAACTATAACGGTCCTAAGGTAGCGAAATTCCTTGTCGGGTAAGTTCCGACCCGCACGAAAGGCGTAACGATCTGGGCACTGTCTCAACGAGAGACTCGGTGAAATTATAATATGCGTGAAGATGCGCATTACCCGCGACAGGACGGAAAGACCCCGTGGAGCTTTACTGTAGCCTGATATTGAATTCCGGTGCAGCCTGTACAGGATAGGTAGGAGCCTTGGAATCCGGAGCGCCAGCTTCGGAGGAGGCAATGGTGGGATACTACCCTGGCTGTA
>NZ_JBHSRM010000030.1:0-529 GCF_042658975.1 Sporosarcina thermotolerans | reverse complement strand
CCCTCATCGAGTATTCCCAATGCCTTTTGGTACTTTGAATTGCCTTCGTACTTTTCAAAGAAAAGCTCTTTCAGATTCCTTAAAGTATCCATATCTTCTGCGGCAAATATGCTTTTTAGAAGGCTAATCGCCTCCTGGTTGTCCTTCTTTGGAAAGGCGTCGACAATATTGCGTTTGAAATGAACATTGCATCGCTGCCAAGAAGTACCGACGAAATCTTGTTGAATCGCCTTTTTAAGACCTTCGTGGGCATCGGAGACGACCAGTTTAGGTGATTGAAGACCTCTTGAAATAAGGTGTTGGAAAAAAGCAGACCAACTCTTGAAACTTTCATTATGATCCACTTTCAAACCAAGAATTTCTCGGCGACCCTCTTTGTCAACTCCAAGGGCGAGGTAGACAGCTTTGGAAACTACACGGTTGTGCTCCCTGACTTTGATGTACATGGCATCCACAAACAAATAAGGAAAGTAGGTTGTATTTAAAGGTCGGTTTGCCCATTCGTTGACGACAGGATCTAATTTCGCCG
>NZ_JBHSRM010000029.1:0-149130 GCF_042658975.1 Sporosarcina thermotolerans | reverse complement strand
AAAACGATTGTGGATTTGACCACAGCATCAATGTTTGAATTCATTACAGAGTCTTTTAAAATATCCATATTTAGGTTAAAATTAAGTTGGGCCATTTTCCATTCCTCCAAATGTTTATCGTGGTTGAAAACATTTTATCACAAGGGATGGAAAAGGCCTTTTCCTATTTACACAATTATATGGACTTAATCGAAGAACGGTCCCTTGCGCAAAAGAATGGACCTTGAACTGGAAAGAATGGGCCCTTGCGCAAAAGAATGGACCTTGAACCGGGAAGAACGGTCCCTTGCGCAAAAGAATGGACCTTGAACTGGAAAGAATGGGCCCTTACGCAAAAGAATGGACCCTGAAACGGTTGCCTGTGATGAGCCAAAGATTCCAAAATAAGCATAAGTCTTTCAAAATCGCGCATAACTCACCCGAAGTCGATCATAATCCTCCCAAACTCGCGCATAACTCCAAAGACGCTACGCTCGCTGCAAGTGACAGGTGTTTTTTTGCAACTGACCGTGGAAAAACGACCGGTCATCGAAAAGCGGCAGACTGATTTGGAATGGCTGGATATAGTAAGAGTACAAAGAACAACGACGGAGGGATTACGAATGGAAATTGTACGCGTAAGCAATCTGCAAAAGACGTATGGGGACAACAAAGTGTTACGGGGAATTGATTTTACAGCGAATGCAGGAGAAGTCATCGGAGTCATCGGTAAAAACGGTGCAGGTAAATCAACATTTTTAGAAATACTAATGACGTTGAAACCATATGACAATGGGAATGTCGCAGTATTGGAAATGGAATTGCAATCCTTATCTACAAGCCAGCTGGAACATATCCGAAAAGACATTTCAGCGGTTCTGCAGCCGACACAGTTTTACAAAACACTGAAAGTGATCGAGTTGCTGAAACTATTCAAAGCGTATTACAACTCAAACGTCGATATCGAACAGATCGTCTCGGATTTCAAATTGGGGCCACACCGGAAAAAGTACTTCGATAAGCTTTCAGGCGGATGGAAGCAAATTGTCAGTTTGGCAATCGCCTTCTTATCCGAACCGAAATTGCTTATCTTGGATGAACCAACGACAGGTCTTGATCCGCATATGCGCAATACGCTTTGGACGTATATTGCTGACTACAACAAACGTACAGGCGGCACGGTCATCTTGACGACACATAATATGGATGAAGTCGAAATGTACTGCGACAAAGTGATGCTCTTGAACGATGGCGTCAACGAAGTGTTTGATTCGACGGAAGGGATTCTTTCCACAGGATATAAATCAATCAACGAATTTTACTTATCAAAAGTGTCTATATAAGGGGGAATTTAAATGTTAGCGACTCAATTGAAGTACGATATGCTCATGTTTACACGGGAAATTTTCTATATGGTGTTCACAATCATCGTTCCGCCGGTCACATATTTGTTCATGGGGCAACTTTTCGGAGATGTTATGTATGCGGGTAATCTTAATTATGCCGAAACGTACACCCCTTCCTTCATTTTACTCATCACATTCGGTGTCATCTTTTTCGCATTCGGGTTCGACCAAGTGATGAACCGGACGACAGGAGTAGAGAAACGGATCAACTTATCGCCTGTTCCAAAAAGGACTTTGCTGCTCTCCAATATTTTAAGATCAATCATCATTACGAGCATCGGCTATTTCCTAGTGTTTTTCATCGGAATGATTGCCTACGATCTTTCATTCCAACCGTTGAATTTCGTATTATCATTCGGGGTCTTTATTGTTTTGAATGCAGCATTGCTCGTCATTTCATCAGCAATCTACTCTCTATTCACAAGCATGAATGGCGCATTGGTCTTTTCGATTGTCATCTTTCAAGTAGTCATGTTCACTGGCGGATTCACAATGCCGATCAACATGATGCCGAAGTTCGTGCAAATAATTGCCGACTTTAACCCCATCTATCATATGAATCAATTATTCATAGCAGTATGGAACGGACAATTTGTATGGAATAACAGTTCCCTGCTTTCCATCGGTTTTATTATAGGCTGTGTCATCATTTCGCTGGTCGTCCTTCGTTTTTCGAATAAAGCGAGAAAATAATCTCTAACAAATGGTACGATATTGAAAGTACCGATTTGGGGGGATAGATGAAATGAAAGTTTCATTGGACATCGATAGTGATTATGAAGAGACAAAAGTTACAATCCATTGCAATGAAGTGGATGATTCGATAAAAGAGATCCTTGATTTTTTAAAAGGGAAGAAGACGGAGTTTCTCGTTGGAAGAGATGGCGAGATGCAACATATTTTGAAGCCTGATGAAATTCATTATTTCCATACGGAGAAGGACGGCGTCATGGCGGTGACGGCGGAAGGCTCCTTTTCTTTGAAGGAGAAGCTGTATGAGCTTGAGGAAATACTACCTTCTACAAAATTCATCAGGCTATCAAAATCAGTTATCGCCAACTTGCATGAACTGAGCCGATTCGAAGCGTCATTCAACGGTACGCTCGTCGTTCACTTTAAATCGGGGGCGAAGGAATATGTGTCGCGGACATATGTAAGCGGCATTAAGGAAGCATTGAAAATGAACAGGAGGAAAAACGGATGAAGACGTTTATGACAAGAAGCTTATTAGGCATCTTTTTCGGCTCATTCTTAGGAGTAGTTACAATCTTAGCGGTTGTATATATTGGCGGGAAAGACACGTTGGATGCGGCAATCCTCGCGAAAAACCTGTTTGGCACGGTATTCTGTGGTTGGTTTTTCACGGTGACGCCAATGCTGTTTGAGAATGAAAAACTGACATTGCCGGTGCAAACAACTTTGCATTTCCTCAGCGTCACTGCGTTATACTTCATCGTTGCCTTCGTAATAGGATGGATTCCATTCACGTTGAAAGGTTTCATCAGCATGCTCAGTATCTTCATTGTATTCTATTCGATAATTTGGTTCGCCTTTTACATGTATTTCAGGAAACAAGCGGAGAGATTGAATGCGGAGCTGAGGGAGTTGTAGGTGTTTGATTTTACACTCTTTTAACAAGATAGCCATATGTGCTTTACATTCTGCCGGTATGATGAAGTAGAATCCAATTTGAGAGGAGCATTCCATTGAAAATTGCATTGTTCAGTGATTTGCATTATCCGGCAGTCGATGAAAGAGTACCAGGTTTGTTAGAGGCACGGGCATCGTTTTACAAAGAATTCATTGATCAGTTTTTGGAGATTGACGCACGTTTGCACGTTTCTCTCGGAGATTTGACCAATTACGGCATGGCGCACGAATTGAACAACATCTATTCACTGATTGGCGATTCCCGTGAATTCATCCATGTATTAGGGAATCATGATAATTACTCTTTGACGAAACAGGAACTCCTTGCTTTGACGGGACAGAAACAGTACCATTCATTCGAGACGGAGCAGGCAGTGTTCGCATTTTTGGATACAGCTCGAGAATTGGATTATGACTGCTGGGGCGGCTGGATGGATGACGATCAATTGGAATGGTTTGAGAACGTCATTCAAAATTCAGGGGAAAAGCCGTTGCTCGTGTTTGCACATCATCCTGTGTACAACACGACAAAAGGATCCGAACTGAACAATGGGTCCATCCATCCGAGCATAGATATGCGTAGATTATTAGAGCAGAAGAAAGGCATCGGCATGTTTTTCAATGGCCATATGCATTGCGATTCGATTGTGAAAGAAGGTAACTGGACTTTCGTTCAAACTGCAGCTTGTTTAGATGAGCAATCTTTCCGCGTTATTGAAATACAGGATGAGCAAATCGTCGTGGAATCCATTCATTTGGATGATGAGACACTAATACAGAATGCTGCATTAATTTATGAAAACATGAATCATTTCACTCACCGTCCGAACGCGAAAGGCATCGATGAGGACCGGAATTGCACGATTTCATTGCTGCCATCATTTGTACAATAAATAATACATTTCCTTTTTGTAGTATAACTATGAGAAGAGCAACTTAAATTGTTGCTCTTTTTTATTTGTGTCAATTTATCGAAAAGTCAATTATACATATATACATTTGGATAAATAAATCATAAAGTAGAATTAGAACAGTCGTTCAATTTAACGGAAGGAGATCTTTATGGATTGAGTAGGCGTTATGACAGCGAAGAGGCAAAACGAATTATTAGGGAAAAAGCATTTGAATTGTTTTCACTGAAAGGCTACAATCAAACCTCGGTTGGAGATATTGCTAAAGCTTCTGGATGCAGCAAAGGCCACATTTACTATCACTTTGAAAACAAGGAGAAGCTATTTGTCCTATTGGCTCAGAATTCCATGCATCAATGGTATACCAAATGGATGGAAAACGAATCAAACTATTCATCAGCCACTGAAAAGTGGTACGGGATGGCCAACCATGTTTTGTACAATTATCAAACACCATTGCTAAAGGCAGGACAGGAATTGGGCGCCAATCCTACATCATCACCGGAATCAGTCCAAAAGTTATACGAGCTTGCAGTGGTGCCAATGAGCACTTATCGCTCAATCTTTCTAGAAGGAATTGAACGCGGGGAGTTTGAAAACGGAAACGTTGATGAATGGACTGCACTATTAGGGACTTGGCTTGGGGGACTATGTCAATTGACGAATACACAGCCATTACAGTCACTTGAGCCTTTATTTGAACAAGCAATCACCATTTTTTTAAGTTCAATAAAGGAAAGGGGAAAATGACATGAAGATCGCATTAATCGGTGACAGTTTAACCGAGGGGCGTCCAGGTGTTTCATTTGCAAATATGTTAAAAGTGAGATTTCCAAAGGATTTGTTTGTGAATCTCGGAAAACCTGGGGAAACGGTAAAAAGTCTATATAGTCGTTTAACAAAAACTGGATTAGATAGTGATTTTGATTTGGCATTTGTTTGGATTGGTACAAATGACGTGTATTCAAAGCTTTTGAGTGTTAAGGCACAACCAGTAGTCAAGGATTTTGAGGAATTTAGAGAGGTTTACCAACAGTTAGTAGAAATCGTCATTTCTTCTTCCAAAATGGTAGTGTTGGTTTCACCTGCTTTAGTAGGTGAACATTTTGATAACCCTTCCAACAAGGAAGTTAGAGAATTATGCACGCTGGTCAAATCATTAAGTGAAAAGGTACACGTACATTATTTGGATTTTCATGCCGTTTTTGAAAAAGCATTAGCTAACGAGGACAGTTCGGATTATATATCCACCAATCCTTTTCGAGTCATGTTTGATGTGTTCTTTTATAAAAATGAAGACAGAATTGATCAATTATCAAATCGGCGTGGTCTGAAACTAACATTGGATGGACTACATCTGAACAGTGCCGGAGCAAAAATCGTTTCGGATGAATATGCCCATGTGATCAGTAACGCAATTTCCCCAACAATTTTGAAAGGTTCCTGAGGGATTTACCAATGGATACGATTAGAAAAGTAGCGATTGTAACAGGCGGAGCTTCAGGTATTGGTAAAGCACTTTGCAGAGAACTCATTACACAACAGGTGTTTGTCATCATAGCGGATGTAAATAGGAGCGAAGGAAAGCTTGTGGAGGACGAACTTAATCGACAAGCGAACTGTTCGCGATATGAATATGCAAATGTAATCGATCAAGCAAGTGTAGAAGAGTTAGTAAGAAACACTTTCCAAGAATTCGGCAGACTGGATTATCTATTTAACAATGCCGGGATTACGATGTACGGCGAGTTATTTGATGTTTCAATAGATGACTGGAAACATATTATAGACGTCAATCTATGGGGAATCATTCATGGAACGCAGATTGGTTATAGCATCATGAAAGAGCAAGGCTTTGGCCATATTGTCAATACGGCATCGGCAGCAGGACTGGGCCCGTCTCCTCTGACTGCGGCATATTCAGCAACGAAACACGCTATCATCGGACTTACAACTTCTCTACATTATGAGGCAAAAGAATTTGGTGTGAAAGTAAGTGCACTTTGTCCCGCATTTGTAGATACACCCATTTTTTCAAATGCTATTGCAATTAACATTGATAAGCAAAAAATGGTTCAGCAACTACAAAAACAAAAGTTGATGGCCCCTGAAAAGCTGGCTAAGATTGCAGTAAAAGGCGTTCATCATAATACTCCAATAATTTGTCCGATGCCTATGCGACGAACAATGGACATCTTTTTTACGCTGTTCCCACGAGTCCATAGCAAGCTGATGGATTATGTTTGCAAGATAGGGAGAAGAGCTCGAATTTCATAGGGGTTGCGAGCACGATGTAGAATTTCTGCACAGAATGAAGAAATTCTACAAATCGCACCCAAAATTATTAAAAGGTTGCCTTTGCAGCCTTTTTTTTTCTCCTATTCCAATAAACCGAAAACAAAATCGACAGTATACTAATTCCAACGGATGGCCAGAAATAAGGCGGGTAGTACGTCAATTCGATTTCATTCTTCCCGTTCCCGAGTTCAATGCCCGTAAAGGCATAATTCGCCTGTAGAATCGGTGTTTTCTCGCCATTCCGTTTTGCCGTCCATCCCTTCTCAAATGGAATCGGGAGGAGGATATGAGAATCCCCTTTTTGATTGTCCAACATGATTTTCGCCTTGCTACCGTTCCAGCTCACTTCGATAGGCGCTTCCTGGTCACTTCGCGCTTTCACTGCTTTCAGCAACGAATAGTCTTCCGTGTACATTGAAAAGTCGTTCAGGTCATACTTACCTTTCGGCACCCGGATAGATATCCGTTCCCCGGACGGCACTCTGATCGTCAAGTCATTGACATTCGTCCGATAGATGGAGTCATTTTCCTTCCGTTCAGTCGTAAACCCGTTCACTTTCAAATTGAAAGCCTTATCGTTCGATTTCCGTTGAATGAAGAACGACAGGAAGCTGTCTTCCTTCAAATCGTTTCCCCCCATGACGACATCGAGCCCCCCCTCGCCTTCCGTCACATGCAACACCCCATCCTCATACGTTGCATTTACAGGTTCAAACGCGACTTCGTTAACGACATTTACAACCTTAGGAATTTCCTCACCATTAATGACTGGTAAGATGATTCCTTGTAACATTGCGTGCTCTTTTACAAGTGCGGGCGCATCTTCGAGATCCTTTTCGGAATACAAAATCGAAGTCGTCCGGGCGAACGGAAGGAGGTAGTCATTTTTGTATGCTCGGTACTCGCCTTCCCTTGCGATTTCCGTAAATCCGAACGGAACCGGATCGCCGCCTTCCTTCCGAATTGCATAGCTGCCATTTAAGATGCTATACAGATTCGCCCGATCGCCGAGAGAGGCATATCTACTGACACTCTCCCGCCTCATGTCGATATGAAGATCCTGTAAATAAAAGAACAGCAGATGCTTGTTTAAAATGCTCGAGTAGACACTCATTCCATTGAAATTTTGGACAATCGGCGTATTGTTCCTCGTTTCAATCATCCAGTCGATCCTCGCGAGCGGATTCGTTTCAGCGGCTTGTATGTTCCGGATAAGTGCCCGCTGATCCACCCCGTAATAATGCTCACTCTCCATATATTCCCTCGTGATGCCGTAGACGGGCCCTTTATTTTTGCCATTGTCCCGATACGTCAACTTTTCTTCCTGGAACATATTCGCCGTGAGTACTGTTGTGAATAACAGAAATGCAATCATAAGCCAGGTTGTCCACCGCTTTTTATTCCAAATAAAAACAAAGAACAATGCAATCGTGATTCCTGCACAAATAAGCAAATAAGACTCATACATTGGCATTTTAAGCTTCGGATCGAACGTGTAAAACACAATATATAGCCCGGTTGCAATGATTGCGGAAATGACGATATTTTTCAGATGCAACGTGCGTAACTGTTGAAGTGCTGCAGCCGCTGTACCTCCCACAGCAAGTGAGAGATAATGCTCCCATCGGTATTGCGGCGCCGAAAAGCCGTTGAACATGCTGCCGATGAACGGGCTATAATGCAGGATGCACAGCACAATTGTACTAAAAGCAAAAAAACGGAATGCACGATTTTTATAAAGAGGAATCATCAATAGGCAAAGCAACACGAAGGCAGGGAGTATGACAATCCTTCCATGGAGCAGCAAGTTATCAACCGCTCCGAATAGAGGAATGGCATCCTTATATTCCGGCCTGAAATTGTTCAAATATCCGTAGACGGACGGAATGAAAAACGGAGCACTTATTCCCGCTCCAGCAATTCCGCCGACGAGAAACAACTTCACTTGCTTCCCCTTCTCCGTCTCTTCGATGAAAAGCGGGAACAGCCAACGGAAAAGGATGTACAAAAAGGCGAGCAAGAAATTCACATACGCAAAATAGAAATTGTCAATCATATTGAGTGCGACCGCGGAGATGAACATGCCACATTTCCCGTTTTGCATAATCCTTTCCACGCCGATCAGCAACAACGGAAAGAACAGCATCGCGTCGGCAAAAAACTCCCAATATGTCACATGCCTAAAATAAATGACACTTGTGCCATAAAGGACGGCGCCTATAAAAGCTGGAATAGAGTGGAATCGGATCGTCCTGAAAAAGTATGTAGTAAGTGCAATAATGCACGTCATCCTCAAAATGCTAATGACAATGAGCGTATTTGCCCAGTAAAACAAGTCTGGTGTCGAGATGGCTCCGACTTTCTCAAGTAAGAAAGTGACGAGCACGGTCACGATAAAGACGATCGACGTCGAAAAATAGTAACCAAGCTGCGAGAACACGCCGCCACCAAGCCCAAAGCTTTCCGAGTAGAAAAATTCCCCGTTCGTATACAAATTATAAAGAAAATACTTGAACGGAATCATTTGGGATAGGCCATCGTTCAACCCCGTCATATAACGCCCTTTCAGAAATTCCGTCAAAAAGAAAAGATGGCTAAGGACCGCGATAAAAATGCTTGCGGCCCATATAGAGACCCATTGATATGACCTTTGTCTATTCATGCGGCTTTTAGCACCCTCCCGGTTACAACGAACGTTATCGGTACGGTCACGACCAAGGCGGCGAGTGGTGCGATGCTGCTATTCATGCGCAGCCACTCGACCAAAACGAAGATGACGAGGAACGTCACGACGATATTCACAAATTGCGTGATTGGAAACAGGAAGAACTTTTTCCACGTCGGCTTAACGCCGAATGTGATATAGCTGTTCAATAAAAATGAGACAGCCATGCTTATGGCAACCGCGGTAAAATGGGCGATCACATATTGCATATGCAATACATGCAATCCGCCCAAATAGAGGGCGTAGTAAACGCTCGTATTGACAACTCCGACGATAAAAAACGCATTGAACTCACGAACCATGGATTGTCGCCCGTCCTTCCCGTTTCGATTCAATGCTCGTTTGCTGAACTAAATAATGCGGGCGCTTTTTTGTTTCATTGTAGATTCTTCCGATGTATTCTCCGATAATTCCTAGGGACAGCAATTGCACTCCGCCTAAGAAAAGGACCGCGGAAATCGTCGTAAAATACCCGGGCACTGCAACTCCGTGCAGAAAAATGCCGACAAGCGTAACAAAAATGTAAATTAGTGCGGATGTCAATGTCGCTAACCCAATGTACAAGCAAAGTCGCAACGGTTTCGTGTTAAACGAAACAATTCCGTCGATTGCATAATTCAACAGCTTCGAGAATGACCATTTCGTCTCCCCGAGCTGACGAGTGACATTTTCATAAGTAATCGTCTTCTGTTCCAATCCAATCCAAGCATACAGACCTTTTGAGAAACGATTGCCTTCGCTAAGCAATAAAAGCGAGTCCACCGCCCGCCTGCTCAGCAATCGGAAATCCCCTTCCCCATCATTCAATTGGACGTCAATCGCTTTATTGACAAAGCGGTAATAGGTGCTTGATAACAGCGAACGCAGATGGGAATCCCCTTTCCGGTTGCGTTTTGCAATCACTTGGTCATATCCCTCTTCAAATCCTTTTAATAACTCGGAAATTAAAGATGGAGGATGTTGCAAATCAGCATCCATCAAAATGACCGCCTGACCTTTTGCATGTTGCAGTCCAGCTATAATTGCAGCTTCTTTCCCGAAGTTCCGTGTGAATGAAACATATTCAGCTTCTGGGTACGTATATTGAATATCCCTAATTTCAATCATTGTCCCGTCTGTACTGCCGTCATCGACGAACAGCACTTCATATTTCATCTGCTGATGCATCATTTCATCTGCAATAGCCTTCATAACGTTAGCAATATTCCCCGCCTCATTATAGGAAGGAATGACAAACGAAATCGTCAACTGTTCCATCTGCTCACCCACTTTCATGGAATTCACTCTGTCTAAGCTACTTATTTCACACCTGTGTAGACGAACGCGCGAATAATCTGCCGCTGAGCGAAGAAGAAAATGAACAGGATTGGAATGACCAATATTAGGTTCCCTGCCATTAAAATATTCCAGGCGACGCCGCCATCCACTTCACGAAGCTTTGTAATTCCAAGCGGCAGCGTCCGGGAAGCATCGGTCGTCGTCATAACAAGCGGCCAGAAATAATCATTCCAATGCGCGATGAAGCTGAACATCCCAAACGTAATAAGGACAGGCTTCGCCATCGGCACCATGATTTTCATAATGATTTTCCATTCACTCGCCTGATCCAACCGGGCGGCTTCCAATAACTCTTCCGGAACTTGCTTGAACGATTGGCGTAAGAGGAAAATCCCGAATGCACTTGATGCAAACGGCAATATTAATGCCCAAAGCGTATCCAACAGCCCCCATGAACTCATCTGCAAAAAGACCGGAAGAAATATGAGTTGTGACGGAATCATCAATGTGACCATCGTCACCCCGAAGAAGAAATTGCTCCCTTTAAATCGATAGCGCGCAAATGCATATGCCGCAGGAATGATCGTCGCAAATTGCAAAATGAGAATTCCGACAGAGACGATCGTGCTATTCATCAAATACTTCAGGAACGGCCCTGAATTCCAAGCTTTAGAAAAGTTCTCCCACAATAATTGGTTCGGAATCCATTTCGGTGGGAACGTCATCGTTTCACCTAATGTTTTAAAAGAGGTGGAGATCATCCAGACGAACGGCATTGCAAAAATGCAAATGAGTAGTAGCATGCCGATTCCATTGACAAACTTCCAAATCGGATTTTTCTTCATGTCTTCCTACCTTTCATGATTGGTAATGGACTTTACGTGAGAGAAGCTTGAAATAAAGGATTGTGAATACACCGACGATGAACAGCAATATGACACCCGCTGTCGAGGCATAGCCGATTTTGAAGAACCGAAAGCCGTTCTCATAAATGTAATAAACGATTGTATTCGTAGAATTGATTGGGCCACCCTTTGTCATGATTGATATCGTTTCGAACACTTGGAACGAGCCGATCAGGCCGATAATTGTCAAGAAGAACAACGTGGGCGACAGCATCGGCAACGTCAATTTGAAAAAGGTGCGTACCTTGCTCGTATCATCAAGCGCCGCAGCTTCGTAAATGTCTTTCGGAATGCTTTGCAGACCAGCTATGAAAATAAGCGTGTAATAGCCGATGCCCTTCCATACTGCCACAATGATAAGTGACAGCAAAGAGGTTTTCGGGTTTGTCAGCCAAGGGATATTAGAGATGCCGAACAGATTCAAAAACCAATTCAGTAGTCCATAATCGGTATCCATGATCCATATCCAAAGCATGGAAATCGATACAAGAGAAATGATATGCGGACTGAATATCGCCCCTTGTACAAATCCGTACATCGCTCCTTTTTTATTCAGCCAAAGGGCTAATAATAAAGAGATGCTGATCGTCAATGACACCGTCGCGAATGAATAAACGAATGTGTTGCGCAATACTTGCTGGAATTTCGCGTCTTGCAGTAAGGCCGTGAAGTTCGAAAAGCCAACGTAGTCCTTGTCCGGACTGACGAAGTTCCAATCAAAGAAACTTAAATAAATCATATAGCCGATCGGATAGAGGAAAAAAAGCGTAAACACGATGATGGCCGGAAAAACCATCATGTAAGGCCTAACCGCCACCCAGTTCAAGGCAGAAAGCGCTGATGGTTCGCGTTTGCGATTTATCATTTCGTTACTATTTGCCAATGTCATATTAGACGCCTCCAACAATGACTGGCTTCGGTTGTTGAGAAACAGCACTGTCTTTTTCGCTGAAACGGATCCGCTCTTTCTGTTCGTCGAAGAAATAGAGCTTTTCGTACGGAATGGCGATTTGCACAACATTTGATTCCATGATCCGGTTGTCGAAGCTTTTGACATTCATCATGCCAGCAACGTTTGACACGGTATAGATTGTTTCCGCCCCTAATGTTTCCGTCGTTAGAATCTCACTTTGCAGCACGACATGATCCGTCCTTCGCTCCTCCGTTTCCCCGATGATTTCAGCATGCTCCGGCTTGAATCCGACGTATTTTACATTTTCGAATAACGTCGGCAATACAGTATTCAAATGTACGCGATCGAGAATATTCATTGGCGGCGTGCCGATGAACTCAGCGGTGAACACATTATTCGGGTCATGGTACATATTCATAGGAGAATCCATTTGTTGTGTGACGCCTTTATCGAGAAGGATGATCTGATCTCCCATCGACATCGCCTCGACCTGATCATGGGTTACGTAGACGAATGTCGTGCCGAGACGCTTATGGAGCTGAATTAGTTCGCGTCTCATCTGCCCTCTCAGCTTGGCATCCAAATTCGAAAGAGGCTCATCCAAGATGAACACTTTTGGCTTTTTCACCATCGCTCTTGCCAATGCGACCCGCTGCCTTTGCCCTCCCGATAATTGATGCGGCTTCTTATCCAAGTGGTCCGTCAAACCGACAATGTCGCTAATTTCCTGAATTAAAGACTCCCGTTCTGCTTTCGGCACTTTTTTATTAACAAGGCCGAATTCGATATTTTTCCGGACTGTCATTGTCGGATAGAGCGCATAGTTCTGGAAAACCATCGCAATATTCCGCTTGCCAGGCTCCAGATTTGTTACACAATCATCGCCAATCCAAATTTCACCGCTCGTAGGTGTTTCCAATCCAGCAATCATCCGGAGGGTTGTCGATTTACCGCAGCCTGACGGACCGACAATTACGGTGAATGAACCGTCCTCGATTGTGAGATTCAGATTGTTCACCACTGTATCCTCATCGAACTTTTTTACGATGTTCACTAATCTGATTTCAGCCATTCCGTTCATCTCCTATTCACTTTATAGCTTTATAACGGATGATTGGTGCAAGAAATCCGCCAACTCTTCCACAGTTTTGACAGTATAATCCCACTCATGTTTTCCAAAATGCGTGTACGGTGAAATGAGGCAAGTCCGTCCCCCGAGTTTTCGTACCGGTGCTAAGTCATTGTATGGATTATCCCCGATGGAGAGGATTTCGTTCGGAGCGAACCCTTCTTTCAATAGCCCTTTCACGATTGTTTCCATTCCAAGCGGCTTTTTCGCGTCAAACACATAATCATCAAACATCGATCCGATATTCAAATACGTGACGAAAGCAGGTCCGGTATCCCCCGGTGTATTCGTCATGAAGATTTTCTTCTTTGTTCCAAGTGCGGCAATGCTTTCGAATAGTGGCGTATGGCGTCTGATTTTAAATGGATCGTCAATCATTTCATAACGAACTTTTTCAAAAGCTTCCGCTCTTCTTTCGCGTGTAATGCCGTATTTTTCGGCGTATAGATTGGCGATACCCCACGGATCCCCTATAAACAAAAGTGAGGCATTTTCCACTATTGGATTTTCATGCTTCTTGCCTTCCCATGAGTAACACGTCGTCGGTATGAATTGATCATGCTCATAAAAGAAATGTTGTTCCCGATCAAAGAAATGGCCAAGCTGCAAAATATGACTGCCATCGAGAATATCGTATGCTTCGGACACGACAGCCCCCATTTTCTCTTCATCTACGATTCCGTCCAATAAATACGTTATATACCGCCCTAAAAAAGCATCGTCCTGATACAACGTCCCGTCCATATCGAAAATTGCCACTTTCACTTGCTTCATCCAGTTCAATGTGATCGTCTCCTTTACGAAAACAGGAAGAGGGGGCTCGATTGCCCATCTTCCCGAATCGGATTATTGTAAGAGGGGATTCGCCAATTTAGCTGCTTTGTCCAACGCTTCTTTTGGTGATAAATCAGGCTCCAGTAAGCTTCTCGTAATTTCATCTGCCAATATCGTCGAAATTTCTGGATAGGCTTGCGCCATCGGACGCGCTTTCCCATATTGCAATTGGTCGACAGCCACTTTGTATTGAGGGATTTTCTTATACAAGCTTTGCATCTCTTCCGAATCAATTGCGGAAAGCCGGCTCGGCAAATAGCCTGTGTATTTACTTGCATAGATTGTCTGTTCCTTTGCTGTCATCCATTTGATGAATTCCCACGCGGCTTGCTGTTTTTCATGCGACAAACCCGCCGTCATAACAAGGTTTGCTCCACCCGTTGGTACACCGCTTATTTTATTCGATGGCATGAATGCTGTGTTCAATTCAAATCCGTTTTCCTCTGCAATCGCCAAGTTATGTGTCAAATTTGCAGTAGATGTAAACATCATTGCAGAGCGGCCGTTTGCAAAATCTTGTGTTGCTTGTGCTGCCGCTTCATCACCGGACAGGATTTTCAAGATGCCCTCTTCCGCAAGATGTTTCCAGAATTCCAACGCTTCCACCCCAGCTGTTCCATTGAATGTTACTTCGGAATCTCCTGCAGCCAACATATCGCCGCCACCGGCTCCAACGAATGCCTCAAAATACCAAATACTTACTGGCATGCTCATGCCGACACTCTTTCCTTCAACAGTCAATGCACGTAAATACTTCTCAAATTCTTTCCAGTTTTTCGGTCCAGCCGGGTCAAGTCCCGCTTCCTTCAACATAGAAACGTTCATGTATAGGATCGGCGTGCTTCGCAAGTAAGGAAGCCCATAGATGTTACCGTCTACATACGAGTTGCCCATCAGACCGGGATTAAAATCTTCCAAGTTAACATCACTGTCGTTTTCGATGAATGGCGTTAAGTTTTCCGTCATTCCTGAACGAGCGAATACGCCCATCGATGCAATTTCATTCAAAGTAACTTCCGGTGCGTTTTTCGCTGCAAAAGCCGCTTGCGTTTTGGAATGAAGGTCGCCATATCCACCTTGGAATTCTGCTTTTACCAACACTTTATCTTGTGAATCGTTAAACATTTTGACTAAATTTTCATTATTTTCCCCAATCTTATCCCCGTACGCATACCAATACGTAATTTCCGTTCTCCCACTATCCGCTGAAGCTTTGTTATTTTTGGCACCTGTACCTTCCTGGTTGTTTCCGCATGCACTTAAGAATAAAACGAAAACGAGCAATGTTATAAATCTGCCAATGTTTTTCAACTTGTCTCCTCCAGTTAACAATTAATGGTTTAGTAGTTTGATTGATAAACTGCCGGGTATGACTGCTCCCTATCCTCCTTTTCAACTCTGATTCCTTACAGCTCATATTCTACTTGGTGACTGTTAAGCAAAAATATTCCTAATGTAAAGAATTATTAAGGTACCTCGGCACAAAACTGTTCAGATTATGCAGTGAATTGTATAAATCAATAAAAAAAAGCCGACGATTAAAGATTCGTCAGCTTTCCATTCGTATTATTATACCGTTTAGTAAATTTTTATGAATGCACCTTGCACAAGTACCAACAAAAAACACTTCTTTTTCACCAGGTTCAAGGGCCTATTTTGGTGATTAGTGTCGATAGATATCTTCAAAAAAATTTGCCAAGTAACCGGATTGCCATATATACTGCAACTCCCCAAACGACGAATGCGGAGACTTTATTCAACAACCCAATGAACTTCCCGCCCGTATCCATCTTGCCAAGTATCCGTCCAGCCATTGCGAGTCCAAAAAACCAGCACCAAGATATGATGATTGTCGTCAAGGTGAACGCAACTCGGGCCTCCCCTGAATAACTCAACGCGTTCGATCCGATAACGCCGATCGTATCAAGGATTGCATGTGGGTTCAATAGAGAGACCGATGCGGCGAACATGATCTGTTTTTTTGCAGAAAACCGTTCCCCTTCTTCCGTTGTCATTGATGGGGTGCTTCGCCAGAGGGAGATTCCGATGAAAATTAAAAACAAAATCCCTACTGCGAAAAGAATCGTCTCCAACCAGCTGAACGTCAAGATGAGCAATGAGACTCCAGATACAGCTGCCACGATTAATATCGTATCGCAAATCCCCGCAGTAACGACGACGGGAAGTGCTTTCATTAACTTTGGCTGCAATGCCCCCTGATTGAACACAAACACATTTTGAGCACCTAACGGTAATATCAACCCTAAGGCCAAGATTGCACCATGCAAAACCGCCTCAATCATCCGCACTCCCCCCTACGCTCTTTCTATCTATTGAACTGTTTTCTTTTAGTAATTGCAATCTTAACAAAAAAACCACCTCCGTACGGGAGATGGCTTCCAATTCCTTATTTCAATTTCTGTAAAATAACAACCTTTAAATAGTTAAATTCAGGGAAGTCGCGATTCGTGCGAAAATCCTTTGGCAATGATGATTCCTCAAGTATTTTGTAACGAGAGTTAGCATCTGCAAATCCTTGATCGATAAACGACTTGAACTTCTTCATGCTGAAGCTTGCATTATTCGTAGAAGCGATAATGATACCGTTCTTTTCTGTGATGGCAATAGCGTCCATTATCAGTGCTGGATAATCCTTCGCTGTACTGAACGTGTATTTTTTTGACCGTGCGAAGCTTGGAGGATCAAGAACTACGACATCAAATTTCAACTCATGGCGTTTCGCATAACGGAAATAATCGAATACGTCCATCACTTTGATGTTTTGTGCTTCGTAATCAATGCCGTTCACGCTGAATTGCTCGATTGTCTTCGGTAGGCTGCGCTTCGCCAAATCGACGCTCGTTGTCTCGCGTGCACCTCCAAGGACCGCAGCAACCGAAAATGCACCCGTGTATGAGAATGTGTTAAGTACATGCTTACCATCCGAATACTTATCACGCAACGCTTTACGCACATCACGTTGATCTAAAAAAATCCCTGTCATCGCGCCATCATTCAAATCGACAGCAAAATTCATGCCATTTTCCTTCACGATAATCGGGAAGTCACCTGGCTCCCCTTTCACGAAATCATCCTGTTCGATGTATTGGCCTTTCGTATCAAAACGTTTTTTCTCATAAATTGCTTTGTAGTCCACAAGCTTGTCCAATACACCATATACATGATGCTTCATGGCGTAAATTCCTTCACTATACCAGCTAACCATGTAATAGCCGTCAAAATAATCGATTGTCAATCCGCCGATGCCATCGCCTTCACCATTGAATGCACGGAATGCAGTCGTCTCGCTATCTTCGAAAAATGACTCACGCCTTGACAAAGCCGCTGAAATCTTTGATTCAAAAAACGCGAAGTCAATCTCCTCGTTGTCATCTCTCGTCAATACCCAACCGATCCCTTTGTTTTGATTGCCATAATAACCTTTTGCAATAAATTTACGGTATTTATCAGTCAGGCGGATGAGCGTACCTTCCTCTTTCAACACTTCCGGGTTCACTACAGCGTCTTTTAAAATCAGCGGATAGCCCTTTTTAAACGCCGCTATACTTTGAGCATTTACTTGTACATCAATTGTTTTCGTCATCGTGTCATCCTTTTTTTTTCGTCTTTTTTTCATTATCGCATGGAATTTGTACAAATGCGAATGGCGCAAGTAGCTGAATGTAAAAAAGCTTCCCGTAATGGAGAAGCTTCATTTAAGCAAGCAATCGAAACGCTAAGCTTTTTAAAAGTCCCACGCGTATTGGACGTTCCGCTTGCGGCTCTCTTACTTTATCTAAATAAGTCTTAAGGGCGCCTTCATAAATTAACTCCAGATGTGGTAGGAATGTCAAATGATGCGGCATTGTTAGGCAGGGTGTTGTCAAAAGACGGTGCGTTTCGCTCTCCTGCATGACCGTTGCCACGAATTGCGAGCAAAAAAATGCTCGTTCACGATGGATCTCTTTATTCAAAGCCACGCCGAACAACCCAATAAAATTATATTTATAAATGCTTTGATTTAATTCGAATTGAACAATTTTCTCACGAATTCGTGTGTATGCTTCCGCTGATACTTCACACCGATACACAGCGCAATCAGCATCCTGAAAAATGCCTTCCGCTACATTTTCTCGAACGAATCCGCCGATGAACGGATTATATTGCTGTTTCCGTCCGAAACTATATATTTCCGTCAATTGCTCGTCAAATGCAATTGAAGCATGATTTAAATCTTCGCGGGTATACATGCCGATTGCCTTTGACAGTAACGTCCCGGTGTCAGTAAGTACAATATAGATTGTTTTTCCCATCTTTCCAACCCCTAACTCATCTCTGTCTACAAGTATGTACAATTTTTCCTGGAAGCTAAACCGTCTGCAGGTGGAAACATTCTAAGACTTAAGTTGTAGGCATGATGTTTGGCGGACAGTTGTGCTTATCTATATCTATTATACGTGTGAACCCCACTTGGAGTTTCACTTCACTAAAGATTTTCAATCCTTGATCGCAAAAGATGTGAGAAAAAAAAGCTGCTGACCTGTTAATGGTTTTCCTATTATACTACTAATCGCGTAAACAAGCTCTTGTTTTTTAAAATAAATAAAAACACCGTAAGAATAGCCTCCTACGGCGCTTTTTATCGGTTAATTCTTCTCTGCATATACTTTCATCGCGTCTCGCATGAATACCGACAAACCTTCCCCAAATTGGTCAATATTCTTCATGAATCGCTCATCTACGACATACATTTCACCTAAGCCGGCAAATGCCTCCAATGAATAGTCTCCAATTTTATTCAAGAAAGTGTACCACTCATCAATAGCTGTTTGGGCTTCGACCGAAGCTGGATCCGTGTGGCGCAACGCCGCAAGCTGGAAATAAATTCGGTTCATCTCCTGTTGTTCTTTCTCGCCGAACTGGGAAACGTTTTTGTTCGCCTTGTCAACCGCTTCATCTCCCCATCGATCCCGCGCTTCCTGTTCATATGAATTCGAACTAAAATCAAATCCTTTAAATTTCTCCTCGTTCGTCATTATCATTTCTCCTTTTTCCGCAAGAAGCGTCTTGTCGATTGTCGCAATCATCACTTCCAATTGTTGTTGCTTTGCAAGCAACATTTCTCGTTGCAGCTCGAACGCCTCCAACCGGTTGAACGATGGACTACCTAATAGCTCCTTAATTTTCTTCAAAGGGAAGCCAACTTCACGAAAGAATAATATTTGCTGGAGGGTCGTCAAGTTTTGATCCGAATAAACCCGATAGCCCGCCTCCGTCACCTCTTCCGGAACGAGTAAACCGATATCATCATAATGATGGAGCGTACGCACACTCACACCGGTCAAATCCGCTACCTCTTTCACTTTCATAGTTCCCGCCTCCCCTCACTATTGACTATAGAGTATGACGTAACGTTAGAGTCAACTAAATTTCCCCTGTGTACTATTTCAAAAATAAGGTAAATGAATAAAGAGCATAACTCGGGAGAAACCTCTAATGACGAAAAACCTGATTTTAACGTAGAGACGTCATTGAGCACGTTATCCAAGATTGAACAAGGAGGTATATAGACTGGGACACAATCATGGTCATGACCATTCACACGGTGCAAATAAAAGGGTACTATTGATTAGCTTTATAATTATTACTTTATATATGATTGTTGAAGCCATAGGTGGTTTACTAACAAATAGTCTTGCTTTGTTGGCAGATGCTGGTCATATGTTGAGCGATGCTATATCTCTCGGGTTAGCATTATTAGCCTTTAAACTTGGAGAAAAAGCAGCTAACTATAGTAAAACATATGGATATAAGCGATTTGAAATTTTAGCTGCTGTTCTAAATGGGGTAACACTCGTACTAATTGCTTTGTTTATCTTTTACGAGGCTGTTCAACGTTTTCAAAATCCACCTGAAGTTGCTTCAACTGGAATGTTGATCGTTGCTTTTATTGGCTTGTTAGTCAATATTCTTATAGCGTGGATTATGATGCGTGGAGGAGACGTGGAAGAGAACTTAAATATTCGTGGAGCATACATGCATGTAATTAGCGATATGCTTGGTTCCATTGGAGCTATTATCGCTGCACTACTCATGATATTTTTCGGCTGGGGCTGGGCAGATCCACTTGCAAGTGTCATTGTAGCCGCACTAGTATTACGTAGTGGATACTATGTAACAAAATCCGGATTGCATGTCCTGATGGAAGGGACACCACAAAATGTAAATATGGAAGATGTGATTCAAACGATAAAAAAAACAAAAGGAATACAGGGCATTCACGACTTGCATGTTTGGTCGATTACAAGCCGGTTAAACGCTCTCTCCTGCCATGCGGTTGTAGATGGTAAAATGTCCATTGCTGAAACTGAACGACTGCTCCAACAAATTGAACATGACCTTGTACAAAAAAACATTCAACATATAACGATTCAATTAGAAACACCTGCACATCTGCACGACGATTCTATTCTGTGTAAAGTGAAAGGCGAATCAGCTGAACATCACCATAACTGATGGTAATTGCCACCGTATCTTTGTAACAAATTCAAAATCCTCTCAATGATTATTACAATTGAGAGGATTCTTTTGTTCGATCCTTAACATCAACCGACCCCTAATTTTATCTCCGTGCATCTTTAAAACATTGTTATATTCGTTTTTCAAAAATCAATTCGAAGTATGTTGCGGCACCAGAAGGGCCCGTAGGCGGCGTTAGAATTTGTACTAATCGCCAACCCTCTTTTGCGTGATCATCTATGATAGCATGATAATCTTGTGTCGGTTTAGACTCGATAATACCTTTTAAATCTAATTTAATATATTTGTATTCATACATCTTATCGTACCTCCAAATGAAATAGTTTACATGTTAGTTATTTTAACACAATATTTCAATCTGCTTTAAACTGACACCCATTTAACGATTTTCTATTAAACAAATTCACCAATCGACAAAATTAGTAAAATTCTGTATAATGATAGAAGATTAATAGTATGGTGGTGAGAAAAATCTCTTACATATTGGCATTTTCGGCATCATTTCTCATTGTTTATAGTTTAATTCCCCCGTTACGAAAGCTTGCTTTCCATCTTGACTTTGTGGACAAGCCGCAGGAAAATGTCGAACGTAAATTACACCGTGAACCGATTCCGCTGACAGCGAGCTATGCCCTTTTTATTGGTTTCTTTCTCGTCTATCTACTTTTTACTAGAGAGTTTACCTGGGAAACCGGCGCACTTTTTGGAGGAGGGGTATTGTTATTAACCATCGGAACGGTTGATGATTGGTTCAAAACGAAGGGGAAAGATTTTCCGGCATTCCCTAAATTCATTGTGCAAGTATCTGCCGCAATTTTAGTTTTTGCTTCAGGTATCACATTTAACGGTTTCGTAAACCCGCTCTCGGGTGAATATGTATCCCTTCCGTTTATACTGCAGTTTATATTGACAATCTTATGGATATTCGGAGTGACGACAGTCATTAATTTCTCGGATGGTATGGATGGACTTGCAGGAGGACTTGTCGCGATATCTGCTGTTACCCTTTTTATTGTTGCCTTAACGAAAGGTCAGTCGAATTCCGCCATGATGGCCATTGTTTTAGTAGGCATCACTACCGCCTATTTACGCTTTAATAAACCACCTGCCAAGGTTTTTATGGGAGATGCAGGCGCCAGCTTCCTTGGGTTTATACTTGCAGTCATCGCCTTGGATGGTGCCTTTAAACAAGCAACCGTTCTGTCATTGTTTATTCCCATTTTGGCATTAGGCGTGCCAATCTTTGATAATCTATTTGTCATAGCCAAACGTTATGTTCAAGGCAAATCGATCTATCAAGCCGATGCTAGCCAAATCCATTATCGCCTGTTGCGTGCCGGACTGAATCCAAAGCAAGTATTAGCCTTTTTGTTTTTGGCAAGTGCATGTCTATCTTTATCTTCGATCATCTTGCTGCTTATACAAATCTAATAGACTAACGGTCAACGAATTGTTTTATTCACTTCCTCCACCTTAACCTGGTGGTTTTTTTAATGTTTTCATGTTTAAATCCAACACTTACCCATCTAACCAAAAAAAGAAAATCATGACGTAAGCAAGCTTTTCTTCAGAAGAGATCTGTGCCCCAAAACGAACATGTTCATGATGGGCAGTACTTTGGAATGCAGGAAGCGTTGCGTACGGAAACAATCCATAACGGTAGGAAGCTGTCCGACTGCCTCTCTCGTCCAACACATCGATATCACCAGCCATATTTTTTGCTTCAAGCTGCCGCCAAACCAATCCATCTGCATGATAAAGTGTTCCCCGGTTTTTCATTGCCGATTTTGATAGTTGCTGGATGTATCGCCCTATGACCGTGCCATCGGGCTTCTTCAATGTCAACGTAAATTGTTTCACATTGTTTTTGATTTGGAAAGTCGCCAAGATACTGCCGTCTAATGCAGCAATGTCATAGTTCACTGGAAAAAGCATCCCTTTTTCAAACGATTGGAACAGAAGCAGGCCATTACGAAATTGTCCTTTTGCAGGCTTTATTTGAAATAGTGGTTGTCCATTATGATCGACATTGTATAGCTTGGGAAGCAAGGACGGCACTCGCTTCAGAATTAGTTCCCCAATGTTTTCCACGTCAATTTCACTGTCGACTACAGGATGATCTATCAGCTTTTCGTACGCTTTTTTGAAATAAACCCCTGCCCCAAGTGAAAACACTCCAATTATCCCTAATTCAAACAATACATCGCCATTTAAGGAAAACCCTTCATACCAAATGAAATAGTAAAGAATACAATAAAGGGTCAACCCTGTTCCGCCAATGAAACTGAAAATCGACGTTTTCCGATAGATTTCTTTCACGCCATTACCCCCTTTTTCTATTCGTACCGGTGAAGGATTTGGGCGTCCATAACATCGATTATAAATCGAGCTTAAAAATCACTTCATCATCATCAACCTTACCAGTATCCTGAAATCCAAAAGATGCGTAGAGATTCTTAGCAATTGCATTTGTCTGGTCAAAGGAAATGTACACTGAAGAAGCATCGCCTTGCGGGAAAGTTTTAATATAGTCAAGTGCTTTTGCCATCGCTTTTCTACCATAGCCCTGTCCTTGATATTTCTTATCAATCATAAATCTTAAAATGCCATAGCGAGCTTCATCACCATATTCATTTTCCTCGGCTGTGTCATGATACATCATGATAAAACCAATCATTGTCTCCCCATCATAGATTGCAAATGTCATAGCGGGCATTTCATCATTTAATAAGGCGACATAAGATTGAGCAAGACTATATACATTGGAGGCTAAAAAGTTTTTCTGCTCCTCTTTAAGTTCCAATCGAATACATTCCTCAAAATTATCCCAATTAATATCCCGAAATTCAATCATAGACAGACCTCCTTTAGGCAATTTACTTCTATATACGTTTCGTAAAACATTTGGATTCATTATTGAGGGAAAGAATAAAAAACTATATTTGTAGATGAGGAATTCGTGTGTCATAAAAAAAAAGACCCAGTACCTTCTGGATCTTCCACAGTAAGTGTGTTGTAGATATTGTTTATTGTAAAACCGTTCACTTCCTGCAAGAGAACATCAGTACAATCGGTATTCTTTGTCTGCGTTCAAATTCACCTTCGTTAGTAAAATATTCTCTTTCAGGCGTTCCTTCCCGGAGGTCAACTATTGTAAAACCTGCTTTTAAAAGGGCATGAAAATAATGTTCAGTTGTTCGATGGTACTTCACAACAACTTTTTGAATCCAAGGTTCTTTTCTTTCCCCTTCGATAAAATAATCATCAACTATCCAATCCTCACGTCGATCTCCCGTCTTTTTGCTTTTAAACGAAGATGTTGTGAGTGGGTGTTGAATACTAAAAATAAACCGTCCATCCTCTTTGAGGCTTTGGTACACATTTTGAAACAAGCTCTGGATATCATCAACATAATGTATTGCGAAACGGGACGTTATAATTTCATATTCATTCGTTGGATAACGAAACGTTTCCATCGTCTCATGATAAATCTGTGCATTTTCTTCAATTAGGTTTTGATTCGCTAGTGCTGACATTCGCTCAGAACCTTCTATTCCAGTATAAAATTTCGCACCTAAATGTAATAATTCTTTTCCAAAGGCTGCATTACCACATCCCAAGTCTAAAACCGATTTTCCATGAAAGTCGCCAAGCAACTCATAAATGATAGGCTTTTCAATCGCAATGTTGGGGCTATCTTGCCTATCTCTATGATTCATATACTTTTTACGAAAGTCCTCTTGGTCATAAACACTTGGGCCTCGATATTCCATGTGATGCATCCCCCCTAATTCTTACAAAAAAATCGAGTTCCCTTACTCAATCGCCACCCAAACTTCAATCTCGTATCCTTCAGAACCTGTAGGGTGGATATATCGCTCAAACCCATAACTATGTCTAAGTTTCACATCTGGATTTCTCAGCAACGCATCAAATGCAGCCGGAATCGCCTCGACTCCACCTTCGACCTTAGCAACAATAAATTTACCGCTTGGAATAAAAAATTCTTTCGTATCTGAAAACCCTTCCGCAAACTCCGATCTAATCCCCGCTAAGTAGTGGAAGTTGCCTTTATCCATTTCTAACGTAATCCCAAAAGACTCTTCAGGTGAAGCACCCTTTTCCTGAATAACTCCATTCAATTCATCCCACAGCTTCGGAATCTGAGTTACCGGCCCGTGCATTTCATACCCTTTTACCGTGAATTGTTCTACAAGTTCAATCCTTGTCCCCATTCGTACCATCCCTTTTTGATTTTATTTATTCAATCGGCATCCAAATCTCGATAACATCCTCCGATACCCCGGCTGGATGAACGTAGCGCTCAAAATCATAGCAATCCCGCAGTTTGATATTTTCCATTTGAATGATGTAATCATACGCAGCTGGAATTCCTGGAATGCCGCCTTCTACTTTCGCAACGATGAATCTGCCAGCTGGAATGACAACTTCTTTCGTGTCCGGGAATCCTTCCGTCAAGTCTTCTTTCAGCCCAGCAATATAATGAATAATATCGTTCTCCATCTTCAGGCAGACACCGAATGATTCTTCGACAACGACACCTTTTTCATTAATTTCCTTTATTAACCGGTCCCATTCTGCTGGAATTTCCGATACAGGTCCTTGCACCTCATACCCTCTTACTGTAAATCCTTTGCTTTCTTCAATGCGTGTTTCCATTTCCTTCTCCCCTTTGTTTAATAATTGATCAATTCCTTCCATCTTCCCTTGCAATTCATTGATTTCATTCTCAATTTCCTTTTTTCGATTCTTCAACAACCGGTCCATCTGATCATCTCCTTCCCGTAAAATGTCGGAAAGGGACACGCCGAAATTCCTCAATGTTTTGATTCGCACGAGCTGCTGCTGTTCTTTTTGTGTATAAAACCGATACCCCGACTCCGGATTTACATATGAGGGATAGACAAGTCCAATTTCCTCATAATGTTTGATCGCCTTTATCGTCAGCCCGACAAGATGGGCCGTTTTCCCGATTGATAGCATACTCCCCCTCCCTTTCTTCTCTTACTATAAACCTGTCTCCAAGGGTGGAGTCAATCATTTATTTCAATAATTCATATAACCTTTCATCCATCATCATGGAAGGGTTCTTATCCACAGTATCCGCAAAAAGTTCTTTTAGTTGAGTAGCTGAGATCGTCAATTTCTCCACTGTCACCTCATCTGGATAAGTGGAAAGATACGCTTCAATAAATGAAGGATCCAAACTGCCATACGCTTTAAATTGATGCAATTTCTTACTTTCATTCATCGCCTGAACAAGTAAAACATACTCTCTCATCCTCTCAAGCATCTTCAGTGCGTAGATAAGATTATTTCTTTTCAACTCTTTATTTACATTCAATGCACAATAAGCGAATTCAAATGGAAGATCAATGTTCACCTCATATGTGACAGGCTTATTTTGAAATACTTCATTTTCAGCATGCATTTTCCTAGAAACTACTCCGCTTTTATCAACAACGACTTTCCACAAAGGCGATTTCACATTCAACAACTCACTCGGTAAAACGGAAATATTCAATTCGAGTGAATTTTCCATGAACACAATGAAAAGGAAGATATGTTGTGTAAATTGCTTTTCCTTAATATAAACAGGATTGAACTTTGTAAGAAGCTCATAAATTGCTTGTTTCGCGTCATCAACGTCTTCCGATCTATAAGTAGACGCCATCAAGTCAATGTCGGAGTGCGCATCGTTGTACCCCTTCACCCCAGACCCTAACTGGACAACCCCTTCAAACAAATTATTCGACTGAAAGTTCTCGATGATTCTTTTAAAATATTCATCTCTTTCCTCAACACTATACACAACCCCACCCCATCCTCACTTTGGTTCAACTTTTATTAAACTTGCTTTTTTCCTATTAAAAAAGCTTAATTTCGTTTCGGATAAAATGATTGCCGCAAGTATCAAAACCGCGCCAATGCCCATCTTAAACGTAACAATTTCACTTAATAAAATGACGGAGAAGACCATTCCCCATAAAGATTCAGTCGATAGGATAATCGCAGCTTTCGTTTCCGTAATAAATTTCTGAGAAACCGTTTGTAATAAAAACGCAATCGTTGTCGAAAAAACACCTAAATATAATAATGACGTCAATCCTTCAGACTGCATGCTGAACGATGTTTCACCTTTCAGTAACACAACGACGATTCCAATTATAGTAGCCGTTGCCATTTGAACAATCGTCAAAATGATTGGATCCTCTTGTTTCACGAACTGCGCCGTGTAAAAAATATGAAAAGCGAATCCGATTGCACAACATAAAGATAGGAAGTCGCCAAAATTCACCCCCGCCGACCATTGTAGCGATAGGACCGCCACTCCGAACATCGCAAGAAAAGCACCCATTAATTCGAATGCATCAAGCTTCTTTTTATAAATTGCAAGCCCAATAAAAGGCACTACAACAACATTCACCGCTGTTAAAAATGCGTTTTTTGACGGGGTTGTATATTGTAGTCCAACAGTTTGCAACACAAAAGCGATATACAAAAATATGCCTAATATTGCCCCCTTGAGAAGTGCACTTTTAGGGATAGACTTTAATTTCTTATGAAAAACGACGCAAAGTAGCACAGCGCCTATCAAAAACCTACCCGCTAAAATTTGATACGGAGTATATGTATCAAGTGCCACCGCACTTCCGACGAACCCACTTCCCCAAATAATCGCGGTTAGCATTAACCCGATTTCACCGATGTATTTCTTCATATGATCCCCCGATACAGATTTTTCATTTTTTCCATTATATCGAAACTACGATATTTCGCTAATACCTCTTTTCAATTGCGTATTGTTTTATTCACAATGGAAACGCTAAGTATATACTCGGACAAGGAGGAATTTAGATTGAAAAAATTTTATTTCTTAAGCTTTTTTCTTGTACTGACAACTCTCCTCCAACCTCTTGTACCGAAAGCAAACGAGCCTTTTGCTGACCTTGAAGATGCATTGTTGGTCACACTTCAGCCCTTTATAGCTCAAGGAATTATTGATTATTACGGATACGATAAACCTTACAAGCTGCATGATGCTGAAGTAGTTGTGGTCAAGAGGGAAAAGGAAGGTGAATTTGCCTTCATCGTGGAGGTTCGCGTGAAAACATTCGAAACCTCGGAGAATCCGCCTTATGGCAACGAGACATTGAAGTTTGGCCTTAATTCAAAAGGGGCCCTGCTTTTAGAGTTTTCCCATGTTGGCGACGAGGAAGAAAAGAGCGTAAAGCAATTTTATAAAGAGGTAATTATTGATATCAAAAAATCGTTCCGCTTAAATTTATTGCCATACGAACAATATAATTACAACCAGCTACGCTACAAAGCGGAAAAGAACAATGAATACGATTCCCTTGCGCATATCGCGGAGGAAATTATCATTAATATCCTAAGCCCCGAAATACAACCCCCATACAAAAACGTCATTGATCCAGTGACGTTCGTTAAAGACAATGAAGGCTTTATCCTTTTCAAAAGAGCCGATGGGACAAATTTCTACTATAAAATGCTGAAAGAGAACGGAATTTGGAACGTCGTCGAACAGGAAAGTGAAAAAGGGAAGAAAATGAAGTATGAATTATTATGGTATATGTAAAAGAGGCGTGAGAACGCCTCTTTTCTTTTTTTCACATTTCACGCTCTTGAATTTCGGTGTCGTCACACCTGCCATCGGGGCTTGGATGATTGGGTATATAATTCCCAAAGTGTCTGTGAAATTCATCGTTCAACTCTCCCTAATTCATCACTTTCCGACCGGTACATACCCCGTCATCTCTACTATTTCTTGCCCTTCATCTGACAATATCCACTCAATGAAAGCTTCAACGTGTGGATTATCGCTACCCGCCGTTACTGCATAGAACTCACCAGTAATCGGATATTCACCCGAACGGATTGTTTCCACTGTCGGTTCCACGCCGTTCACGCTCAGCAAGCGGATCTTATTATTTTCTACCATTTGTGTTGAGTAGTACCTGAACGTATAACCAATGGCATTTTTATGATTTTTATAGTCGGACACTTCACCGATGATGGTTCCCATAAGCGACATGACATCCTCTGTAGGCGGCTTCATGATTGGAGTGAGCCCCATGAAACTTTGCAATGCTGTTTGACTACCGCTATTTTCAGGTCGTTGAAATGCGCGGATTTCCTCGTCCTTCCCACCAACGTCTTTCCAATTTGTAATTTTCCCAGCATAAATCCCTTTGATTTCATCCTCCGTCAAACTTTTCACAGGATTTTTGGAATTAACGAAGAAGACAAATGCCTCTTTCCCAATCGGCGTCAGCTTCAATTCCTTACCTGCACTTTCCGCTTGGTTCAGCTGTGTTGAAGATGGCCCCAATGCGAAAATAATATCCACATCTCCATTTATCAAATTCGTATAGGCAGCACCCGTCCGATTGGACATTACTTCGCTATCATAAGGCTGGTACTCCTTTTCAGGATAAACGGATTGTGCGAATGCAGCGTAAATCGGATAAAGCGCAGTTGCCCCGTCAATTATTGGTAAATCGTCTTCGATTTTCAAGGATGCTGGTTTTTCCATCCAAACAGCCTTCGTTCTCTTTTCAAATGGCTGGTATTCAGTGAGATTGACTTGACCATCCGAAATCGTGGGCCGTGTTTTTTCATAGATACTTGGAATGTTGAAAACAAGTGAGATGGCGATAAGAGCAGCCACTCCAAGCCAGAAATACTTTTTATACGTGAACAGTTCAAAACGTACCATGACGAGTATTGCTCCAAATGATAGGTACGCCGCGATGACAAGAGGTACAAAATATCCCTGATTTGAAACATATAGAAAAAACGCGGCAAGCCCTGCAAGTGGAAAAACTAATGCCCATATGAATAAAACCGACAGTATCCCCCAAAACGTTTTCAAGGTGGTTCCCCCTTTTAGTAACTCTCTCATTCAAACAGTATACAATATTTTGGAAACTATTGGATGAGGTGAGAGAACTAAAAATTCAAGGTTTAGAGAGCATAGGCACACACTTTTGGATCCACAAGAACACATTACCTCTCTTTCCGATAAAACATCCGGGTTATGACTAAAAAGTAAATGAAGGAATAGCAAACGACCCAAGCGGCATCCAACCAAAAGTTTTTATCAATCAACAAAGCATCATCTGTGAAATGCATAAGAAATTGGGACACTGGTGGGAAAGGGAGTAGTATCCATTTGAAGATATACACTTTCTCAACTATGCCTTCGTAGGCAATCGAAACAGCGATGACAAGCATCGCCGACAACCAAGCAAATTTCTTGGATTCCATTTTTATATTAGAAAAGAACGAACCAACTATAATTCCGAAAACCGCAAAGAATAGATGACCGTAAATTGCTGCGCCTATATGCACAAGCCGAACTGTCCCTTTAAAGCTACTTATCAACATTGGATATGCTATCGCAATTAATCCTAAAATGGACGCAACTAAAAAACAAACAACCCATTTCCCCCATAAATAATCTCTCTTATTCGGCAGCTGCACAAACAGTAAATTCTTCTCACTTTCCCCCTCCAACGCAAAGACATTCATCGCTACCCATGTCATGACTAAGTATAGTGAAATACAAGTGACTGCATAGCTGCTCATTATTGGGACACCGCTATACGTGTAGAAGACAATAATCCAGCCAATGAATAAAGTGAGCGGTGGTATGAATGTCAGAGATCTAAGATAACTGCCGAATTGATATCGAATGAACCCCCAAACCATTACCTCAACTCCCTCACTTCTAAAATGGAACAGTTTTTTCTTAGTAGACTCTGTAATACTTGGTCACTTACATCTCCTTCAACTGTAAAGACTGCAACGTTTTCTTCGTAGTTCAATTGACTGACGGGAAGACCTTTTAACTCTTCTCTCGTACGGCATTCAACGCGTATTAACTTTTTTGGAATTGAATTCATTGTTTGGAGAGTGATTTCTCCGGTTTCAATCTGTAGAATTTCCTTCGCCATATTCGTAACGAGCGTTTCCTCATGGGACGTGAAAACGATTGGAATTTGTTTATCTCTCAGCAATTGTATGAGGACCTGTTGGGATTCAGCATCTAACCCAGTAAGTGGTTCGTCCAATAATAAAAGATTGGGCTTCATTAACAGCGCTTGAATGATGCCGACCTTTTGCTTTGTTCCTTTAGAACACGCCTTAAGTGAAGTATGAAGAAACGGTTCCAAACTGAATAGTTGGATGTACTCCAATAATTCTTTTTCAACGTAAGCCTTCGAGCCGCCCCGAAAGGATGCGGTCAACAGTAAGTACTCTTTAAGTCTGAATTGCAGGCTATCAGGAAAATGCTCAGGCACATACCCGATTTTCCGAGTATTTCTTATAACTTTACCGCCCGTGGGTTCAGTAATTCCAGCCAATATTTTCAGCAATGTGCTTTTACCTGATCCATTTTTCCCGCGAATTAATAACCTTGTATTTGCGGAACATCCTAACGAAATATTATGCAAGATTTGTCGCCCATTTATTTCCTTGCTAACTTGTACAGCCCCCAAGATGAGTGCCATATGCCCCCCCCTTATTCAATCGTATCTGAACAAACCTTAAGAAAAGTATACAGTATATTCGGACACAACCGGAAGAATTTTTTGACTCGCGGGCAAACTTCAAATATATCGGCGTTGGAGTGTCGATTGCGCTTCTCACCACTATAAAGGATTTAGCTTTAGCATCTTTCAAACGGTGAGATTTAGTATGAGGCTACTATTCAATTAGTCATAGAATTAAATGTGAGTATTTCATTAATTAAAAGAATAATGACTGTTGAAATATTATAACTATATGTTTATAGTGGAATGAGGCAACAAAATATGGAAATTTAATAGGTATTTTTCAAAGGAGAACCTAAGATGAATTGGAACTATTTAAAGCATGAATTTTTGATAACCGTGAGGAGCAGAAGAAATATTCCTTTCTTATTATTCGTAGGCGTTCTATTGCTGAGTTATTGTTTGGTCCTGCTGCCAAATGCGAATACGAAGGAAGCTTTTGATAAGAAAGGAACGGAGAAGTACTTAGTCAATTTGGAGATTCAACAGAAATTGAGGGAACAAATCGGCAATACAGGCGTTGTTCTCCACTCTGGCATTCCTGTCTATGCGTGGAATGATTATAACTATGGACTCTTTAAAGGGATGCTATCGGCATATACGGAGGGAAATTATACACGTCTGTTGAAATTGCGAACCTTTTACTTGGAAGGGAATAAAGACGAGTATGTGAATGACAAAGCGTTATTTAAAGTATCCCCTTTCCCAGGGAAGGACAGGGAACATTTATATCATCAAACAATGATCCAGTATGAAGATTATATTACGAAAGGTGTACCAATCACTTTCGGAATAATGTATGAAAAGACTGGTCTACAGGCTTTGCAAAATTTCCTTCAGGGATTCGGGGTATATTTCCTACTATTTTGCACGATCTATTTTAGCAGTGACATCCTATCAAGGGATCGCAAACATCGTACGCTACTGCAAGGAATACCATTATCATGGTATCGACAGCTAAATTTAAAATCTCTTTCAGCCTTCCTTTATTCTATGCTTTTTATTGCTGGTGTTGTTGTCATCGGTGTCCTCATCATGTCATGGCAATATGGGTTTGGATACTTTGATTTGAGAGTCCCGACGATGATTGCACAGCAGACTTTTAAAATTCAAGATTACAGTTTCATTACGATCGCTTCCTATTTGGGCAAAACGTTGGCTGTCTTGCCTTTGTTACTATTGATATTCGTCCGTTTGAATGTAATCTTCAGTCTTCTGTTGAAAAACGAATGGTTTGTCCTTATGTTCAGCACCGTTGTTCTTTTTTCAGAACGCCTTTATTTTTCACGTACAACAAGAGAATTATTTGGACTGGATATCAGCCTATTTCCCCAGACCTATTTTGACTTTGGGAAAATAGTAGATGCAGAAAAAAACTATTTAGTGAACACCGAAACAATCACGTACGCAAAAGGGATTATTGCCCTGCTTAGTCTGCTTATTATTATTGAAGTTATTTTGTTCTTAGTTTCACGCCTTGTCAATAAAAGACGATATTACAAATTCGGATAATCAGACGGGTAGTGAGGGATTAAATTTATCGTGAGGAAGGATGCAATCATGTTTTGGAAATATACAGTATTCGAATCGAAGCTATTGTTAGGTAATTGGAAAAATTGGTTGTTAGGCATCGCGCTTATCCTATTTTTCCCGCTCTATTTTCTTTACTATTCACAAATCGATATTATCGATATAAGAGAGCAAAAAAATAACGAAGTCGATGATTTTATGGCGGTATTGGACGCCCTTCCTAGTTCCCTCCGGAAAACGGATGAAGGTAAAGAAATTTACAACAATTTAACGCAACAGTCATCATTGCATAATGCGCAAAGATTTGCTCTATGGAAGAACAAGGATTTCGACGAGTATTTCGACAACGGCATCAAACTGAATGAATTACGGCTTGAGATGCATGAAAGGGACAATAAAGGAATCCATCCGGATTACGTCATACCCATCTCGGAAATTCAGAAGGAAATGGCGTTATTGCAATACTACAAAGATCATGACCTGCCTATCATCCAAGATCCTTACGCGGCCAGCAATTATATGCCGGTAGCGTTGCAACTATTAAGCGGAGTTTTGTTTTTTTTGTTCGTTTTATTAATGGCAAGCAGCATCCTATTACATGACCAACAGCATCCTACTGTCATGAACGGCTTCCCGATTTCATTCATGCAGAAAGTGAGCAGCAAGGTGACAATTCACTTCTTCCAAGTCGTCGTTTTTATTATTGCAAGTGTTCTGATTGGCGGGTACTACGTGTCAAAGAAAACGGGTTGGGGGAATTTCAAAACTCCGGTACTTATTTATCAGGATGCTGACTTCGTTGCTGTGTCGATGCTTCGGTATATTTTTTACATGTTTGTAGCATTTGCTCTTATTTCGTTATTTCTTTTACTCGCATTCATCCTAATCAATGAAATAACGAAAAACTTGTACGGCACAATATTACTCTTACTCGTTGTCCTGCTTGCACCAGAATTTCTAAGCATTGCCGGAGTAGAGACGAATTGGTTATATCCACTGAAATACATTGACATCGGAGCCGTCTTGAATGGGGATGCGGCGATGGAATTTGGTATTGAGAAATTAGATTTCAGGCATTCATACGGTTGGCTCATCGGGCTGAATGTAATTATTACCGCAATCCTTTATGCAAGAAATAAGCTGTTGCACCTTCGACGGGTGGCAATTGGGGACGGTGGAATGCTATGATAAGCACTATTCGAAAAATGTTTAATCGCACATCAGCACAATGGAAAATGCACGTGGGGAAAAAACAATTATGCCTATTTAGTACATTCATTCTCCTACTATTAGGAGGATGTCAGCCTTTGGAAGGAGATTCTTCGGATCCAACAGTCAGTTATGAAGCAAATTACGAGATTATAGGTGCCGAAAGAGATGAAATGATAGGTGAAGTCAATCCCGCGATTTTCACGACAGTTGATCGTAGCAACAAAGAATCGAAGAAAGAAAGCGGTACAGTTTTCGGTAAGAACGGCGTTAAGTTCCAATTGAAAACCGGCAGGTATAGGATCTCCGGCTATCCAGTCGGAAATGTCTTTATCTATGACAGCAATAATAAGTTGGTTTTGCGTGAAATTGTTGGAGACGTTGCTGGAGTTAACTCTCTTACAGTAGATATAGATGAATCGTATTCCATTGTGATGGATGGGGGCTACGGCTCTGTTGACGCCAAACCCGTGGGTACAGAGCTATCTACGGTACTGACTGCAGGCATATGGGATGTCGGATTGGATATTGAACCGGGCGAGTATTCAATCAGTATCCCTTACGGATATGGCTATGTCCAAATTCACGAACAAGGGAAAGATCCGCTCCTATACGAACTGATCGGTGGAGAGATAATAAAATCTGAGAACAAAGTAAGCTTGAAAAAAGGACAGAAAGTTCGTGTAACAAAAACCTCAATAGTTACCTTTGAACCAAATATGACGGGGAAATAGCGAGAGGAATAAAGCATTTACATAGAGGAGTGATTGTCGTACGGTTTAATAGACTTCAAAACCTTCCTTAAAAAGAGAATCTGTTAAACGGGTGATTTAGTTCAATCAGAACAGCAAAATAACTCGCAAAAAAACGCTCAATCTGAGCGTTTTTAATTGCACTTTTTCCCCTTCAACCGAACCCGTTAATAGAGACAGTTCCTCTCTATACAATCTATTAAGTTCAATCCAAAATATCGCTTACCCTTCCGACCTGCCCATCTTCCAGCCGTACTTTAATGCCATGCGGATGGAAGCTCGAGTTGGTCAATAAATCCTTGACGACTCCTTCCGTCTTCACACCTGTGCGCTGGTCCTTTTTCAGAATGACATTGACTTTCATTCCCGGTTTCACATCACTTCGATTGCGTCCGTCCATAGTTATGCTCCCTCCTCCTAAAATTCGTCATCAACTCTCGCCCATTCATGACAATTTTCTACAGTTTATCATACTGCATCGCTGGCAAGGCAAGTCACATGCTTTAGGCAGATACGTTATCACCGGCTTTTGAGGGTTTATCACCGACTCTCGGAAGTTTACCACCGACTATATGGGGTTTATCACCGACTTTGCCCACTTTACCACCGACTCGCCTTTTCAGACGCCAAAAGTTGTTATTCAATCTTATACATTCAAAATTGTATTTTGATTATCTTCTTTTTTAGTCCTCGCATGTCCTCATCCCTTAGACAACCAACTTTCCCTTGTCAATTTCATATTAATGGAGTCGATCCATTCCCCTTCGTACTCCAAATTATTTTCATCGACACTTACAGGCACAAAACCAACCTTTTCATAAACATGCTTCGCCCTTGGATTAAAGTCAAAAACACTTAAGGTCAGTTCGTGAAGTGTTGTATTTCTAAATATGAAATCAATGATAAGTTGCGTAGCCTCCGTCCCAAGTCCTCGATTTCTTCCCCTCGGTCCGATCAGGATTCTGAAATTCATGCTATGGTTGTCTTCATCGTATAAATTGATCACAGCCTCTCCAACTAAGACGTCTTGGGCCGGGTCAACAATCGCAAGATCCAAGCGATCCGTTTGTTCATTCCTAGTTTCATACCAATTGCGAGTAAATTCCCGGTCAAAATCTGATTTACTTCCTGTAAGTTTAAGTACTTCTGGATCTTGTAAACATTCTTCAATATAAGGGAAATCCTCAGTACTAAATGGCCTAAGAAATACTTTTTCTCCTTTAAGAAGTGGTTTATGGCGTAATTCGATCATTTTATTCACACTCCAATATGTCTTTACATTCAATACCGTTCTGCCAGATTCCACTCATTTCCCCGAGTATACAGTTGATGTTATGGCTTCATTTTTTACCTCTAAAATGTATTCCTTAAATACATAATCGCGTCCACCATTCTTCGCGTACCAGTCTTTCACACGCTCGACATGAGCATGATCATTTCTTATCTTGGTTTCAATCTCTACATAATCCTCATAACTGTCATATTCCCAAATAGCAAAAACCTCGACAGTATTGTCCTCATTTTCCTTCATCCAACGACCGATTAACCGGGAACCGTATTTAAGTTGGTTAGGCAAGTTGGTTTTATTGAAATGTTCATTAAATATCTCGACAAACTCTTTCTTCACAGTATAAAACTTTCTTCTATAAAACATAGTATCCCCCCTTATTCCTTGTTATTATGTTACAGGTCTACATTGGTACATCTTTATGCAGCCATCGCGCCTCACTGCTGACGACTTAGATCTCAAATTATATCTTTTGAAAACCCCGTGCTTTTACCTACGTAGCCATTACTTGTATAAAAAATATGTGCCGTTTGACGCTCGTCTCGATTACCACTATTTAAAGTCATAGCAACTGCACCTTGTTGAATCGCCCATTCTTCACAAGCTTTTAAAAGCATTGTTCCAATTCCTTGCTTACGTTGTTTGGAACTTACAACAAACGCAATAATACGTACATATATACCAGTAAATTCAAAAGCAAGTGCCTTACATAACCCTGCAAAACCTATAACTTGATTGTTCTTAACAACCACTAATGCTTCATAATCCACATTTTTTCGTAGTAACTCCATTCGTTTCGTTAATTCTTCAAGTGTTGTCGGATAACCTAATTCGCTCATCAACTCAACTAAATCTTTGTAATCTGTTTGTTGTACTTCTCTAATTTCAATTGTCATTTATTTTATCTTCCCTACTACTTGAAAATATTGAACTATCAGGCCCGATTACGGCATTAGCTGATTATAGCAATGTCCTTCTTTTTCTATAACTACCCCACAACCAACTGTAAATAGAGTTTCGTTACCAATCGGCTTTCTCATATCTGAAATATTGTTCATACATTTCTCTCCCGTTCCCCTTTGTCTATGACCTTCTAACATACTGAAAAGAAGATAACAGACGATTACCATCATGTTATCTTCCTTCAAAGTATTTTATTAGCTTCGATACATCACATCTCCCGCTACAACTGTCATAACAACAGCTGTATCCAGGATCTTCTCTTCATCCACCTCAAACAAATCCTTATCAAGAACTGTAAAGTCCGCATCAAAACCGACAGATAGTTTCCCTCGGGAATCCGCCTTTCCAATTGTTGCGGCACCGCCCGTTGTGAATAAACCGACCGCTTCAAATCGGCCTAACTTCTCCTTCGGTAAATACCCTTCATGCGTCTGGCCAGGTTTCCTCCTTGTCACTGCCGCATAAATACCTAACAACGGATTGACTTCCTCAATCGGTGCATCTGACCCTGCTCCGCAAATGAAACCTTCATTAAGAAGACGTTTCCACGCGTACGCCCAGTCCAATCGTTCTTCGCCCAAACGGTCCATCACCCATGGAAAATCGGATGATACAAAAACAGGCTGAATATCGAGGACGACTGGAAGTTTCTTCATTCGCTCCACCAAGTCATCACGCAACACATTCACATGGATGAGTCGATCGCGTTTCCCTTCAGGCACTGGATGACGTTCGATTGCATCCAATCCTTTCTCAACTGCTCCATCCCCGATCATATGCATCGCAACAGCTTGCCCATATTTACGGGCAGTCGCCACATTCGTATCAATCTCTTCATCTGTCAAAACAACATTGCCTGAAGTGGAAGGATTGTCCGAATACGGCTCACTCAACAAAGCTGTGCTTCCACCAAGCGCACCGTCAATGAAGAACTTCATTTCTCCCGGCTCAATCCACGGTTCATCATAAGTTGCTTCATCTTCCATTAAATGAGTAAATACTGTTGACCTGCGCAATAAATGTGCACGGTATTTCTTCTTTTCACCGATTACATTTCTGAATGCCTGCAACGGGTTTCTATAATCACCATAATAACCAAGGTCATCTGTAACAGAACCAGTTAGTCCGAGTGACAGCAGATCATCAACAGATTTCTCAAGTGCCTTCGTCAGCATTTCCTCCGTCGGCTCAGGTATTAACTGCAACAGACGATTCATCGGCCCTTCTTTAAGCAAACCGTTCGGCTCGCCATTCTCATCCCGTCCAATGACCCCATCATCCGGATCCGGCGTATCTTTCGTAATGCCTGCAAGCTCCAACGCCTTCGAGTTGACTACCGCAGCATGCCTGCAAGTCCGTTTTAGGAACATCGGCGAATTCGTCACCTTATCCAGTTCGAATCTCGTGAAGATCTTTTTATCGGAGAAATTATTTTCATTCCACCCTTCGCCAATGAACCACTCATCTTCTTTCAAATCAGGATGGGATTTCATGAGCATATCCATCATGTCATCAGCAGACTTCGCCTTGGATAGATCCAAACTAAGCAATTTCTGCCCATGTCCAATCATATGCATATGGTTGTCAATGAACCCCGGATAAAGGACAGCCCCATTTAGGTCAATCGCTTCATCCGCTTCATTTTTCAACTCATCATAATTACCAACCGCAATGATTTTACCGTTTTCCGTAAGTATCGCTTCTATTGTTTCTCCTTCAGTTTCCATCGTATATAGCTTTCCATTATGCCAAATCGTTTTCATAAAGACTCCCCCTTTCCTTTATTCTAAACTTTCAAACGGCGGCGGGCAATCTTATTTGGGAATGAATGCTATAATGGAGCTAACATATTGAGGAGGGATTTTTTTATGAGATTGACTGTATATCTTGCTGGCGAAATCCATACTTCGTGGCGTGAAGAGGTAAAGCATAAGGCGGCGGCTTTGAAGTTGCCAATCGATTTCGTCGGTCCGATGGAAGACCACGACCGTTCTGACAATATCGGAGAAGAAATATTGGGCAAGCAGCCAGACGCCATCTTCAAAGACGCCGCCGCTTCAAACTTCAATAATTTGCGTACTGAAATTTTAATGAAGAAAGCTGATCTCGTCATCGCCCTTTTCGGGGAACAATATAAACAGTGGAACACGGCAATGGACGCAAGCGCAGCAGTGGCCTACGGTAAGCCACTCATCCTCATCCGTTCCGTGCAGCATCATCACCCATTAAAGGAACTATCCCGCAAAGCACACGCCACAGTTGAAAACGTCGACCAAGCGGTGAAGGCTTTAAAGTATCTTTTCGAATGAAATGAAAGCTATCCGGACGTGGATAGCTTTTTTAAATTGCTGTAAGAAGCTTATCACCGACTCCCGGCGTGTTATCACCGACTCTCAACGCTTTACCACCGACTCTCGGCGCTTTATCACCGACTCACACTAATCCAGTCTAATAATCAAGCAAATCCCGCCCGAATTCAGTGTTCACAATCACAAATGCAGACAAAATCACATTAATCCTTCAAATAACTCATAAATTACTATAATCACGCATAAACGGCCCTAATAACTCATAAACCCACAAAATAGCTCATAATCCGCCATAATCACGCATAAACGGACTTATGCGCAAGTTCAATACTTTATGTGTCTTTACATAAGCATTTATCCAAAACCCCTAATTTACAAATCCTTTACATTCCCTTCATATCCCCTCAACATTCTTTCCCTATACTTTAACTAAAGTCTCAATCCAATAGGAGGATATCAAATGACTTTATTGCATGAACGAAGAAAAGAAAAAACATTATCAGTCGTCAGGAACGAAAACTGGGTAAAGCCGATCTATGAAACGAACGGTTTAAATCTATGGTACGGCACCTCACATGCCTTGAAAAATATTGAGTTGGACATAAATGAACGCGAAGTGACTGCGATAATCGGCCCATCTGGTTGTGGGAAATCAACATTTCTTAAAACGTTGAATCGAATGGTCGAAACAGCAACGGACGTCACCATCTCAGGCAACGTCACTTTCAAAGGGAATAATATTTTAGGTAACGCGATGCCTGTTGAAATTCTACGTTCCAAAGTCGGCATGGTGTTCCAGAAGCCGAATCCATTCCCGAAATCGATTTATGAAAACATCGCATTCGGGCCGCGAGTACACGGCATTCGCAACAAAGCTACACTCGATATGATTGTGGAAGAAAGCTTGAAGAAATCCGCCCTATGGGATGAAGTCAAAGATCGTCTCCATAAAAGTGCGTACGGCCTTTCAGGCGGACAGCAACAACGGTTATGTATCGCCCGATGCCTCGCAATCGATCCGGAAGTGATCTTGATGGACGAACCGACTTCCGCACTTGACCCAGTTTCTACTCATAAGATCGAAGAATTGATTCACGACATTAAAAACGATGTGACAATCGCAATCGTTACACATAATATGCAGCAAGCTGCTCGTATCTCCGATCGCACTGCTTTTTTCCTTAACGGTGAAGTGATTGAGGAAGACCGGACAACAACAATCTTCAACACCCCATCAGATAAGTTGACGGACGACTATATTAATGGTCGATTTGGATGAATGATGAACCCGCTTATTATAAGCGGGTTTTTTATTTATTCGTAAACATCCAATTTACAATACCTTTACATTTTAGCAATACCCTCTTAACAATCATCCTTTAAGATAATAGTTGTGAGGGAGATTGATTCCTTCATTTACATTAGAACATAACTCAGGGGAGGATTTATCAATGAAGTTCAATAAGTTTCTTTTATTCATGATCATGGCTGCGTTTGCGGTAGTTCTTGCGGCATGTGGTGAAGATGGCGATTCCGCAAAATCGGAAAAAAATAATGCATCTGCGAAAGACGTAAAACTGGAAGGTAGCGTCGCAATCGACGGTTCCGGAACAGTGTACCCGCTTATGGCTCGTCTTGCTGAAGAATATATGATTAACGAACAAGAGAACGTATCCGTAGAAGTAAGCCGTGCTGGAACAAGCGCAGGTTTCAAGAAATTCCTCGTTGAAAACGGAACGGACTTTAACGATGCATCCCGTAATATTAAAGATGAAGAAGCAGCTGACGCAGAAAAGCTTGGTATTGAAGTAAAAGAATTGAAAGTCGCTTTGGACGGACTTACATTCGTTATCAATAAAGACAACGATTGGGCAGCTGAAATGACACCTGAAGAATTGATTAGCATTTTCCTTGCAGATAGCACAGTCGAAAATTGGTCAGACATCAATCCTGATTGGCCAAATGAAAAGATCAAAGCTATGGGACCGAATGAAAACCACGGAACATATGAATTTTTCTATGAAAAAATTCTAGATAAGCAAGATATGGATAGCTCAGTTAACTTGCAACAAGAATATTCAACTCTTGTAAACCTTGTTTCTGAAGACAAGAACGGTATTGCATTCTTCGGATTCGGTTACTACGTCAACAACACAGACAAGTTGAATGCAGTTGCTGTTGACTTTGGTAACGGTGCAGTTGAACCAGCACTGGATACAATTTCTGAAGATGGCGCTTATGCGGACTTCACTCGCCCAGTCTTCACATACTTGAATGTGAACCACGCGAAAGAAAAACCACAAGTTAAAGACTTTGCAATCTACGTCATGAACAATATTAATAAATTTGCTGGGGAAACTGGCTTTGCCCCAATTCCTGAAACTGAAGTTAAAGAAAACATCAGCTTCTTGGAAGGCCTATAATAACAAAAGCGCAAGCGCATGTTCAGGGGCGACAGGCATAAGACAGTTTGGCGAAGAGGCGGTTTTTGCCTCATAGCCAAAATGGCTTATGACCCGAGCCCTTAGGCGCTGGAGTCTATACGGAATAAGTCAACTGGATGAGAGCTGTCAGAAGCTCTCATCCTCTTGTACCTTACTGGAAGGAGTTTCACTTATGATAAACCAAGGAATGACAAAGAAGGATAAAGTGAATATCCGTGAAATGATCGACCAAAACCAACGCGGCAATTCAATTAGAAGGAAAGTTGAAAAAGCAATACCTATTTTTCTCTCACTCATCGCCTCAATTTCTGTCCTGACGACTATCGGCATCATATGGACACTGTTATCCGAAACGGTGGAGTTTTTCAAACGGGTGCCATTCCTCGACTTCTTTACGGGCACCGTATTGAAGCCACTTAGCCAAAACCCAGAATTCGGGGTGCTTCCTCTCTTAATGGGAACTGTCACTTCTTCTTTGATTGCGCTTTTAGTTGCTGCACCAATCGGCTTGATGGCCGCTATTTACTTGAGTGAATACGCATCTCCGAAAGTACGTAAAGTTGTTAAGCCGATTCTTGAGCTACTTGCCGGCGTCCCAACAATTGTCTACGGTTTCTTTGCTTTTACATTTGTGACACCTTTATTACGTGAGTTTATCCCAAGTCTACAAGCGACGAATATCCTTAGCCCTGGTTTAGTCATGGGTGTCATGATCATTCCGATGATTGCCTCCTTATCAGAAGACGCGATGAGCTCCGTTCCAACTGCCATGCGTGAAGGTGCATCTGGATTAGGCGCTACAAAGCTTGAAGTGACACGCAAAGTCGTCATACCCGCTGCTTTATCCGGTATCATCGCTTCTTTCGTTCTTGGCATTTCACGCGCCATCGGGGAAACGATGATTGTGACAATCGCAAGTGGTAGTACGAAAAATTTCACGTTCGACATTACACAATCAATGCAGACGATGACCGCTTATATCGTTGAAGTGACGGGCGGGGATGCCGCTACCGGTACGACTGTCTATTATAGCCTGTATGCAGTGGCTATGACCCTATTCGTTTTCACACTCATTATGAACCTTCTTGCAAGAGCAGTTTCTAAGAGATTCAGGGAGGAATACTAAATGAAACACTTAAGCGAAAAACAACATATCCGACGGACTAAGTTCCGTTTGTTCTTGAATAAATTCTCGAAGTCCATTTTCATGCTGGCCGCCTTCTTCGGACTGTTCTTTCTTGTCGTTTTACTGTCCAAAGTCGTAGCTGATGGCATTGGTTTCATTAACTTCGATTTCCTAACTGGTAAATTATCGACCCAACCGGAGCGCGCGGGCATTATGGGAGCGATTCTCGGAACGTTCTGGCTTATGCTTGTTGTCGCCCCTGTTACGATGTTTTTAGGTGTTGGTACGGCGATATACTTGGAAATGTACGCAAAGAAAGGCCGCGTACTTGATTTCATTCAAACAAATATCTCCAATTTAGCGGGCGTTCCTTCTATCGTTTATGGAATCCTTGGAATGACTGTATTTGTACGGGCAATGAACCTTGGAAACGTTGTCCTTGCTGGTGGCTTGGCGATGTCCTTATTGATATTGCCAATCGTGATTGTTGCGAGCCAGGAAGCAATCCGATCCATCCCCTTCTTTTTAAGTGAAGCTGCTTACGGACTTGGTGCGACGAAATGGCAGACGATCCAGCGGGTCATACTGCCGGCATCCCTTCCAGGAATTTTGACGGGTGCGATTCTTGCCCTTTCCCGTGCAATCGGTGAAACGGCGCCGCTCGTCGTCATCGGCATTCCTGCATTGCTTATCCCGTTCCCAGGCGGCATTATGGACCGTTTTACAGTGTTACCGGTTCAAATCTATTACTGGACGTTAGACGCTTCATTAGTTGCAGAGTACGCGAATTTGGCAGCCGCTACAATTATCGTTCTGCTTGTGGCACTATTCATCTTGAATTCAACAGCGATCATCATTCGAAACAAATTCCAGCGTGTATTTTAAATAAGCATTTAATCGCATCCGAATTAGGATGCGATTTTTTTCATATTATTTATTCCAAAAAAAAATAGGAACTCTCTTTCGAGAAGTCCCTAAAATTTCCGTCACTCTTCTATTCCCATTTCTTCACGCACGACTTGTGCAATTTCGTTTACATACCGTTCACATGCATCATGATCCGGTGCTTCAACCATTACTCGGACGAGAGGCTCTGTTCCAGATGGACGGACAAGTACCCTACCATTCCCAGCCATCTTCTCTTCAACTTCCTTGATAATTGCTGCAACGCGGGCATTTTCAGTGACTTTGTTTTTATCCGTTACACGAACATTCACGAGTTCCTGAGGATAAATTGTCATTCCGCTAGCAAGTTCCGACAGCTTCTTGCCTGTCCTCTTCATGATGTTGACAAGTTGCAAGGCAGTCAACAGGCCATCGCCAGTTGTATTGTAATCGAGAAGGATGATATGTCCTGATTGTTCCCCTCCAAGATTGTAACTGCCTTTTTTCATTTCTTCTACAACGTATCGGTCACCTACAGCAGCTTTGACACTCATCATACCGTTCTGTTCCAACGCCTTGTAGAAACCAAGGTTACTCATAATTGTAGAGACAATTGTATCTGACTTTAGCCGTCCTTTTGAGTGAAGATGACGCCCTATGATGAACATGATCTGATCTCCATCGACAATTCGTCCCAATTCATCGACTGCGATGAGACGGTCACCATCACCATCAAAAGCAAGTCCAATGTCCGCCCCTTTTTCGACCACGAGTTGACTAAGAACTTCTGGATGTGTCGAGCCTACACCGTCATTAATGTTCAATCCGTTTGGAGATGCGCCCATCGTCGTCAAATCTGCATCCAAGTCTGCAAACAAATGTGTTGCCAATGAAGAAGTTGCGCCGTGTGCACAATCCAAAGCTACATGAAGGTCAGTGAATTCCTCGTCAACTGTCTGCTTCAAGTATTGGATATATTTATGTCCACCTTCAAAGTAATCCGTTACCGTTCCCACTTCCCCACCAATCGGACGTGGTAAATGATCTCCATCTGCATTCAACAGCGTTTCAATCTCTTCTTCCTGCTCGTCCGTTAGCTTAAATCCATCTGCACCGAAGAACTTAATGCCGTTATCCTCAACTGGATTATGGGATGCTGAAATCATGACACCCGCCTCAGCATTCATTGCTCGGGTTAAATATGCAACACCTGGTGTACTGATTACACCAAGTCTCATTACTTCAATTCCCACTGATAAAAGCCCGGCAATCAATGCGTTCTCCAACATATGACCTGATATGCGGGTATCCCGGCCAACAAGCACTTGGGATGGCTCCTGAGCATCCTTCGTTAACACATAGCCACCGATTCTTCCTAGTTTAAAAGCCAGCTCAGGCGTTAGTTCTTTATTTGCAATCCCACGGACGCCATCCGTCCCGAAATACTTTGTCATTATTCATACTCCCTTTCAATGATGTATAACAGCTTCTTCATCGTCAAGCAAGCTTTACTTCCATCGTTACTTCATCTTCCGAAAGCTTCCATGCTATATTTTCCGGTGCTTCCACAATCAACGGATAGATATACTCACCCTCACTATCCGTTTTGGAAGCATCAACACTTACTTTGAAATTAGCGATACTTAGTGCGTTAATCACATCTGGTTTTGCTGTTACTGTTAAGTCGACCATTCCGTTTTCCGGTTCACGAAAAACACTTTTGAATCGACTATCTAACCCTCTTACATCTACCGGAATATCTTTAAATTCCTTTGTTACATTTTCCACATCAGCTGGATCCATCGAAACTTCAGGGGGATCCTCAACGCTTTTTACTGTAGCTGTGATGTTCACTCTTATTTTATCTAAAGAAATTTGCGAAACGCCTTTTGGCTTTTGCACATTCAATTCCAACGATCCGGATTCTTTTATTTTGGAGATATCCACATCCACAACAATTTCTTTAATGGAATCCAATACCTTTTTAGGCCCATGAAGCCTAATCGTTTTCGCATCGGTATAGATGGAATCGATTGTTACATCTTCACCCGCAATACCCCTTTGTCGTAAAACAATTGGTACCTCGGTATTGTACTCTTCGATTTCCACTTTTACCGTTACTTCTTCAGGGACGATTTTTACATCTAATTTATTTAGATCCCGGTCAAGGACACGAACCCGGGCTTTTTGATTAAAGGATTTGTTAATACCTTTATCTCCCGTTGCGGAAACTTTAACAAAACTGATTGCCTCAATAACGCTTTTAGCCCCTGTAACTTCAATTCTGGCCGGTTCAACTTCCATTTTGACGACATTAAAATCTTCCGCAAGCAAACGTTCATTCAACTCTGGATCAACTCTGAACGTTTGAGTAATTTTTTCTTCGTAAAGTACTTCCACTGTTCCAGGTTCCAATTTTACATCTAACTTATCGGAAAGGTTCTCCGTTTGAATTTTTAATGTGTGTCGGCCCAATAGCTCGGGTCTTAAATCGACTTTCAATGTAAAGTCTCTTAGAAGTTTTGCAGATTGGACAAGGCTTGAAGGACCCTTAATTGTAACATCCACTGTTTTAGGAGCTCCCGTTACCACATAATTTTCTTCGTCATAGTACACCTCAAGGGGAACACCTTTGATTATATCAACGGCTTCGCCAATACTCGACCCATTCGTTTTTTCATCTTCCGCTTTGACGGAAAAGAACAGGATAATGGCGAGGGCCAATGCAGTGAACCGGAGAAACCATGGGCGGTCCATAAACTTATCCATTTTTCCGTTTCCCCCATTTCCAGAAAGAAGTTTGCGATGTTTCGTTCTCTTCTCCAAACCAAATTTGTCGCAACTGCTTTTCGAATTCCTCCATCGAGAGATTCCGATTAATATCACCATTTGCAGTCAAGCTGATGCCACCCGTCTCCTCCGAAACGACAATCGTGATGGCATCGGTTACTTCACTAATTCCAAGAGCCGCCCTATGACGAGTCCCTAATTCTTTAGAGATAAAAGGATTTTCAGAAAGCGGTAAATAACAACCGGCCGCAGCAATCCGATTTTTTTGCAAAATGACAGCTCCATCATGCAATGGGGTGTTCGGGATAAAGATATTGATTAGCAATTCTGAGCTGACATTTGAATTCATTTGGATTCCGGTTTCAATATACTCACTTAACCCTGTTTCTCGCTCAATTGAGATGAGCGCCCCTATTCGCCGCTTCGCCATATAGCTCACTGACTTGCTGAAAGCTTCGATCAAGCGGTCGCGCTCTTCCTCTTCCTGCATCGCTGAACGCGCAAAAAGACGGCCGCGCCCTAACTGCTCCAACGCACGCCTCACTTCCGGCTGGAAGATGATAATCACCGCAAGGAAACCGAAAATCAGCACCTGATCCAGCATCCATTTAAATGTGTTCAACTCAAGGTACTCGGTCAGGATACGCGCGAAGATGATGACAAAAATCCCTTTTAGCAGCTGTACTGCTTTTGTACCTTTTATAATTGCGATCAATTTATAGAAGACGTACCAAACGAGAAGCACATCCACTATATTTTTAAGTATTTCAATTGGACTCATATTAGTTATAATATCCCAAACAGGCATGCGCTTCCCCACCTTCATCCCAAATTCTTATACATTAGTATATCATACAGCCCTAGTCCAATGCTTCCGTAAAAGGGCGTGAATTGGATTTATAAGGCAGTTGTTTTTAGTGCATCATTATGATTGATTTTACTGCTGAATTTTGACGAATATTGGATGGGTTTGGTTGCAGGGGATTAAGTTTGAGTGCGGGGAATTCTTCATGAGCGTGGATTGGTCTTCCTTGAGCGCGGAACGCTATTACTGAAACAAAAAAACGATCGCCTTCCCGCTTGTCGGGAAGGCGATCGTTTTTTCTATTCTCCTACCGGCTCGCTTTTTGAAGCAGGGAAAATATCTTTCACTGTCGTTTTAATTTTATACCAAAGCCAATCGAACATTTTGTCGATTTCTTCGCTATTTCCTGTTACTACGGCTGTGGATGCCATATATTTTGAACCACGGATGACGGTTACGTTGCCGACGACTTCCCCTTCAATTCTGAGATTTCCATTTTCCACAACAAGATCGCCTTTTACAACCTCACCTGCAGGTACAATAACCGTATCGCCTTCGATGACAAGATTCGGCTGCTTGGTGAATGAGAACTGCTGATTGTCGCCGAAATTAGAAAAAAATGTTGCGCTCATTAGTATGAAGAAGAGTGCAGCGGCAGCCAGTAATGGATGCCTGCGTAATTGTCGTTGTATACCTGCTTGCGATTTTTCTTTCGGGAGACGTGCCATCACGCCTGAGACAAATCCGTCCGGTGCTTTTACGGGCGAAGCACCTTGAAGGAATAAAGACGACATTTTCAATTCATCCATCATTTCCTTGCAATGCGGGCATGCAGATAAATGATGTTTCAATTGTTGTTCGTCTTGGCGGCTAATGTCTCCGTCTAAATACGCGTGCATTAAATGGATAACTGGTTCCTGACACGTATTCATACTTAATTCCCTCCTACATATTACCCATCTGTTTCCGAAGCGCTTCGCGTCCACGGTGTACACGGGTTTTTACAGTTCCTAATGGTAGTTCTAAAATATCACTTATATCCTGCAACGGCAATTCTTCCAAATAGCGTAATACGATGACTGTCCGGTATTTCTCGGGCAGTCTGCCGATTTCGTATTGGACACGTTCCTGGGCTTCCATACGCTCAACTTCTTCTTCAGGCAAATCGCCTGTTGCCGCAATCTGTGAATACATATTAAGTCCATCAGTCCCTGGTACAGTCGCATCCAGATAGTAATCAGGCTTCTTCTTTCGAATGCGGTCGATGCATAAGTTTGTGGCAATCCGGAACAACCATGTGGAAAACTTACGCTTCTGATCAAATGTATGTATATTCACATACGCACGTACAAAAGCTTCTTGGGCGATATCCTCCGCCTCCTGTGGATTGCCAAGCATTCGATAACAAACGTGATACAGCCGATGTTGAAATAACGAAACAATCTCGCCGAATGCATCCTGATTGCCTTTGATCACTTCATTTATTCGTTTATTGACCAATTCATCCAATGACTTTCATCCTCCGCTCTATGCGGCTGTTCCTTCTATACGCTTGAAGGGTTCAACAGGTTTCATTTTTTTATCGTTATTTTTATTTTACCAAAGATTGATAAACTTTTCCTTATCCTTTCAATAAAAAAACTGCTTGGAAATATCCAAGCAGTTTTTTTATAATAATTTTTCACCAAAAAGTGAGCCCATTAGGCCAACCGCCACATCAGCAGTTTTGTTCTTTTCATCGAGAATCGGATTAACTTCAACAAATTCCGCTGAAGTGATGACTCCTGAATCCTCAAGCATTTCCATCGCCAAATGGCTTTCCCGGTAACTGATCCCTCCAGGAACCGGAGTCCCAACCCCCGGTGTATACAGTGGATCCAAACCATCAAGATCTAATGACAGATGAACCCCATCCAAGTTTCTGCATTTCAAGTATTCAATAGCCTCTTTCATAACGGACGACATTCCATCACGATCGATTTCATGCATTGTATATACTTTAATGCCTCTTTTCTTGATTAATGCACGTTCTCCAGGATCAACTGATCGGGCACCGATAATAACAATGTTTTCCGGCTTCACTTTTTGTCCATCTGTGAAAATATTAACAAGTTTTTCATGACCAAGTCCCATGGATACCGCAAGTGGCATGCCGTGAATATTGCCCGACGGGGATGTCTCTGCAGTATTTAAATCCGCATGGGCATCGTACCAGATGACACCTAAGTTTTTATATTTCGAAGTTAAACCAGCTAATGTTCCTATAGCAATGCTGTGGTCACCGCCAAATACAAGCGGAAACCTACCATTCTCAATAACTCTTGATACTCGATTGGCAAGTTCACTTGTTGCCTGTACAACTTCTTCAAGGTTTTTCAAATTTGTTTCTTCACGATTTTTATTTTCAATAACGCTTACTTGGATATCACCTTCGTCTTGAAGACTATGTCCAATAGCTTCCAATCTTTTCATGGCTCCTGCGTAACGGATGGCACTCGGCCCCATATCCACACCTCTGCGGCTTTGTCCGTAGTCCAGTGGAACACCGATTATCGATATATCTAACTTTCTCAATTTTACCAACCCCCTTAAACTTATAATAAGTTGTTAAAGGGAATGGCTCAACTCGACAAATTTACGGATATTTATTCATCTTTCTACTTTTGGAAACATATATACAATTTCATCGGGCGGTAGGGGTTTACTATACAAATAGCCTTGTCCTTCCCTGCAACCGAGTCGCCGAAGGATTCCTACTTGTTCAATAGTTTCTATTCCCTCCCCAATTACGTTCAGACCCGCCGTATCGGCCAATGTAACAATCGCTTTTACGATGGCTTGGCTGTTTTCATTCACATCGATATCTCGAATGAAAGACATGTCGATTTTCAATATATCCGCAGGTAATTCCTTAATGTAACTAAACGTACTATAACCTGTTCCAAAGTCATCTATAGCCACCACTATTCCTAAATCACGGATTTTTTGAATGGTATATCGCATTTCATCACGATCCGCGAAGGAGCTTTCTGTTAGTTCAATCTCAATCTGTTCAGGACCTACTCCCTCTTCCAACATAATTCTTTCAATCGTCTCTACGATTTCCGGATCCTCAAGTTGGACCGTTGACATATTTACTGCAATGGGAATTGACGCATAGCCCTGAAGTTTCCATAAGGCTGCCTGCTTACAGGCCTCCCGTAAAATCCACTCACCTAAAGGTAGAATGATTTTAGTTTCCTCCGCGAGAGGAATGAATTTATCGGGAGGAATACGGCCAAGATCAGGATGATTCCAACGAACCAACGCCTCAACTCCGGATAATTCTCCATACACTAAATTCATTTTCGGTTGATATTCAAGCGTGAAATATCCCATTTGAACACTTTTTCGTAATTCATTCTCCAAAAGGATTCGCTCCAACGTTTTAGCTGCGGTTCCCGGCTCAAACATTTGATAATCTCCGCCACCATGCTCCTTTACATAATGAAGTGCTTTTCCAGCATTCATAATTAGATCCGTTGGCGTTTTGGCATGCTTGGGGAAAAGTGCAATTCCGCAACTTGTGGAAATACTGAAAGATTCTTCATTAGACTGAATCGGCATTTCTAAGCGAGACTTTATTTCAGCAGTTAAGCGCTCTGCTTCCTCCTCATTTTTAACATCCTTTAATGTGAAGGAAAACTCATCACCTGAAATTCGACCGATAATATCCTCATCGCTAAGAATTGTTTTTAAACGATTTGCAATAACAGATAGAGCATAATCACCAATTTTATGTCCGAACGAATCATTAACATGTCGAAGACGGTCTATGTTCAAATAAACCAACCCTAATGTGGATTCTCTTTTTTTAGCAGACTCCAATACTGTATAAAGCTTTTCGCTGAATGCTTTGCGGTTCAACAGTGAGGTTAGCTGATCTTTAAAAGCCAATTCACGTATAAGTTGTTCAGATTCCTTCTGGATTGTAATATCGTGCATCGCTACCACAAGGTGATTAAAATACTCCCCTTTTTCCTTAATAAGATGCAAATTCACTTTCATCATTCTAACTGAACGATTGTTGTCTATAATGCGGAATTCAACCGTTGCCGTAGAGGAATATTTAGCCAAATGCAACGCTCTGTTTAATGCAGGATGATCCCCGTCCATCACAATCGTATTGAAATTGGTGTGTTGGAGTTTACTCAGGTCATACCCTAATAATGATTCATGGTTTGGGGACACATAACGGAAGTTGCCTTCAAGATCGATTACGGAAATAAAATCAGAGGCGTTTTCAGTTATTAACCGATACACTTCCGCATCTTTGAGTATCTTCTCTTTCAAGTTTTTTCGTTCCGTAATATCATATCGAATCGAGATGTAACGGTTTGGAATCCCCTTTTCGTTCAAAAAAGGTACAATTTTCGTATCGACCCAATAGAAGCTTCCGTCCTTTGCTCGATTCCGAATTTCACCATGCCATATATCCCCCCGGCCGATTGTCGCCCACATGTCTTTAAAGAACTGTTTCGAATGAAGGCCTGAGTTGATCATCGAGTGGGTCGATCCTATCAATTCATGGGATTTATATTTGGACATTTTCACAAATAATTCATTAACATAAGTGATTTTCCCGGTACGGTCGGTGATGGCGACGATGGCTGATTTGTCCAAAGCGAATGCAATATCACCTAACATTTTCTCTACATCTTGCTTATTTCCAGCACCCGTCATTTTTTGCATCATTTCAATATAATCATGCATAGGATATTACTTTCCTCCAGTCTGAAAACCATAGATACAATACAAATTGAATTACGTATTTGCGTTAGGAAAATTCCTTTGCTGATATCTGACCAACTAAAAATACTTTCCATACAATAGTAAAGTTTTTAAGTTGATCAATAATCAAAAAACAAATTGTTAGGTATTGGTGCATAAATTCAAGCATTAACTTAAACTTTTGTATCCATTATTTTATAAGTGTTTCTATTATACAATACCTTTTATATTACCTGCCAATTTTGTAATTGAAAGTTGGATGTTTGAATTTTTTTTGAACTTGTAGGGGGTTTTGGAGAAATAAAAAAACCTTTCATTTATGGAAGGGTTTTGGTTTTGTGATGTATGTGGTTGTTGGGTGAATTGTTTTTAATAGGTTTTTATTGGTTTGGTAATTAAACCATTTGCTCTTTACGTCTTTGGTGTTACTCGCAGTTCAAAACCTTTTGCTCCTAATACCTTTCGGTATTACTCGCAAATCATTTTTTTCGTGTTGCGAAAAAAATGATTGGCTGGGGTAGCTGGATTCGAACCAACGAATGACGGAGTCAAAGTCCGTTGCCTTACCGCTTGGCTATACCCCAACGTTAAAATCGTGATAAGCTGCTTCCCAGGTGTATGTATAAATGGTGGTGGGGGACGGATTCGAACCGCCGAACCCTGAGGGAGCGGATTTACAGTCCGCCGCGTTTAGCCACTTCGCTACCCCACCAGGTTAAAATTATGATAAGCTGCACATCTTTTTAAAAGGAACAAACATGGTGACCCCTACGGGATTCGAACCCGTGTTACCGCCGTGAAAGGGCGGTGTCTTAACCGCTTGACCAAGGGGCCGTTGATAATGGAAATGGTGTGTGCGAATCGCACAAATGTTATAGTAACAAATTTGAAATCAGTATGCAACCCTATTTCTGAATTTCTTTAAGATCACTGGAGCTTCCAACCGGATTCGAACCGGTGACCTCTTCCTTACCATGGAAGCACTCTACCTACTGAGCTATGGAAGCATAAAAATGGCTCCGCAGGTAGGACTCGAACCTACGACCGATCGGTTAACAGCCGATTGCTCTACCACTGAGCTACTGCGGAATCGTAATAGTATTTTTATATTCCAACGACAAAACATAGTATAGCTTAAAATCCAAAACGAATCAACTATTTTTCCAAACTATGCCTCAACGACTTTTTCATAGTAGCATGTTCCAATCATATTGGTCAAGCCTTTGTCATAAAGTAATTTATAGATTGCGTTTCAAAGGGGATGTGACTTGAGAACAAAATTAATACTACTCATTTTCGTTTGCACTGCCGCCGCCTTGATCTTTCCAGGCATACCTAACACTGATTCCCTAAAATCGGTATTCAGGTTGACGGACGAGCCGCATGAGGTCATCGTCAGAGGGATGTCAGGTTCTGCATTGACTATCAATATTTCCTTTGGCGATGAGGAAGTGGAGCAGTTGATTCGTGAATTGAAAGCTCCTTATCCTTTACTTCTTCTTGATATGGACTGGGCAGATCGCTTTCCAGAAATTGTAGAAATGATCAAGAAACGTAATATTCCGACCGGTCTGTTGGGACATGCGGGGTCGGAGTATGAACAAAACACTCCTCTTCTCATTGGGCAGTTGGAAAAATACGAGGAATTATTCGGTTCGAAACCATTATGGTTCAGGACTTCGGACGAGTTTTTCCCCCACTCTTTACGCAATGCTCTTTGGGATACAGAAGTGAATGCGCTTGGTTCCACTGTACAATGGAGCAGGGGTGAACCGCCTCCCGTTTTGGAAGGTGAAATCATTTCAATACCGCATTTTCGTGAAGATCGCGTTACGTTGGCTGATTTAATTACGCTCAATGAAACCCGCCAATATAAATCTTTGGAGGATGTTCTGTTTAATATGTCAATCAAGACGAAGAAAATACCTGATTAACCAAAAGCGTAGGGCGCCTGCTTAGGGGCGAAAGGCATAAGACGAAGATATGAAGTGGCGGTTTACGCACTAACTTCGACTTATGACCCGAGCTCTTGGCGCCCGAAGCTGGACGATCAAAAAAACAATGAATAAAAGCACAGTACCCCACGTCAGGGGTACTGTGCTTTTATTCATTTTGCTTTGGCCGTTTTCATACTTGCTTTTCTTGCTTTCTTTCGAGCATCAAGTTTTGCTTTATCTTCATCGGACTGGCGATTGTATTTAGGCAACATAAGAATCTGATAGGCATTTACTGCAAGAAGTGGGAATAATAAAATTGTTACCCACGAATCGATGTTTCCTGAACGTACCATCAACGCTGGCAGCCACTCAAGGGTCGTAATAACAATCATGAAAAACAATGCTGAAATAAGAGTGTGCTTTTTCGTCCATTTTGCTTTGAAATAAGCAGTTACAATGGAAACTGCAAGCAATGAAACTAACAATGTTATATACAAAAGAGTGCGCCCTGTATTACCCTCTGTCAGCTGGAATCTGAAAAATATTAGGTCAAAAAGTACGACTGCAATGATCAATAACTGTACCCAATTCCATAATGTCAATGATTTAAACAAATTGACACCGAATTGATGCACCGTCAAGTAAGCAAAGAAGCCCATTTGAGCAACGACACTCATCGTAAACCCAAGAAAAATCATCCAAATAAAGGCACCAAGAAACTCCAAATACTCCCCGTTTGACAAATATTGCGAGAAAAACTCCCAACGAACTATCAACCCGATGATAGCCGTGACAAGTCCTCCGATTATCAATGCATTAAAAAAGAATTTTATCCAATTTCGTATGGTCACGATATAGTTCCCCCGTTTTTCAATTGCTTATTATAGTGTATCAACGTTTTGTTGAAAAATCTATTTAGTTGAGCATCAGATGCATATTCTCTCCTATTTTGTGAACAATAAATGAAAACGCAATCGGAAGGGAAATTGATTCCATGAAGAAAAAATGGGTTCATTTACTTGTACTTGCCATACTCTTGTCGGGATGTAGCATGCAGCAACAAACTCCGAATTACGATGAGATGAAAAAAATGATGACGGATGCATTGCAGACAGAGGATGGGAAAAAAGCTATTCGGAAAATGCTTGGTGAAGCAGAATTCCGTGAGCTACTTGTATTAGAACAGCCGGAAGTGAAGAAGTCGATTGAGGATACATTATTATCGAATAAAGGTCAGGAATTTTGGAAGCATGCTTTTGAAGATCCGAAGTTTTCAGAGGCACTTGCTAAAAGTATGAAAGATCAACAACAAGATATTATGAAAAAGTTAATAAATGACTCATCTTTTCAAAATGAGATGGTGGAGTTTTTTGGACAACCAGATATGCAAAAGCAACTTGAGACGATCTTGCAATCGGCCGGTATGAAAAAACAAATGGAGAAATCAATTGAAGAGACGATTAACAGTCCTTTATTAAAAGCAAAGTGGCAGGAATTAATATTGAAAGCCGGCGAAGTGGCTCCTACTGGGAAATCAGGCGGACAATCTGGTGGCGGGCAAGGCGGTGGCGGTGGCAGTGGAGGTGGAGGTGGAGGTGGAGAAAGCGGAGGCGGAGGCAAATGACCTCCATCTCCGCTTTTATTTTTGTGTTTTATCTATAATCACTTGAGCAATTTTCGCATAGGTTTTTCCAATTGGATGATCTTGAGCATAGACAGAAGGTGCGAAATCCGTTTCACTCCAGTCTGGTTGACCAAGAGGGATTTGCCCTAATAGTTCAGTACGCAATTCTTCAGCAAGACGTGTTCCTCCACCTTGACCGAAAACGTATTCCTTCTCTTCAGTTACTTTCGACTCGAACCAAGCCATATTTTCGATGACTCCAAGGATCGAATGATCAGTCTGAAGCGCCATTGCCCCAGCACGCGCGGCTACGAAAGCAGCTGTAGGGTGTGGAGTCGTAACGACAACTTCTTTTGATGAAGGAATCATTTGATGGATATCAAGTGCGACATCTCCCGTGCCAGGTGGCAAGTCAAGTATCAAATAATCAAGCGGGCCCCAATCTACATCACGGAAAAATTGGTCAAGCACTTTCCCTAACATCGGTCCACGCCATACTACAGGCGCATTGTCTTCCACAAAGAATCCCATCGATATTACTTTTACTCCAAAACGCTCAACCGGAATAATCCTATTTTCTTTTACGACAGGCAACTCAGTGATCCCCATCATATCCGGCACACTAAAGCCGTAAATATCTGCGTCAATCAAACCAACCTTTTTACCAAGACGGGCAAGTGATACTGCTAAATTGACGGAAACGGTGGATTTACCAACCCCACCCTTCCCTGATGCAATGGATATGAATTCAATATTATTTAATGGTGAGAGTAAATCCTGTGCTTCCGATTCATTTGCTGTTCCACGGAATTTTTCAAGTGCAGCTGGTGGCAGCTGTTCAAATCGGATACCAACCGATTCAGCGCCTGCAGCTTTGATGACTTCAACCACTTTCATTTGTAAATTCATTTGCTCCGCCGTGTTGACTTTGGCGATGGCCAATTTTACACTGACATGCTTCTTCTCCGGTTTAACCGATACGCTGATAATCCCATCAGTTTCCGCAAGTGTTCTATGTAAAAACGGATCCTTTAACTCGCCTACAACGTCACGGACAATTTGTTCATTTATCAATTTGGCCACTCCTTAGAGGTTTATTCGATCACCTCTAAGTATACCATAGTGAATCCCACACAAAGTCAGTAATCGCCCTCAATTTTCTTCAGAGAGGTAAAATTGGACGATTCCCTCAATAATGGCATCTGCCACCTTCGACTGGTAAGCCGGATCTGTTAAAAGCGCCCGCTCTTCGGGATTGGAAATAAATCCAGTTTCAATGAGAACAGAAGGCATCGGAACCTTTTTCAGCAAATATACACCTTTTATGGACAGTGCTTCACGATCCGTATTCTTTAGCGTATTACGGAAAGAGCTTTGAATTGACTTAGCTAGTAATTCCCCACCAGGGTGTCCTTCAGCATGGTAAAACACTTGAGAGCCTCTCCATTTTTCTTGAGGAATTGCATTGACATGTACACTAAGGAACATATCGGGATTCTCCTCAATGGCTATGCTCTCCCGCAACTTTAAATCTGCAAGCTTTCGTTGCCGGATTGTTCCAAACTTTTCACCTGGTGCGTGTTCCGCAATTGCATCGCCTTCCTTTTCACGTGTCATCACAACCATTGCACCCTTCTTTTCAAGCTTCTTTTTCAAGTCATGTGCAATTTTCAAGGTAATGTCCCTTTCAATCACATCCCCGAAAGAAGCTCCTCCATCCAATCCACCATGTCCCGGGTCAATAACGATCTTAACCCCACCTAACTGCTCGGGCATGAAAAACCCACGGTCCGAAGCCTTCACTCCATAAATTACTACTAGAAGAGAGGTCGCAAATAATAATCCGACGATCAGCCATCGCTTCAAATTCCACACCGCCTTTTTCCACACTATACGCAGAAATGGGCCAAGATATGATTAGATATGGCTGCTTGTATTTTCTTATGGATAAGCCGTGCCAATTTGAAAAAAGGAGGCCGCAGTGGCCCCCCTCGTTTCAAATAGTTATTTAACTTCTCCGTGCCAATCCAGCATGCCGCCAACCATGTTTGTAACGTCATATCCTTGGTCTTCTAAAAATTCACATGCCCGGCCACTACGTCCACTGGATCGACAAATCATAATATACGATTTAGCTTGATCGATTTCATCCAGACGTCCTAACAACTCACCAAGCGGGATATGAATAGCTCCCGGAATCATTCCTTGTGCTACTTCATCATCTTCACGCACGTCGATCATGTGAAGAACCGCTCCAGTTTTTAGTTGTTCTTGTAATTCTTCTGTCGTTATTTCTTTCATGTCAGATCCTCCTTGTATACACCCCCATCTTAAATAAGTGCGATGTGTATAGTCCAGTACTTTGAATCAGGGTTAGATAAACATCCCCACAATAGCCGCACTTAACAGATTGGCGAGCGTTCCACCGATGATTGCACGTAATCCCATTTCGGAAATATCCTTTCTTCTCGACGGGGCCATTCCACCTAAACCTCCGACGAGCATGGCCAACGCTGAGAGATTGGCAAAGCCACATAGCGCAAAAGTGATCATAGCAACGCTTTTAGGTGAGAGGTTGACTATTTCCGGCGCAAAAGATGTGTAGGCAATGAATTCGTTCAGTACAAATTTTTGGCCTATAAATGAACCGGCTTGTAATGCTTCATCCCACGGAACTCCAATGAGGAAGGCGAGTGGGAAGAAAAGATAACCTAATATCTGTTCGATCGTTAATGAACCATACCCAAAAAGTCCGCCAATCGCTCCGATAATCACATTAGCTAAAAAGATTAGGGATATAAATGCAAGTAACAGTGCACCTACACCGACTGCTATTTTTAATCCATCCATCGCCCCGCGAGATGCTGCATCAATAATGTTTTTAGATTCCTCATCTTTGACCATCCGAACATTTTCAGCTGTGTTCAATGTTTCAGTTTGAGGGACAATGATTTTCGCAAATAATAATCCTGCAGGTGCACCCATGAAAGCTGCAGCTAATAAATAATCAATAGGAACACCTAACAAAGCATAACCGCCTAACACTGCACCCGATACGCAGGCCATCCCCCCTACCATTACTGCAAACAACTCTGATTTAGTCATTTTTTCGATATAAGGTTTTACAACTAACGGGGCTTCTGTTGGTCCAAGAAAGATATTGGCAGCCGCCGACATTGATTCGGTTTCACTTGTCTTTAGGGCTTTTGCCAAAAGTCCGCCGACAATTCTCGTCGCAAACTGCATAATCCCTAAATAATAGAGTACCCCTATTAAGGAAGCAAAGAAAATGATAATCGGTAACACTTGAAACGCGAAGGTGAAACCCACACCCTCAACCCCCAACACGCCGCCAAACAAGAACTGAATTCCAGCGTTGGATGAGTCAATCACTTTTTGGACGACCCCTGAAATAAATTCCAAAATTGTCCTTCCGAACTCCCATTTCAACACTGCAAAACCAAAAATAATTTGTATCGCCAATGCTCCGAAAACCGTTCTTGGGTTGATGGATTTTCGCGCTGTTGACAGGCACCATGCAATCGCTAATATCCCAATGATGCCAAAAATCCCCCAGATGTATTGCATAGTATCTCCCCTAACATATTTGAACTGATATCGATTAGTCTCCCGCTATTGGTGGAAGGATATTCGTTTTATCAATGAAATAAATAAAAAACCCCTTCCCGAATACTCGGGAAGAGGCTGTAAACATTGGTAAAACTAATATTAACGTTTTGAGAATTGTGGTGCACGACGAGCGCCTTTAAGACCGTATTTTTTACGTTCTTTCATGCGTGAGTCACGTGTTAGCAATCCTGCTGATTTCAATACGCCGCGGAAGTCAGGGTCTACAGTAAGTAGAGCGCGAGCTACGCCGTGACGGATAGCGCCTGCTTGTCCTGTGTAACCGCCACCGTGGACGTTTACATGGATGTCATAGCTGCCAAGTGTTTCAGTCGCTACAAGTGGTTGTTTGATTACTTCGCGAAGTGTTTCGAATGGTACGTAGTCTTCTACGTCACGGTTGTTGACGACAATTTTGCCTTCGCCAGGAACGAGACGTACACGAGCTACTGAGCTTTTACGACGGCCAGTGCCGATATATTGTACTTGTGCCAAAGGTGTTTCCTCCTCTTAATTATCCACGAAGCTCGTATGCTTCTGGTTTTTGTGCCGTATGTGGATGTTCCGCTCCAGCATAGACATGAAGTTTTTTGATTGTTTGACGACCAAGTGGGCCTTTTGGAAGCATCCCTTTAATCGCAAGTTCCAACATTTTAGTTGGATAGTTCGTACGCATTTCAAGCGCAGTACGTTGTTTCATATTACCAGTATAGCCAGAGTGGCGATAGTAGATTTTATCTTTTAATTTATTCCCAGACAATTGGATTTTCTCAGCGTTGATGATGATCACGTGATCACCAGTGTCAACGTGTGGTGTGAACGTAGGTTTGTTTTTGCCGCGCAAAATCGCTGCAACTTCAGAAGCAAGACGACCAAGCGTCTGTCCTTCAGCGTCGACAACGAGCCATTTACGCTCTACTTCGTGACCTTTAGCCATGAATGTTGTACGCATTTATGTTTCCTCCTAAAAATATCAATCTGTTCCGTTGTTTTCTCTATCCCTAAACACAAATAAACTTTCCGGGGCTTATTGTGGGGTTATTGAAATACCATTAATCATCTTATATCGAATACGCTCAGAAGTCAAGCACTTTCTAAGAAAACGCCAGGAAAAGTTGGCTCAGCCCTCATACGTCACGTTCATCAGGTACAAACCGTGTGCTGGCGCTGTTTTGCCTACCTTTTTACGATCCTTAGCCTCGATCATTTCTTTCATGTCTGATGGCTCGTTCCAACCAATGCCTACAGCGAAAAGCATGCCTGCAATCGTCCGTACCATATTGTATAGAAAACCATCGCCTTCAATCGTCATGATTAGCTCTTCGCCTTGCTCAACAACTGTTAGTTCACGTACGGTCCGTACTTTACTTGAAGTTGCTGTTTTCGAAGAGCAAAAGCTTGTGAAATCATGCGTCCCTATGAAATACGTGGCAGCCTCACGCATCCGTTCAATATCCGGACGCCACTTCCCAAGGTGAACTACATAATTCCTTTCAAAAGGACTTTGTATCTCACTTCTTGACCATTTGTACATGTATGTCTTTCCCGTCGCAGAATAGCGCGCATGGAATTCATCATCCACAAATTCAACGTCAACAACTCTTACATCCTTCGGCAATAAAACATTCAACGCCATCCGCCAACGGTCAGGAAACAGATTTAACGGCGTGTCAAAATGGATCACTTGTCCAAAGGCATGTACACCGGCGTCCGTCCGTCCACTTGCTACCGAATAGATCGATTTGTCCTTGTGAAGCTTAACAAGCGCTTTATCGATAACAGATTGCACGGTCCGCATATTCGGCTGAGATTGGTATCCCGCAAAATCCGTGCCATCATAAGCGACTGTGGCCTTTACCCGTTTCATTCAGCTACCTCCTCTCAACCAAACGAGAGCGGCTACCAAAATGATAAAAACGATGATAACCAATGTATCGCGTCCTTGCCAATTCAACTGGCGATACCTCGTCCTTCCTTCTCCACCGCGATATCCCCGCACTTCCATCGCGATTGCAAGATCCTCCGCCCTTTTGAACGCGCTCACAAATAAGGGAACAAGAAGCGGCACAACAGCTCGGATTCTCTCCTTTATCGTCCCACTCGTTAAATCGGATCCTCGCGCTAGCTGCGCCTTCAATATTTTATCCGTTTCATCCATCAAAGTAGGAATGAAGCGCAATGAAATCGACATCATCAACGCTAATTCATGGACCGGCAATTTAATGCGCTTTAAGGGATTCAATAATGTCTCCATCCCATCCGTGATTGAAATAGGTGAAGTCGTCAATGTTAACACAGTCGTCATAAGAACGAGTACAAGGAAACGGATTGAAATGAAAATCCCTTGCCGAACCCCTTCTTCATGTATTTTCAAAAACTTCAAATCTACAAGCACTGCACCTTCCTTCGTGAAGATAAAGTGCATGAGAAATGTAAAAACAATTAAGAAGAGGATCGGCTTTAGTCCGTTTAATATAAAGTATAATCTAATCCGGGAAATGAAAATAACGAACAATGTAAATGTAAGAATGAGTGCATAGGTAAATGTATTATTCGCTAAAAAGACCGCAATGATGAATAGAAAAACGAAAAGGAGTTTAGACCTTGGATCCAATTTATGAATGAATGAGTCTCCTGGCACATATCGCCCGAAAATCATTTTCTCCAACATTATTGCTCACCATCCTTCAAGGCGGCGGCAATTCCAGAAGCGAGTTGCTCCTCGGTTAACGCCAACTTGCCTAACGGCTTTCCCGTCAGCTTCTCAAAGTCGCGCTGGAACGCCACAGAACGCGGCAGGCCAAGACGGAAGGTCTTTAACCGTTCAGCATCACTAAACACCTCTGTGGGTGTTCCAGCCATCACTGAACGCCCTTCATGCATGACAAGTATGTGATCCGCATACTTGGCCGCATCTTCCATACTATGCGTGACAAGTATGGTAGTCAAACCCTCTTCTTCATGTAGTCTATTGAACAATTCCATGATTTCTTTCCGTCCACGCGGGTCAAGTCCTGCAGTTGGTTCATCTAAGATTAATATGGATGGTTTAAAAGCAAGGACTCCTGCAATCGCCACCCGGCGCATTTGCCCACCAGATAAATCAAAAGGTGATTTTTCTGCAACGTCTTCTGGCAATCCAAGTAATTTGATCAGCTCATGAGCACGGCGCCTTGCCTCTTCGGCAGGAACTCCGAAATTCATCGGACCAAACATTATATCTTTCTCCACAGTTTCCTCAAACAGTTGATGCTCCGGAAATTGGAAGACAATGCCGACGCGTTTGCGTATTTCTTTCAATTCTTTAGCTTTTGTGCCGGCAGTTATGTTGACGTCCCCAACGCGTACCGTTCCCTCGGTAGGTTTCAGAAGACCATTTAAATGAAGAAGCAATGTCGATTTACCAGACCCAGTATGACCAATGACCGCTGTATAGGAGCCCGATTTAATAGTGGCATTCACTTCATGCAACGCCCTTTTTTCAAATGGTGTCCCTGATGCATATGAATATCCTACTTGTTGCAGTGAAATGTCCATAGTTCATTCACCAACTCTTTTTCCGTCGTATGTTGACCTTGTATTGCAATACCTTCCTCACGGAGTAATCTTGATAGTCTTGATGCGAAAGGCAAGTCCAACCCAATCGCCTCAAGTTGCTCGTCATGAGAAAATATTTCTTCAGGCTTTCCGCTCATCATCATCTTCCCATCATTCATGACGATGACCTTGTCAGCCAACAGCACCTCTTCAAGATCATGTGTAATCGAAATAACAGTGAGTCCGGTTGTTTGTTTTAATTCATCAACGACTTTAATCACTTCATCTCGACCTTGTGGATCAAGCATAGAAGTCGCCTCATCTAAAATCAGAAGCTTGGGACGCATTGCAAGTGCACCTGCAATAGCCACCCGCTGTTTTTGTCCCCCCGAGAGGTGGTGGGGTTCATGATCCAGAAATTCTTCCATGTTCACTTGAGCAAGCGAATCATGGACCCTTGGCACCATCTGTTCAAACGGAACACCGTTATTCTCGAGTGCGAATGCCACGTCGTCCTGAACAGTCGAACCTACGAATTGGTTATCCGGATTTTGAAAAACCATGCCAATCCGGGAACGGATATCCCATAGGTTTTCAGTGTTCAGTTCTTCGAGGAAAACACTAAGCTTACCAGCTTCGGGGAATAAAAGACCTATCATCAATTTAGCCAATGTTGATTTACCCGACCCATTATGACCAACAATCGCAATCCATTCCCCTTCCCAAACGGTGAAACACACATCATCAACCGCCTTACGGGACTCACCTTCAACAGATTCGTATGTATAGGAAACATGATCCAATGATAAAATTTCTTTCACATCTTTCACCTCCGGTTTCCTTCGATTATGTATAAAAAACAAGAATACTACAACAATTTCTGAGTATAAATAAAAAAAGCGCGCACCTCATCCGAAGAATGCGCTTTTATCTATTCTGATGCCGGGTGCTCAATCCGGATCAGCGGATGAGATGCGTAGAGCTAGACCGATCGGCTATACCGTCGATCGTAACACTCAGCTTTTAATATTTGTCGTATAAATCATTTAGATAAGAAAAGGGTGTGGCTGTGCGTATGCCAGACACACCCTTTTGTTGTTACATTCCAGCTCCGGGCGCCAAACGCTCGGGTCATAAGCCATCTTGGCTGTGCAGCAAAAAATGCCGCTTCGCCAATCCGTCTTATGCCTGTCGCGTTTAGGCAGGCGCCCTACGCATTATTAAACTAACTCGATTACAACAACAGGTGCTCCGTCTCCGCGACGAGGTCCCATTTTCATGATACGAGTATAACCGCCTTGGCGATCTGCGTAACGTGGTGCAACGTTATCGAAAAGCTTTTGAATTGCAAAGATTTCCTTCTCATTACCTTCTTCATCAGCAGTTGTTACCAACTCGCGACGAATGAATTGTGCTGCTTGACGACGTGCATGCAAGTCACCGCGTTTACCAAGAGTAATCATTTTTTCAACGACTGAACGTAATTCTTTCGCACGCGCTTCTGTTGTTTGAATGCGCTCATGCACGATTAGGTCTGTAGCCAAGTCGCGAAGCATTGCTTTACGTTGTGAACTTGTGCGTCCAAGTTTTCTGTAACCCATAGAAGTTTCCCTCCTTCAATCTAGTTGTTTAATCTTCCGAGCGCAACTCAAGGTTCAACTCGTCCAATTTCGCCTTCACTTCTTCAAGTGATTTACGGCCTAGGTTGCGCACTTTCATCATTTCGTCTTCGGACTTGTTCGCAAGTTCGAGTACAGTATTGATGCCTGCGCGTTTTAGGCAATTATAAGATCTCACTGATAGATCCAATTCTTCGATAGTCATCTCAAGAACTTTCTCTTTTTGATCTTCTTCTTTTTCTACCATAATTTCAGCAGTTTGTGCCTCGTCAGTCATGCCAACGAAAATGTTCAGATGCTCCGTCAGGATTTTTGCTCCAAGCGAAACAGCTTCTTTCGGACCGATACTGCCATCTGTCCAAATATCAAACGTCAACTTATCAAAGTTAGTACTTTGACCTACGCGAGTATTCTCGACTTGGAAATTGACGCGTGAAACTGGAGTGTAAATAGAGTCGATCGGAATAACACCAATCGCAAGATCCTCACGTTTGTTCTGATCAGAAGGTGCATATCCTCTACCACGGACAGCGTACATACGCATACGTAGATGACCGTTTTTACCAAGTGTTGCAATTTGAAGTTCCGGGTTCAATACTTCGACATCACTATCATGAGTAATATCCGCAGCAGTGACTGTGCCTTCACCCTTCACATCTATTTCAATCACTTTCTCATCATCTGAATAGATTTTGAGAGCAAGTTTCTTCACATTCAAAATAATTGTTGCAACGTCTTCAACGACACCTTCAATTGTAGAGAATTCATGAAGAACCCCGTCGATCTGGATAGATGTCACGGCAGCTCCTGGCAATGAGGAAAGAAGAATGCGGCGCAAGGAATTCCCTAAAGTATTTCCATATCCACGCTCCAACGGTTCGATAATAAACTTTCCGAACTTGGAATCTTCACTGATCATAACTGTTTCAATCTTCGGCTTCTCAATCTCGATCATGCATTTACCCTCCTTCAAAACGTCTAGTATATAGGCCGTTCCATATTGAAATCGATTATCAAAAAGATATATAAAAAACAATCACACAATTCATTTTTACCAAAAATTGTGCTTTTCAATCAATTGGAGAACAAACCATTATACACGGCGGCGTTTTGGTGGGCGGCATCCGTTATGTGGAACCGGAGTTACGTCTCTGATTGCAGTTACTTCAAGACCTGCAGCTTGTAGTGAACGAATTGCAGCTTCACGACCAGCACCTGGTCCTTTTACAGTAACTTCCAAAGACTTCAAGCCGTGCTCCATAGCTGTTTTAGCAGCTGTTTCAGCAGCCATTTGTGCAGCAAACGGAGTTGATTTACGAGAACCTCTGAATCCTAGTGCACCAGCACTTGACCATGAAAGTGCATTCCCATGACTATCAGTGATCGTTACGATTGTATTGTTGAACGTCGAACGGATATGTGCAATACCAGTTTCAATATTCTTTTTTACACGACGTTTACGAGTTTGTTGTTTACGTGCCATGTCTACAGAAAACCTCCTTTACCTATTATTTCTTTTTGTTAGCTACAGTCCGTTTAGGACCTTTACGTGTACGTGCGTTGTTTTTCGTGTTTTGACCACGAACCGGTAAACCACGACGGTGACGGATGCCTCGGTTGCTTCCGATTTCCATCAAACGTTTGATGTTAAGGGAAGTTTCACGACGAAGGTCCCCTTCAACTTTCAAACCGTCCATTTGCTCACGGATTTTATCAAGTTCTGCATCAGTAAGATCGCGAACACGAGTTTCTTCAGAAACACCAGCGTTAGCAAGAACCTTTTGTGCAGTTGTTTTTCCAATTCCAAAAATGTATGTCAATGAAATGACTACGCGCTTATCGCGCGGTACGTCTACACCAGCAATACGTGCCATATAGATAGTGCACCTCCCTTTGTATTAGCCTTGTCTTTGTTTATGTTTTGGATTTTCACAGATTACCATTACTCGGCCGCGTCTGCGAATAACTTTACATTTTTCACAGATCGGTTTTACAGATGGCCTTACTTTCATCTTACCCAACCTCCTTCAATATTCCGGAGTTGCAAAAGTTATTATTTGAAACGGTATGTGATACGACCGCGTGTTAAATCATAAGGTGAGAGTTCCATCGTCACTTTGTCACCAGGCAGGATACGGATAAAGTGCATGCGGATCTTGCCTGAAACATGTGCAAGAATCGTATGACCATTTTCCAACTCTACCTTGAACATTGCGTTCGGCAACGTTTCGACTACGGTACCTTCAACTTCAATTACGTCGTCCTTCGCCATCAATCCTGTCTCCCTTCTATATCCAATAAAGGTTTTAACCATCGAGCGGCAGCAGTCGCCTTCAAAGCTTCCTTCAACATATGTCCGGATTGCATGAGTGATGTTCGAAAGACGTCTGTCACACTTCGTTTCCCGTAAGTCAGTCCCCGACTTTTGTTGTGGAAAATCGTATTGGAATAGACACAAACGACGGATTTGCCGTTGGTTCTATCCATACTGGCTACACAGTTTCGGACACCAAATACATTATACCCACTGAAGTTGGCATGTGCATTAATGACGACCCGAAACAGTGCCACTTGTGGATTATCACCAGTTCCTATACCGGGCACCATATGCTTTTGCAGCTCGTTAATTATACGCTCTTTCCGTGCAATAAGAGAAGTCTGCCCGCAATATGGCGTGCATGAATTGCGTCCGGAAAGGATCACTGAGCACTTTCTTGTAAGATAGCGTCCAGATCTTTGAAAACATCAATGATGTCTTTTTGTCCATCTATGTTCGTCAGCACGCCTTTGTTGTCGTAAAACGCCAAGAGCGGTGCTGTTTGATTCATATTTACTTCCAGACGGTTCGTGACAGTTTCCGGATTGTCATCCGCTCGCTGATAAAGTTCCCCGCCATCCTTATCACAGATGCCCTCAACCTTTGGTGGGTTGAACTGCAAATGGTAGGATGTGCCGCATACTTTGCAAATTCTGCGACCGGTCAATCTTGCAATAAGTTCATCTTTTTCTACTTTAATGTTAAGAACATGTTCAATTTTCCTATCCATCTCCAAAAGCAATGCATCGAGTGCTTCTGCTTGAGGAACTGTACGAGGAAAACCATCAAGTAGGAATCCGTTATCGCAATCGGATTTGCTTAAACGTTCACGAACAATGCCAATTGTAACCTCATCAGGAACAAGTGCACCCTGATCCATGAACGATTTTGCTTTGACTCCAAGTTCCGTGCCTTCCGAAATCGCAGCACGGAACATATCGCCTGTAGAAATATGAGGGATTTCGTACTTTTCGACAATTTTATCTGCTTGTGTGCCTTTACCAGCACCCGGCAGACCCATTAATACGATATTCATACGTCTTGCCCTCCATCCTTACTCATAATAGAGGTTGCCCGCCTATTATGAATATTATTTCATAAACCCTTTGTAATGCCTTTTCACAAGTTGTGATTCAAGTTGTTTCATTGTTTCAAGGGCAACCCCTACGACGATGAGCAAGCTTGTTCCGCCAATTTGAAGCGACTGTGGAAGATTCGCTAAATTGATGAAGAAAATCGGCATGATTGCAACGACAGCAAGGAAAATCGAGCCGACGAATGTCAATCTATACAAAGTGCTTGTTAAATATTTTTGTGTATTTTGTCCTGGACGAATGCCCGGGATATAGGCGCCCTGCTTTTTCAGATTATCTGCCATATTCTCTGGATTCACCTGGATGAAAGCATAGAAATATGTGAAAGCAAGGATCAATGCTACATAAAGAATCATTCCAACCGGTTCATTATAATCGAACGTTCTTGTAATGAAATTTGTCACACTGTTTTCGCCGAAGAATGTAGCTATTTGCTGAGGAGTGATGAAAAACGCCACAGCAAAGATTACCGGAATTACCCCTGCAGCATTCAATTTCAATGGCAAGTGAGTTTGTTGTCCAGCCGTTGTTTGACCACGGCCAGTCGTACGTTTTGCATACTGAATTGGTATTTTACGGAGTGCTTCTTGTACATAAACAACCCCAACAATGACTGCAACAATGACAATCAATAATAATACCATCGTAGCAATTCGAATGAACAAAGCGTCACCCGCATCTTGAATTTGTGATGCATACAATTGGTTTACTGCGTTTGGAATAGCTGAAACGATACCTGCGAAGATGATAATGGAAATACCATTCCCAACTCCTTTTGCAGTAATCTGCTCACCAAGCCAAAGCAGGAATGATGTACCGGCTGTCAAGACAATCGCAATTACCACGTATGTGGAGATTCCTTCGTCTTTTATCAAAGTACCGCCAAACATTTGGTTAAACCCGAATGACATGGCAATCGCTTGGATAAATGCTAGGATAACTGTGAAATATCTTGTGAATTGTGCAAGCTTCCGTCTTCCAACGTCCCCTTGCTTAGACCACTCACTGAATTTCGGAACGACATCCATCTGCAATAATTGCACAATAATGGAAGCGGTGATGTAAGGCATGATCCCCATCGCGAAGATGGAGAACTGCTGTAACGCTCCACCGCCAAATGTGTTAAGTAATCCAATGAATTGGTTGTTTGTTTGTTGCAAAGCAGTTGCATCAACGTTCGGGACAGGAATGAATGCTCCCAGTCTGAATACGATGAGCACCAATAGTGTGAAAATGATTTTAGACCTGATATCTCTAACGCGCATAAAGTTGGAGATTGTCTGAAACATTAAATCACCTCAGTTTGCCCGCCCGCTTTCTCGATGGCTTCCTTAGCAGAAGCAGAGAATTTATGAGCTTTGACAGTAATCTTTTTCTCAAGAGTCCCATTTCCAAGAATCTTAATTCCTGATTTTTCATTGCTCACGATTCCAGTTTCAATTAGCAATTCAGGCGTAACTTCGGTACCTTCGTCAAAACGATTAAGTACGTCTAAATTCACGATTGCATATTCTTTACGATTAATATTCGTAAATCCACGCTTCGGAAGTCTTTGGAATAGTGGAATTTGACCACCTTCAAATCCAAGACGAACGCCACCGCCCGAACGAGCGTTTTGTCCTTTATGACCTTTACCGGAAGTTTTACCTGTACCGGAACCGATTCCACGACCAATGCGTTTACGTGCTTTACGTGCGCCTTCAGCTGGCTTCATATCGTGTAATTTCATTTTATCGGCACCTCCTTATTTCGAAAATGTGCATTATTGTTCTTTAACAGTGACTAAGTGGCTTACTTTGTTGATCATGCCACGAATCGCTACATTGTCTTGATGTTCAACCGTCTGATTTAACTTACGCAGACCGAGAGCTTCAACTGTTTTACGTTGTGCCGGCTTCGCGCCGATTACACTTTTCGTAAGGGTGATTTCAAGTTTGTTTGCCATTGTGTTTCCCCCCTTAACCTAACAGTTCTTCAACGGATTTGCCGCGCAATCTAGCAACTTCGTCAGCGCGTTTCAAATTCTTTAACCCTTCAATTGTTGCACGTACCATGTTAATCGGTGTGCTTGATCCTAAGGATTTTGAAAGGATATCCGTGATTCCTGCAAGTTCAAGTACCGCACGTACCGGTCCACCAGCGATAACTCCTGTACCAGGTGCTGCTGGTTTGATGAGGATTTGCCCTGCACCAAAACGTCCAATAATTTCGTGCGGAGTCGTTCCTTTAACCATTGGCACTTCGATTAAGTTCTTCTTCGCATCTTCAATAGCTTTACGGATTGCATCCGGAACTTCCTGTGCTTTACCAGTTCCGAAGCCAACGCGTCCGTTTTTATCGCCGACAACGACAAGTGCTGTAAAGCGGAAACGACGTCCACCTTTAACAACTTTCGCTACACGGTTGATCGTAACTACGCGTTCTTCGAATTCACTTCTATTTTGATCATTACGACGCATGAAATATGTCCCTCCTTCTTAATTAAAATTCCAGTCCATTTTCGCGTGCTGCGTCCGCAAGAGCTTTCACACGGCCGTGGAATAGGTATCCGCCACGGTCGAAAACAACCGATTTGACATCTTTTTCAACGGCTTTCTTCGCGATCAACTCGCCGACTTTAGCTGCTGCTTCGGCATTCGCCTTAGAGTCCAATTCGAACCCTTTATCCATAGTGGAAGCACTAGCAATCGTTACGCCGTTTAAATCATCGATTAGTTGTGCGTAGATATGTTTGTTTGAACGATATACATTCAAGCGTGGACGCGCTGCGGATCCGCTGATTTTCGTACGCACACGTGCGTGACGCTTTTTACGGACAGCGTTCTTATCTTGTTTCGTGATCATCGTGGTCACTCCTTCCGAATGCCTTTACGCGGCATTATTTACCTGTTTTTCCTTCTTTACGACGGATAATTTCGCCTTCGTACTTAATACCTTTACCTTTGTACGGTTCAGGTGGGCGTACTTTACGGATATTCGACGCAAGTGCACCAACACGTTCTTTGTTGATACCGCGAACGATGATTTTCGTGTTAGCAGGAACTTCTACTTCAATTCCTTCTTCCGGTGTGAACTCAACCGGATGAGAGTATCCAACGTTCAATACTAGTTTAGTACCTTGAAGTTGAGCACGGTACCCAACCCCAACTAATTCTAGTGTGCGTTCGAATCCTTTAGAAACACCTGTTACCATGTTATCCAATAGAGAACGTGTAGTTCCGTGGATTGAACGGTGTTGTTTCGATTCAGTTGGGCGAGTCAAAGTGATGACATTGCCTTCTTGTTCGATTTTAATATCAGTATTAAATGTATTTGTAAGTTCGCCTTTTGGACCTTTAACAGTAACGAAGTTGTTTTCAGAAACAGTTACAGTCACGTTTTCAGGTACCTCGATTGGGCGTTTACCAATTCGGGACATCCTATTGCACCTCCATTCAATTGTTACAGATTACCAAACGTAAGCTACTACTTCTCCGCCTACTTGTTTTGCACGTGCTTCCTTATCAGTAAGGAGACCGTTTGACGTGGATACGAGGGCGATACCAAGGCCATTCAAAACTTTAGGTACTTCGTTCGTTTTTGCATAAACGCGAAGACCAGGTTTTGAGATACGCTTAAGACCAGTGATAACACGCTCATTATTTTGACCATATTTAAGGAAAATGCGGATAATGCCTTGTTTGCTATCTTCCACAAATTCAACATCGCGAACGAAACCTTCACGCTTTAGGATTTCAGCGATTTCTTTTTTCATGTTTGAAGCAGGTACCTCAAGCTTCTCGTGGCGAACCATGTTCGCGTTACGGATGCGTGTAAGCATGTCTGCAATCGGATCACTCATTGTCATTACATTAACCTCCTTCCCAAGTTAGGGGATTACCAGCTTGCTTTTTTAACGCCAGGAATTTGTCCCTTATATGCGAGTTCTCGGAAACAAATACGGCAAAGTTTGAATTTGCGATATACGGAGTGCGGACGCCCACAGCGCTCGCAACGTGTATACTCTTGAACTTTGAACTTTGGCGTACGTTTCTGTTTAACGATCATTGACTTCTTAGCCACGTTTTCGCCTCCCTTTAGTTTACTTTTGGAACGGCATGCCGAACTGCGTTAATAACTCACGTGCTTCTTCATCGGAGTTAGCAGTCGTAACGATGACGATATCCATTCCTCGTACTTTAGATACTTTATCGTAGTCAATTTCAGGGAAAATAATCTGTTCCTTCACACCTAATGTGTAGTTTCCACGACCGTCGAATGCTTTCTTCGAAACACCTCGGAAGTCACGAACACGTGGAAGTGAAATTGAGATCAGCTTGTCCAGGAATTCATACATACGCTCACCACGTAGTGTTACTTTTGCTCCAATCGGCATTCCTTCACGAAGACGGAATCCAGCGATTGATTTCTTCGCTTTTGTAACAACTGGCTTTTGACCGGAAATAGTAGCAAGATCTTCTACTGCCGCGTCAAGCGCTTTAGAGTTTTGAACAGCATCACCAACACCCATATTGATGACGATTTTATCTACTTTTGGTACTTGCATTACTGAAGTATATTCAAACTTGCTCATAAGAGCAGGTGTGATTTCTTTTGAAAACTTATCTTTTAATCGGCTCATCAGTTGGACCTCCTTTCATCCATTACTCATTTATCCAGTGCTTCACCGGATTTTTTTGCAATACGAACCTTTTTGCCATCTTCGATTTTATAACCTACGCGAGTTGGCTCGCCTGTTTTAGGATCGATTAGCATGACGTTGGATACATGAATAGCTGCTTCTTGGCTGATAATTCCGCCTTGAGGATTAACTTGGTTCGGTTTCGTATGTTTCTTTACGATGTTAACACCTTCTACAAGCACACGATCCTTCTTAGGGAAAGCAGCTAAGATAACTCCGGTCTTACCTTTGTCTTTTCCGGTGATGACCATAACTTTATCGCCTTTTTTAACGTGCATTTTATCGCACCTCCTTGATTGGCACTGTCATGTGATTAAAGAACTTCTGGAGCGAGTGAAATAATTTTCATAAAGTTGCTGTCGCGAAGTTCGCGTGCAACTGGTCCGAAAATACGAGTTCCACGTGGGCTCTTGTCATCACGGATGATAACACATGCGTTTTCGTCGAACGTAATGTAGGAGCCATCTTTACGGCGCACTCCGCTCTTCGTACGAACGATAACAGCCTTAACGACGTCACCTTTCTTGACAACGCCACCAGGTGTTGCTTTTTTCACTGTTACAACAACGACGTCACCGATATTTGCAGTTTTACGACCTGTTCCACCAAGTACTTTAATTGTTAGAACTTCACGTGCACCTGAGTTATCGGCAACTTTCATACGGCTTTCTTGTTGAATCATTGAGGCTACCTCCTCTCGGAATTTACTTTCCGAACGATATTAGATGATGACCGCTTTTTCGATTACTTCGATGAGGCGGAAACGTTTTGTTGCTGATAGTGGACGAGTTTCCATTATACGTACAACATCGCCGATTTTCGCTTCATTTAGTTCGTCATGGGCCTTGAATTTCTTAGAATACTTTACACGTTTGCCGTATAAAGAGTGCTTTTTATGTGTCTCTACCATTACGGTAACCGTTTTATCCATTTTGTCGGATACAACACGGCCTGTATATACTTTGCGCTGGTTACGCTCAGTCATGGCTGCAACCTCCTTCATCAGTTATTTGCACTGATCTCTCTTTGACGTATTACAGTTTTCATGCGCGCAATCGATTTGCGAACTTCACGGATGCGTGCAGTGTTTTCTAATTGTCCTGTCGCTAATTGGAAGCGAAGGTTGAAAAGCTCTTCTTTCAGTGATTTCACTTTTTGCTCGATTTCTGCAGTTGTTAAGTCACGGATTTCATTAGCTTTCATTAGACTCACCACCAATTTCTTCACGTTTTACAAACTTGCTCTTTACAGGCAGTTTGTGAGATGCGAGGCGAAGTGCTTCACGTGCAACTTCTTCTGACACACCTGCGATTTCAAACATTACACGACCTGGTTTTACTACTGCTACCCAGCCTTCTACAGCACCTTTACCGGAACCCATCCGGACTTCAAGAGGCTTTTTCGTATATGACTTATGTGGGAAGATATTGATCCAAACTTTACCGCCACGTTTCATGTAACGTGTCATTGCGATACGAGCAGATTCGATTTGGCGGTTTGTAATCCAAGCTGATTCAGTTGATTGTAAACCGAATTGACCAAACTGTACAGATGCTCCGCCTTTTGTAGTTCCGCGCATTTTACCACGGAATACACGACGATATTTAACGCGTTTAGGCATTAACATAATTAGTTGCCTCCTTCCTCAGAGTTCTTCTTCACTGGAAGGACTTCTCCCCGGTAAATCCATACTTTAACGCCGAGCTTACCATAAGTTGTGTCAGCTTCTGCGTGTGCATAGTCGATATCTGCACGTAATGTATGAAGAGGTACAGTTCCTTCACTATAGTGTTCCGCACGAGCGATGTCAGCACCGCCAAGACGTCCGGATACTTGTGTTTTGATACCTTTTGCACCAGAACGAATAGTGCGTTGAATTGCTTGTTTTTGTGCGCGACGGAAAGATACACGGCTTTCAAGTTGACGTGCGATTGATTCTGCAACCAATTTCGCGTCAAGATCAGCACGCTTGATTTCCACGATGTTGATGTGTACACGTTTGCCAGTAATATCGTTAAGTGATTTACGAAGTGCTTCGACTTCAGAACCGCCTTTACCGATAACCATACCAGGCTTCGCAGTGTGAATTGTAATGTTTACACGCTTTGCGGCACGCTCAATTTCCACTTTGGAAACTGCTGCGTCTACTAAGCGCTTTTCGACGAATTCACGGATTTTCAAGTCTTCGTGTAAAAGATTCGCATAGTCTTTTTCTGCATACCATTTCGAATCCCAGTCACGGATGATTCCAACCCGTAAACCATTAGGATGTACTTTTTGACCCACGAATTACCCCTCCTTCTTTTCGGATACCACTACAGTGATGTGGCTAGTACGTTTGTTGATCGCACTTGCACGACCTTGTGCACGTGGACGGAAACGTTTCATTGTTGGACCCTCATCAACGAATACTTCGTTAACGATTAGGTTCTCAACATCCATTTCATAGTTGTGTTCAGCATTTGCAATTGCTGATTTCAAAACTTTTTCTACAACCGGAGATGCCGCTTTTGGCGTCAGGCGTAGAATCGCGACAGCTTCACCGATTTTCTTGCCCCGGATAAGATCAACGACCAAACGGACTTTGCGAGGAGCAATACGGACTGTGCGGGCAGTAGCTTTTGCTTGTTGCATCAGAATAACCTCCTCTCAATTAGCGTCTAGTTTTCTTATCGTCAGCGCCATGACCTTTATATGTGCGCGTAGGTACGAACTCACCTAGTTTGTGACCAACCATATCTTCAGTCACATAAACTGGTACGTGTTTACGTCCGTCGTATACAGCAATCGTCAAACCGATAAATGACGGGAAGATTGTAGAACGGCGAGACCAAGTTTTAATGACCTGCTTTTTTTGTGCATCTTTTTGAGCGTCGACCTTTTTCAAAAGATGATCATCTGCGAAAGGTCCTTTTTTCAAGCTGCGGCCCATGTCGGATCCTCCTTCCGTGATGACTGTGCTACGGTCCATTCATAGAACCGCAGTGTCATCACATTATTTTTTACGGCGACGAACGATAAGTTTGTCGGATTTGTTGTTTTTCTTACGAGTTTTGTAACCAAGAGCTGGTTTACCCCAAGGTGTAACTGGGCTCGGACGACCGATTGGTGTACGTCCTTCACCACCACCGTGTGGGTGATCGTTAGGGTTCATTACAGATCCACGTACTGTCGGACGTTTGCCCATCCAGCGTGAACGACCTGCTTTACCGATTTTGATCAATTCGTGTTGCTCGTTACCAACTTGACCGATAGTAGCGCGGCAAGTAGAAAGGATCATACGAACTTCACCAGATTGTAGACGGATGATGACATATTTGCCTTCACGTCCAAGTAGTTGTGCAGATGTACCTGCAGAACGTACTAATTGGCCGCCTTTACCAGGTTTCAATTCGATGTTATGGATAGTGGAACCCATAGGAATATTTTCGAGTGGAAGTGAGTTCCCTACTCTAATATCCGCTTCTGGACCTGACATTACTGTCATTCCAACTTCCAAACCTTTTGGAGCAAGGATATAACGTTTTTCCCCATCAGCATAGTTGATTAGGGCAATGTTAGCAGAACGGTTTGGATCGTATTCGATCGTAGCAACGCGTCCTGGTATGCCATCTTTCCGACGTTGGAAGTCGATGACACGGTATTGGCGCTTGTGGCCTCCACCTTGGTGACGAACAGTCATCCTACCTTGGTTGTTACGTCCGCCTTTACGCTTAACTGGTTCAAGCAATGATTTTTCCGGCTTATCTGTAGTGATCTCAGAGAAGTCTGAAGAAGTCATATTACGACGTCCGTTGGAGGTAGGTTTGAATTTCTTAATCGCCATTTGTGTTCCCTCCTTCGTTAATTATAAATAAATTAGATTTCGAATAGTTCGATGTCTTTTGAGTCTGCAGTCAATGTTACAATCGCTTTACGGCGCTTGTTTGTGTATCCTGCATGTTTGCCCATACGTTTGAACTTACCTTTGTAGTTCTGAACGTTGACTTTTTCCACTTTAACTCCGAAAACTTCTTCGACAGCTTGCTTCACATGTGTTTTGTTAGCGCGAGTGTCAACTTCGAAAGTGTACTTTTTGTATTCCATTTGTTCTGAAGAACGCTCGGTAATGACCGGACGTTTTAGTACATCACGTGCTTCCATTAACCAAGCACCTCCTCAATTTTTTGAACTGCATCTTTAGTGATGACAAGTTGGTCATGACCGATTAGGTCAAGAACATTGATGCCGTTTGCTGTAACAACACTGATTCCAGGGATGTTACGAGCGGACAATGCTACCGCTTCATCAAGGTCAGCTGTTACGAACAATGCTTTTTTCTCGATTGAAAGATCTTTAAGAACTTTAGTGAATTCTTTTGTCTTAGGTGCATCGAATGTTAGGCCATCCAATACGATGATTTCTTCATCGCGAACTTTCGTAGAAAGTGCAGATAGAAGAGCCAAACGACGGACTTTCTTAGGAAGCTTATAGCTGTAGCTTCTTTGAGATGGTCCGAATACGATACCGCCTCCACGCCATTGTGGTGAACGGATTGAACCTTGACGAGCACGACCAGTTCCTTTTTGGCGCCATGGTTTACGGCCACCACCAGCAACTTCCGCGCGAGTTTTCACTTTATGGTTACCTTGGCGCAACGACGCACGTTGTTGAACCAAAGCTTCGAAAAGGACTGCTTCATTTGGTACGATACCGAAGATTGATTCGTTCAATTCGATTTCGCCAACTGAAGATCCTGTTTGACTTAGTACGGATACTTTAGGCATTTTTGTTTCCTCCTTCCTTTAAGAATTACTTCCCTTTGATTGCACTTTTCACTGTTACAAGTGATTTGCGCGCTCCTGGAATGTTACCTTTTACTAATAGCAAGTTACGCTCAGCGTCAACTCGTACAATTTCAAGGTTTTGGATCGTAATTGTGTCTCCACCAGTACGTCCTGGTAATTTCTTACCTTTGAATACGCGTTGTCCGTCAACCGCACCTAATGAACCTGGTGCACGGTGGAAACGGGAACCGTGACTCATAGGTCCGCGTGAGTAACCGTGGCGTTTAATAACACCTTGGAACCCTTTACCTTTTGATACTCCTGTAATGTCGACGATATCGCCTTCTGCGAATGTATCGACTTTGACTTCCTGACCAACTTCATACCCAGCTACATCTACTCCGCGGAATTCGCGAATGAAGCGCTTAGGTGCCGTTTCAGCTTTTGCAACGTGGCCTTTTTCAGGTTTGTTTGCAAGCTTCTCACGTTTGTCGTCGAATCCAAGCTGGATTGCTTCGTAGCCGTCAGTTTCTGTAGTTTTCTTTTGAAGAACTACGTTTGGAGCAGCTTCAATCACAGTTACTGGAATAAGATCGCCGTTTTCAGCAAAAATTTGCGTCATGCCGACTTTTCTCCCTAAGATTCCTTTGGTCATTTGTCACACCTCCTGAATTAATAGTTTTATTTTATCGATTAAAGTTTGATTTCAATGTCAACGCCAGATGGTAAATCAAGTTTCATCAATGCATCGACAGTTTGTGGTGTCGGATTGACGATATCAATTAGACGTTTATGCGTACGCATTTCGAACTGCTCGCGCGAATCTTTGTACTTATGTACCGCACGAAGAACTGTATAAACAGATCTTTCAGTTGGAAGAGGTATCGGACCTGATACGCTTGCACCTGAACGTTTTGCTGTTTCTACAATCTTTTCAGCTGACTGATCAAGAATTCTGTGATCATATGCTTTTAAACGAATACGAATCTTCTGTTTTGCCATTATTTTCCCTCCTTTTCGCCTATTTTCTAGACATTCTCCACGGAAATTTCCCACACACATGCCATGGCAAAGCGGCCGGGTGTGTCGGCAACCTCCCGCTTCATCGCAGTCAAAGACCAACATTCAACATTATACACAATGAAATAGATTCCCGCAACCCTTTTCGCGAAATTCTTTTCACCGGCTTTATTATTATAATGGGATGATAGCTATATTTCAACTATTAGAGAGAAAAAATACGAGGAAACATGAATAAATAAATATAATGACGATTTAGAAGACTTTATGCTTTCAGGGAGGAACGGGAACGAATTGCTTTATAGTGTTATGGGAAGTCTTTATGCTTTACTGAGAAGTCACGGTATCTTTATGAGAACTCTTTGCGCTTCAATTAGGACTCACGACGACTTTACGAGAACTCTTTGCTTGCACTTTCAATTGCGGCTACCCTATGGGAACTCTGATCGCTTTTATGGGAAGTCGCGGAATTTCTATGGGAGCTCTTCCTGCTTCTATGGGAAGTCGCAGCATTTCTATGGGAACTCTTCCTGCTTCTACGGGAAGTCGCAGCATTTCTATGGGAACTCTTCCTGCTTCTACGGGAAGTCGCAGCATTTCTACGGGAACTCTTCCTGCTTCTACGGGAAGTCGCAGCATTTCTATGGGAACTCTTCCTGCTTCTACGGGAAATCGCAGCATTTCTATGGGAACTCTTCCTGCTTCTACGGGAAGTCGCAGCATTTCTATGGGAACTCTTCCTGCTTCTATGGCTTGAGGCGAATGCGAATTGGTGGATCTAATTTTAAGACTCAAGCAACCTCGCAATTATCAAAAACCTAGTCACACTTGGCAAAATGTATATCCTACTCTATAGAAAGTTTCTCTTCAAGCACGGTTAGTCTGTCCGTAAACTTGAAAAGTTTCAACGCATCACGTCGTTTTCCCCCAAAATTGCAGAAATGTCACCATATCCCCCACAAGACAGAAACTATCCCAATAAAAAAAATCCCGCACGAATGCGGGATTTTAAAGTTATTATTTAAGAAGTGTTGCTACAACGCCAGCGCCTACTGTACGGCCGCCTTCACGGATTGAGAATTTAGTACCTTCTTCAATCGCGATTGGAGCGATCAATTCAACAGTCATTTCAACGTTGTCGCCAGGCATAACCATTTCTACGCCTTCTGGAAGAGAGATGATTCCAGTTACGTCAGTTGTACGGAAGTAGAACTGTGGGCGGTAGTTAGAGAAGAATGGAGTATGACGTCCACCTTCTTCTTTTGATAGAACATAAACTTCTGATTTGAAGCTTGTGTGTGGTGTGATTGTACCTGGTTTAGCAAGTACTTGACCACGTTCGATGTCTTCACGAGCTACCCCACGAAGAAGTGCACCGATGTTGTCGCCAGCTTCTGCATAGTCAAGAAGCTTACGGAACATTTCAACACCTGTTACAGTAGTTGATTTTGGCTCTTCAGTCAAACCGATGATGTCTACAACGTCACCGACTTTAACTACTCCACGCTCAACACGTCCAGTAGCAACAGTTCCACGGCCAGTGATTGAGAATACGTCCTCAACAGGCATCATGAATGGTTTTTCAGTATCACGTGGTGGTGTTGGGATATATTCGTCAACTGCGTTCATAAGTTCAACGATTTTTTCTTCCCACTCAGCTTCACCTTCAAGAGCTTTTAGAGCAGAACCTTTGATGACAGGAATGTCGTCGCCAGGGAACTCGTACTCAGAAAGAAGGTCACGGATTTCCATTTCAACTAGTTCAAGAAGTTCTTCGTCGTCAACCATGTCACATTTGTTCATGAATACAACAAGGTAAGGAACACCTACTTGACGAGAAAGAAGGATGTGCTCACGAGTTTGTGGCATTGGGCCATCAGCTGCAGATACAACTAGGATACCGCCGTCCATTTGAGCAGCACCAGTGATCATGTTTTTAACGTAGTCAGCGTGACCTGGGCAGTCAACGTGCGCGTAGTGACGTTTGTCAGTTTCGTACTCGATGTGTGAAGTATTGATCGTGATTCCACGCTCTTTTTCTTCTGGAGCGTTATCTACGTCAGCGTAAGATTTCGCTTCCCCACCCATTTTCTTTGAAAGAACTGTTGCGATTGCAGCAGTCAAAGTTGTTTTACCATGGTCAACGTGTCCGATTGTACCAACGTTAGCATGCTCCTTGGAGCGGTCGAATTTTGCTTTAGCCATTGTGGAATTCCTCCTTAAAAATATGAATGTTTTATTATTTATAGGTATGGAAGCCAAGGAGAAATCCCCTCAACTACCCATATCTTACAAGTAATCAATGAAGTAAACAAGGATGAATTTTAATTATTCACCTTTATTTTTCTTAATGACTTCTTCTGCAATTGATTTCGGAACATCTTCATAGTGATCGAATGTCATAGAGAATACTCCGCGACCTTGTGTATTCGAACGAAGTGAAGTTGCGTAACCGAACATTTCTGCAAGTGGAACCATAGCACGGACAACTTGTGCGTTACCGCGTGCATCCATACCTTCTACGCGACCACGGCGTGATGTGATATCACCCATGATGTCTCCCATGTACTCTTCAGGAATAATGACTTCTACTTTCATCATTGGCTCAAGAAGTACAGGGTTACATTTCGCAGCGGCATTTTTAAGTGCCATCGAAGCGGCAATCTTGAACGCCATCTCGTTGGAGTCAACGTCATGGTAAGAACCGTCAAATAGACGAGCCTTCACGTCGATCAACGGATAACCTGCAATAACACCATTGTTCAATGAATCACGAACTCCTGCTTCAACGGATCCGATGTATTCACGAGGAACAACACCACCGACGACAGCATTAATGAATTCGAAACCTTTTCCTTCTTCGTTTGGTGAGAACTCGATCCAAACGTGACCGTATTGACCACGACCACCAGATTGGCGGACGAACTTACCTTCAACTTCCGCAGCGCTGCGGAATGTTTCACGATAAGATACTTGTGGTGCACCTACGTTAGCGTCAACTTTAAACTCACGACGGAGACGGTCAACGATGATATCAAGGTGAAGTTCACCCATACCAGCGATGATGACTTCGCCTGTTTCTTGGTCAGTGTGCGCGCGGAAAGTTGGGTCTTCTTCTTGCAATTTCGCAAGAGCGTTACCCATTTTGTCTTGGTCGCCTTTTGTTTTCGGTTCAATTGCAACCGAGATAACTGGCTCAGGGAAATCCATGGATTCAAGAATGATTGGAGCTTTGTCGTCACAAAGCGTATCACCTGTTCCAGTGTCTTTCAAACCAACAGCAGCTGCGATTTCACCAGCGTGTACTTCACTGATTTCTTCACGGCTGTTCGCGTGCATTTGAAGGATACGTCCTACACGTTCACGCTTGCCCTTCGAAGTGTTCTGTACATATGAACCTGATTGAAGGACTCCGGAATATACACGGAAGAATGTAAGCTTACCAACGTAAGGGTCAGTCATAACTTTAAATGCAAGAGCTGAGAATGGCTCTTCATCGCTGGAATGACGTTCTTCTTCTTCCTCAGTGTCCGGGTTGATACCTGTCATTGCTGCAATATCAAGTGGTGATGGCAAGTAGTCGACGACAGCGTCAAGTACAAGCTGAACACCTTTGTTTTTAAATGCAGTACCACAAACAACTGGGTAGAATTCTACCGCAAGAGTCGCTTTACGGATTGCAGTTTTGATTTCCTGAACTGTAAGTTCTTCTCCACCGAGGTATTTTTCCATAAGTTCTTCATCGAAATCAACAACAGCTTCGATTAATTTCTCACGGTACTCTTCAGCTTGGGCACGATATTCTTCAGGAATTTCCTCGACAGATGTATCTGTTCCAAGGTCATTACCATACAATGTAGCTTTCATCTCGACTAAGTCGATGATTCCGCTAAATGAATCTTCAGCACCGATCGGCAATTGGATCGGATGTGCGTTAGCTTGAAGACGGTCCTGAAGTGTACCTATAGAGTAAAGGAAATCAGCACCAGTCTTGTCCATCTTGTTGACGAATACAAGACGAGGTACGCCATAAGTAGTAGCTTGACGCCAAACTGTTTCAGTTTGTGGCTCAACACCTGATTGAGCATCAAGAACTGTTACAGCCCCATCAAGAACACGTAGGGAACGTTCTACTTCAACTGTGAAGTCCACGTGACCTGGTGTGTCAATGATGTTTACACGATGGCCTTTCCAAGCAGCTGTTGTAGCAGCAGATGTGATCGTGATTCCACGCTCTTGCTCCTGCTCCATCCAGTCCATTTGAGAAGCACCTTCGTGAGTTTCTCCGATTTTGTGAATCTTACCTGTGTAAAAAAGGATCCGCTCAGTCGTCGTTGTTTTACCAGCATCGATGTGAGCCATGATACCAATGTTACGAGTATTCTCTAAGGAGAACTCTCTAGCCATTTTGTATATCTCCTTCCGATTCGGATTAAGGTGACAATCAATCGCGCGCCGGCAATTGCCGGTGCCTTTTATCATTATTCAGCAGGAACTCAAACATCTGTTTAAGAAGACGTTGAGATTCTTTTGCTGAATAAAGATAAATTTTTCGATCTTACCAACGATAGTGAGCGAATGCTTTGTTGGCTTCAGCCATTTTATGCATTTCTTCACGACGTTTTACAGATGCACCTGTGTTGTTGGACGCGTCAAGGATTTCATTCGCAAGACGTTCCTCCATTGTTTTCTCACCGCGTGTACGGGAGTAGTTCACAAGGTAACGCAATCCGAGAGTTGTACGACGTTCAGGACGAACTTCAACCGGAACTTGATAGTTTGCTCCACCGACACGGCGAGCACGTACTTCAAGTACTGGCATAACGTTGTTCAATGCTGCTTCAAAAACTTCTAAAGGATCTTTACCAGAACGTTCCTTAACAAGTTCGAACGCACCATAGAGGATTTTTTGTGATGTACCTTTTTTTCCGTCAACCATCATTTTGTTGACAAGACGTGTTACAAGCTTCGAATTGTAAATCGGATCCGGTAATACGTCACGTTTTGCAACAGGACCTTTACGAGGCATATTGTTTTCCTCCTTTCGAAATAATCATTTCGTTATTAGTTTTTCTTTTCTTTTGGTCTTTTCGCACCGTATTGTGAACGGCTTTGCATACGGCCAGTAACACCAGCAGTATCAAGTGCACCACGAACGATATGGTAACGAACACCCGGTAAGTCTTTTACACGTCCTCCACGGATTAGAACAACGCTGTGCTCTTGAAGGTTGTGACCTTCACCAGGGATATATGCGTTAACTTCCAAAGTGTTTGTCAAACGTACACGCGCATATTTACGAAGAGCCGAGTTCGGTTTCTTCGGAGTCATTGTACCCACACGAGTACAAACACCTCTTTTTTGTGGCGAGTTGACGTTAGTCATAGACTTTTTGAAGCTGTTATAGCTTTTACCAAGTGCTGGTGCCTTAGAAGTGTCCGACTTCGATTTACGAGGTTTACGGACTAATTGGTTAATTGTAGGCATCGGATTTTCCTCCTTTCACTGTGCTTTTAGTAAGACCACACATCCAGGTGGTTCATTTTTGGGGTAAAAACAAAGTCTTTGTGTTTTAGTCAACACAAAAACCATTATACAGTAATTGCGACAACAGCTGCACCGACTTGAATGCCGCATGCACGACCGAGCTTTTCCCTCGAATCGACATAGCTGACTTTGATGCCGCGGGTTGTCGTTTCTCCAATTACAGGAGCAACTAACCGTTCATCAGCATCTTCGGCAATGAAAACTTCTTTCACTACACCTGATTTTATCGCTTTCACTGTTTGCTTTGTACCGATGATTGTCTTCTTTGCCTGTTCTACTTTTTCGTAAGACATTCGTGCATCCTCCAAAGTACAGACATTCAACTATCAACCTTTTGTATATTACCACTTACAAGAAGCCATGTCAACAAATAAAAATGGGGAGAGGACTTTTCTCTCCCCAGTACATTTCATTACTTATTCCGCTGTTACTGCTTTTACACCTTCAACCTTCTCCATTTGGATTTGGCGATAGCGCTGCATACCAGTTCCAGCTGGTACAAGTTTACCGATGATGACATTCTCTTTCAATCCAAGCAATTCATCCGTTTTTCCTTTAATTGCTGCATCAGTCAAGACACGAGTTGTTTCTTGGAAGGATGCTGCAGATAGGAATGATTCCGTCTCAAGCGAAGCCTTCGTGATACCAAGAATAACCGGGCGTGATGTCGCTGGTACTTTTCCGCTCTTCAGAACTTTTGCATTCGCATCCGAGAATTGGTGGATGTCAAGCAATGAACCAGGGAGAAGATCCGTGTCTCCAGCTTCGATGACACGCACTTTGCGAAGCATTTGGCGAACCATAACTTCAACGTGCTTATCACCGATTTCAACACCTTGCATACGATATACTTTTTGAACTTCTTTAAGAAGATATTCTTGTACAGTAGCGACGTCTTTTACAACAATCAACTCTTTTGGATCGATAGAACCTTCTGTTATAGTGTCCCCTCGATCAATCGAGTCACCGACTTGCACTTTCAATCGGGCATTGTATGGAGCAAGATACTTACGTGTCTCCACATCCCCTTGAATTGTGATTTCCTTCTGGCCTTCGCGAATTTCATCAATCTCAGTCACTTGACCTTTGATTTCAGAGATGACCGCTTGCCCTTTAGGATTTCGCGCTTCAAAGATTTCCTGAATACGTGGAAGACCGGACGTGATATCATCCCCGGCAACTCCCCCTGTATGGAATGTACGCATCGTAAGCTGTGTTCCTGGTTCTCCGATGGATTGTGCAGCAATGATACCGACTGCTTCACCGACTTCGACCGCTTCACCCGTTGCAAGGTTGATACCGTAACATTTCTTACAAACTCCGTGTTTCGCATTACATGTAAATGCAGAACGAATAGTAACTGTTTCGATTCCAGCTTCGATAATTGCAGCACCTAAATCCGCTGTGATAAGGCCATCCTTCGGCACAATCACTTCACCTGTTTCAGGATGACGGATTGTTTTCTTAGTGTGACGACCTTCGATACGCTCATCCAATGTTTCGATGACTTCTGAACCTTCCGTAAGTGCGCTGATTTCCAGACCGCGGTCAGTTCCGCAATCATCTTCACGGACGATGACATCCTGCGCAACGTCAACAAGACGACGAGTCAAGTAACCGGAGTCAGCTGTTTTCAACGCAGTATCCGCAAGACCTTTACGGGCACCATGCGTAGAAATGAAGTACTCAAGAACTGTTAGACCTTCACGGAATGATGATTTAATCGGCAATTCGATAATACGACCAGCCGGGTTCGCCATCAATCCACGCATACCAGCAAGTTGCGTGAAGTTGGACGCGTTACCACGGGCACCTGAGTCACTCATCATGTAGATCGGGTTCGTGTTTTCAAGTGAGTCCATTAGTTTATCTTGAATAATATCTTTCGCATTACTCCAATAGGAAATAACGCGGTCATAGCGCTCTTCTTCTGTGATAAGTCCACGACGGAATTGCTGCATGACTTTATCTACTTTACTTTGAGCGTCTTCTAAAATTTCATGTTTGTTCGGCAATACGACGATATCAGAAATACCGACTGTAATACCTGCTCGAGTCGAATATTTGAAACCAAGGTTTTTCATTCGGTCAAGCATTCTTGAAGTTTCCGTAATGTGGAACTTCTTAAAGATTTCCGCAATGATATTACCAAGAATCTTCTTACGGAATGGAAGGACTAATTCCGCATTTTGGATATGCTCTTTTACATTCACAGTCCCACTAATGAAATACTTATCCGGCGTCTCAGTTTGCAAGTTATCATTCGTCGGTTCATTAATGTACGGGAACGATTCAGGAAGAATTTCGTTGAAGATAAGCTTCCCTACCGTTGTTAATAAAAGCTTGCGGTTTTGTTCCTCAGTGAAAGTCGGGTTATTCAACGAGCTTGCCTGGATGGCAATTCTTGTATGAAGATGAACATGACCTGTTTGATAAGCGATCAATGCTTCGTTCATACTGCTAAAAATCGCCCCTTCACCTACAGAGCCCGCCCTTTCAAGTGTAAGGTAATAGTTACCCAATACCATATCTTGAGATGGAGTAACTACAGGTTTACCGTCTTTAGGGTTCAAGATATTTTGTGCAGCGAGCATTAGTAGACGCGCCTCTGCTTGTGCTTCAGCTGAAAGTGGAACGTGAACAGCCATTTGGTCACCGTCAAAGTCGGCGTTATATGCTGTACAAACGAGCGGATGAAGCTGGATGGCACGACCTTCCACCAACATAGGCTCGAACGCTTGAATTCCAAGTCTATGAAGAGTAGGGGCGCGGTTAAGTAATACCGGATGCTCCCTAATAACGTCTTCGAGGACATCCCATACTTCAGAATGCAAACGTTCAATCTTACGTTTTGCACTCTTGATATTATGTGCAAGTCCGCGTTCAACTAGTTCCTTCATGACGAATGGCTTGAATAATTCAATGGCCATTTCCTTCGGAAGACCACATTGATACATTTTTAAATTAGGACCAACAACAATAACCGAACGGCCAGAATAGTCGACCCGTTTACCCAATAGGTTTTGACGGAAGCGCCCTTGCTTCCCTTTCAACATATGGGAGAGGGATTTCAACGGACGATTCCCAGGACCCGTTACCGGACGTCCACGTCTTCCGTTATCTACGAGCGCATCGACAGCTTCCTGCAACATACGTTTTTCGTTCTGCACGATGATGCCAGGTGCGCCAAGGTCAAGTAGACGCTTCAATCGGTTGTTCCGGTTAATAACCCTTCGGTAAAGGTCATTCAGGTCGGATGTTGCGAAACGACCACCATCCAATTGCACCATTGGACGTAGTTCTGGAGGAATAACCGGTAGCACTTCAAGAACCATCCATTCAGGGCGGTTTCCTGAGTTACGGAAAGACTCGACAACTTCAAGGCGTCTGATTGCACGTGTGCGTCGTTGGCCTTGAACAGTCTTCAACTCTTCCTTCAGCATTTCCGTTTCTTTATCCAAATCAATTGCTCTTAGTAGTTGTTCGATTGCTTCTGCACCCATCAACGCTTGGAATTTAGAACCATACTTTTCACGATATAGTCTATATTCTTTTTCTGAAAGAAGTTGCTTTCTTTCAAGTGGTGTATCTGCAGGGTCAACAACAACATAAGATGCGAAATAAATGATTTCTTCCAATGCACGAGGCGTCATATCTAAAATAAGACCCATTCTGCTTGGAATGCCTTTGAAATACCAAATATGCGTTACTGGTGCTGCAAGCTCGATATGCCCCATACGTTCACGGCGCACTTTTTGACGAGTTACTTCGACTCCGCATCGATCACAGACGACGCCTTTGTAGCGTACACGTTTATATTTTCCACAATGGCATTCCCAGTCCTTTGTAGGTCCGAAAATCCTTTCACAGAACAAACCGTCCTTTTCAGGCTTCAATGTACGATAGTTGATCGTTTCAGGTTTTTTCACTTCACCATAAGACCAAGAACGAATTTTATCCGGTGAAGCAAGGCCGATTTTCATATACTCAAAATTGTTTACATCTATCAAGGAGCCTACCTCCCTCTTATCTTATCTCCACGATGGATCCTCATCACTATCATTGTCGTTTAAAAAACAGGAGAGCATTGTTGGTGCTCCCCTATCCATTTGTACTCACTTTATCGTTACATCAAACTGTTTGATCTTCAGTCATAAGATTCAATGCGTCTGTTGGTTGCATATCATCGTCATCATCAAGATCACGCATTTCAATTTCCTCGAATTCTTCAGTCAACATTTTCACGTCCAACCCAAGGCTCTGAAGTTCTTTGATCAATACCTTGAACGATTCAGGAACCCCTGGTTGAGGAACGCTTTGACCTTTGACAATCGCTTCGTAAGTTTTCACACGTCCTACGACGTCATCAGACTTGACTGTAAGGATTTCCTGCAATGTATAAGCGGCACCATATGCTTCAAGCGCCCACACTTCCATCTCCCCGAAACGTTGTCCTCCGAATTGAGCTTTACCTCCAAGCGGCTGTTGCGTTACAAGTGAGTAAGGTCCTGTAGAACGTGCGTGTAGCTTATCATCGACCATGTGGGCAAGTTTGATCAAGTACATGACACCTACGGATACCCGGCTATCAAATGTTTCACCCGAGCGACCATCGTACAGAATCGTCTTACCATCACGGTCCATTCCTGCTTCTTCCATTGTTGACCAGACGTCTTCTTCGTTCGCACCGTCAAATACCGGTGAAGCCATATGAACGCCTAAATTCCGAGCAGCCATACCCAAATGCAATTCAAGTACCTGTCCGATGTTCATACGAGATGGAACACCTTGCGGATTCAACATGACATCAACAGGAGTACCGTCAGGAAGATAAGGCATATCTGATTCCGGTAAGATACGAGAAATAACCCCTTTATTACCATGTCGACCAGCCATCTTATCCCCAACTGAAATCTTACGTTTCTGTACGATATACGCACGGACAAGTTGGTTTACGCCAGGTGGCAATTCGTCACCGTCTTCACGGTTGAACACTTTCACATCAAGGACAATTCCGCCAGCGCCATGAGGAACACGTAATGATGTATCCCGTACCTCGCGTGCTTTTTCACCGAAGATAGCATGAAGAAGTCTTTCTTCAGCTGTTAGTTCAGTAACTCCTTTTGGTGTCACCTTGCCTACAAGGATATCTCCATCGCGAACTTCTGCCCCGATACGAATGATACCGCGGTCATCAAGGTTTCTAAGAGCTTCTTCCCCGACATTCGGAATATCCCTTGTGATTTCTTCAGGTCCAAGTTTCGTGTCGCGCGCTTCTGATTCATACTCTTCGATGTGAATTGATGTGAATACATCATCTTTCACAAGACGCTCACTCATGATGATGGCATCCTCGTAGTTATATCCATCCCATGTCATAAAGGCAACAAGAACGTTACGACCAAGCGCAAGCTCCCCTTGTTCCATCGAAGAACCATCCGCTATAATATCACGTGGTTTTACACGATCTCCGACACTGACGATCGGACGTTGGTTATAGCAAGTTCCTTGGTTGGAACGGATAAAATTCTCAAGCTTGTATATAGTAAGGTCACCTTTAACTTCTTTACCATCCACCGTTTCGATGCGGCGGACACGGATTTCTCTCGCTTCTACATGCTCGACAATTCCGTGGAATTTCGCAAGAACAGCAGCACCTGAATCACGCGCAGATACATGTTCCATTCCAGTTCCAACGAATGGAGCTTCAGGGTTCAACAATGGTACCGCTTGACGTTGCATGTTCGCACCCATCAAGGCACGGTTGGAGTCATCGTTTTCAAGGAATGGAATACATGCTGTCGCAGCAGATACGACTTGTTTTGGAGATACATCCATATAGTCGATCTGTTCGCGTTTGAATACCGTGTTGTCACCTTGGAAACGTCCGACCACTTCTTCATTGACATATGAACCATCATCGTTAAGTGGAGCATTCGCTTGAGCAACGACATAGTTATCTTCCATGTCAGCTGTCAAGTAGTCGATTCGAGCAGTGACGCGTCCGGTTTCAGGATCAACCTTACGATAAGGAGTTTCAATGAAACCAAATTTATTTACTCTCGCAAATGTCGATAGGGAGTTGATCAAACCAATGTTTGGACCCTCAGGAGTTTCAATCGGACACATGCGTCCATAGTGGGAGTAGTGAACGTCACGCACTTCCATACCTGCACGTTCCCTTGTCAATCCACCCGGTCCTAAAGCAGACAATCTACGCTTGTGCGTCAATTCCGCAAGAGGGTTCGTCTGATCCATGAATTGTGAGAGCTGTGAACTTCCGAAAAACTCTTTAATCGATGCGATTACCGGTCTGATATTGATTAATTGTTGTGGCACGATAGATTGAGTGTCATTAATGGACATACGTTCTTTAACAACGCGTTCCATACGGGACAATCCAATCCGGAATTGGTTTTGAAGCAATTCACCTACAGAACGAAGACGACGATTTCCAAGATGATCGATGTCATCCGTATTTCCTACCCCATGCAACAAGTTGAAGAAGTAGCTTATGGATGCGACGATATCTGCTGGCGTTACATGCTTCACCGATTCATCAATGTTTGCATTGGAGATTACATTGATCACTTGCTTCTCTTCGCTTTTAGGAGCGTAGATTTTAATTGTTTGGATCGTGATGTCTTCTTCAAGAACACCGCCAACATGTGAGATTTCTTGAATCCCAACTCCCTTTTCAAGGTGTGGTAGTAGGCGGTCCAATGTTCTACGGTCAATCAGCTGATCCTTCTCAACTAAAATTTCGCCTGTTTCAGGGTCAACAAGTGTTTCTGCAATCGTTTGGTTGAAAAGACGGTTTTGTAAATGTAACTTTTTGTTCATCTTGTACCGACCAACATTGGCCAAGTCATATCTTTTCGGGTCGAAGAAACGTGAGAATAACAAGCTTCTTGCACTATCCAACGTTGGTGGCTCACCAGGACGTAGGCGTTCATAGATTTCAAGCAAAGCTTTTTCGGAGTTCTCCGTGTTATCCTTTTCAAGTGTGTTAAGTAAGTATTCATTCTCACCGATTAAGTCGATGATTTCCTGATCTGTAGAGAATCCAAGTGCACGTAAAAGAACAGTTATCGGCAATTTTCTGGTGCGGTCAATTCGGACATGAACGACATCTTTAGCATCCGTTTCATATTCCAACCAAGCACCCCGGTTAGGAATTACAGTAGCTGCAAATCCTCGCTTTCCATTCTTGTCCGTCTTGTCATTGTAGTAGACACTAGGGGATCGAACGAGTTGGGATACGATAACCCTTTCCGCTCCATTAATAATGAAAGTTCCGTTTTCCGTCATAAGCGGGAAATCTCCCATGAAAACGTCCTGTTCTTTCACTTCTTCTGTTTCCTTGTTATGCAAGCGCACTTTTACACGTAGCGGTGCCGCGTACGTTACATCGCGCTCTTTTGATTCATCAACAGGGTATTTCGGTTCACCAAGTTGATAATCAATGAATTCCAACGAAAGATTACCTGTGAAATCTTGGATAGGCGAAATATCACGGAACATTTCCCGTAATCCTTCTTCCAAGAACCACTCATAAGATGCCGTCTGGATTTCAATTAAATTCGGCAGCTCGAGAACTTCATTGATCCGCGCGAAACTTCTGCGCTGACGGTGTTGACCATACTGAACTAAATGACCTGTCAACTATTTCACCCCTCAAAACAATATTAGTCTTTGCGAAATCATAAAAATGGTGTATGATATCGAAAAACAAAAAGAAAACGAGTTCCGGCAAGAGCTCATTTTCGGTTTCACAATCTTTTATCCATTGCCAGTATGCCTTAGATTTCCAAAACTTATGCAAAAGGGCACACGAACGCATTATATTATTTATGCATTTTACAATACTATCACAAGAGGCCAGTCGCGTCAACACTTTTTCGAGATTTCAATATAAAATAGCCCTTTTTCTTCTCCACCGTTTCCACGTTACCGAAAAGCTCCATCAAATGAGCAATTGTCGATGGGGCACCCTGCTTCTTCTGGATGACAACCCATAACTCTCCTCCAGCCGTCAGTTTGGAAAATGCACCGTCGTATATCTTAAATACCGTCTCTTTTCCTGCCCGGATGGGTGGGTTCGTCAAAACTGCAGCGAAACCATCCTTGCTCACTGCAGACAATGCGTCACTTGGGTAAATCTCCACATTTTTTATGCCATTCAAAACTGCATTGTCTTTCGCCAGCGCCATTGCCCGCTCATTCACATCGACCATATGGATATTCCGATCCGGAAAAGATGCGGCAATCGACAAACCAATTGGACCATACCCACAACCTACGTCTAACAGACTTCCTTCCGTCTCAGGTACGATGAAGGTTTCCGCTAACAAACGCGAGCCGAAATCCAACTCACCCTTACTAAACACACCAGCATCAGTCTTAAAACGTAATCTATGGTCACGAATTGTAACCTGCCATTCTTTAGGATCACTTTTCACTGTGGGATTTTTAGAATAATAATGATCAGACATACAAATCCTCCCTTCCACTGAAAGGTTGCCCATTTTTTATTTGAGGTAAGCTTCACTTAACTGGATATTCCGTTGATTGAAGCGAAAGGCGGCGACTCCTGCGAAGGCCGTCACGAAGAACGGCTTTTGCGAGTAAAAGCGTAGCGTTACGAGCAGGAAGTAGTTGGCGGATGCCTAAATTTCTGCAAAAACCGCAGAAATACGGCAAATCGAACTCTTCGTGGTTCGATTGGCTGAAGCCATGCCCGCGGAAAGCGTCCGCCTGTAGCGGAAATCAACATGCTACAGATAAAAAAACGAAGAAAAGCCCGTCCAAAATCGACGAGCCTTCCTTCATCTATAAAGAAATTACTTAACTTCTACGCCAGCGCCAACTTCTTCAAGTTTAGCTTTCATTTCTTCTGCTTCTTCTTTAGAAACGCCTTCTTTGATTGCTTTAGGAGCGTTATCAACTACTTCTTTAGCTTCTTTCAAGCCAAGGCCAGTAAGTTCACGTACAACTTTGATAACCTTGATTTTTTGATCTCCAGCAGATGTAAGGATTAGGTCGAATTCAGTTTGCTCAGCAGCAGCTTCACCAGCACCTGCACCGCCAACCATTGCAACTGGAGCTGCAGCAGTTACGCCGAATTCTTCTTCGATTGCTTTTACAAGATCGTTTAATTCAAGAACTGTCATTTCTTTAATCGCGTCAAGGATTTGTTCTTTAGTCATTATATTTTCCTCCTAAATAGGTTTTGTTTTGTCGGGGATTAGCCCGCAGATTTTTGTTCAGGTCGCCAAATTAAGCGCCTTGTTCCTCTTTTTGCTCTGCAACAGCTTTTGTTGCAAGCGCGAAGTTGCGCATTGGAGCTTGAAGAACGCTGAGTAGCATAGAAAGAAGACCTTCGCGTGATGGAAGTTCAGCCAACGCTTTAACTTCTTCAACAGAAGCGATTTGTCCTTCGATCACACCTGCTTTGATCTCAAGTTTGTCGTTCTTCTTAGCGAAATCGTTAAGGATTTTAGCCGGAGCTACAACATCTTCAGTTGAGAACGCAATTGCATTCGGTCCTGTCAAATGTTCGTTCAACCCTTCAAGACCTGCTGATTCAGCAGCACGACGTGACATTGAGTTTTTGTAAACTTTGAAATCGATACCTGCATCACGAAGCTGTTTACGAAGTTCCGTAACTTGGCCGACGTTTAGACCACGATAGTCTACAACGACAACAGAAACTGCTGATTTCAATTTACCTGAAATCTCTTCAACTACTGCTTGTTTAGCCTCTAATACTTTGCTCATCTTGACACCTCCTGTAAGAATGTCATTTATACCGATATGAAAAGCCCTCGCAGTCCACAAGGTAGACCACGAGGGCAGAAAAGTCGTCATCTTTAATAAAAGAGCGTCTTGTCCTCGGCAGGATGATTAAGCGATAATGCGCCCCTGCTGTCTACGGTACAAATGATTAAGTTTCGCAACAAAAGAAATCTTACTACAAGATTTCATGTTTGTCAACAGTTTTTTATTTAACAACTACAGACGATGGATCAATTTTCACCGCAGGGCCCATAGTAGTCGTAACGTTTACAGACTTCATGTAAGTCCCTTTCGCTGCAGCTGGTTTAGCTTTTAGAATTGTTTCAAATACAGTTTTAAAGTTTTCTTCAAGCTTTTCGTTATCGAAAGAAGCTTTCCCGATTGGCGCGTGGATGATACCAGCTTTGTCCGCACGGTATTCAACTTTACCTGCTTTGATTTCTGCAATAGCTTTAGCAACATCAAATGTTACTGTGCCTGTTTTAGGGTTTGGCATTAAGCCTTTTGGTCCTAATACACGACCGATTTTACCAACTTCACCCATCATGTCCGGAGTTGCAACGATAACGTCGAAATCGAACCAGCCTTGTTGGATTTTAGTGATATACTCAGCATCGCCGACGTAGTCTGCACCAGCAGCTTCCGCCTCTTTCACTTTTTCGCCTTTAGCGAAAACTAAAACGCGTTGAGTTTTACCAGTTCCGTTTGGAAGCACAACTGCCCCACGGATTTGCTGGTCGTTTTTACGAGTGTCGATTCCAAGACGGAATGCGACTTCAACTGTTGCATCGAAGTTGACTGTGCTTGTTTTCTTCGCAAGCTCAATCGCTTCTTTCAAATCGTACACTTGTGTGCGGTCAACAAGCTTTGCCGCCTCAGTGAACTTTTTACCTCTTTTAGCCATTGTAAATTTCCTCCTCTAGTGGTTTTAACGGATTGAACCTCCCACGAATAAGGGTTGCGTGTTCCTAAGAACAAGCGCAACCCCCACTACAAAGTAACATTCGAGTATGCGGTCAAGATCAGTCTTCGATCGTGATTCCCATACTGCGAGCAGTACCTTCAACCATTGCCATCGCTGCTTCAACCGACGCTGCGTTAAGGTCTTCCATCTTTTGTTCTGCAATTTCGCGAACTTTATCACGTTTTACAGTAGCTACTTTCTTCTTGTTAGGTTCGCCTGAACCCTTTTGAAGATTAGCTGCAACTTTCAGCAATACTGCTGCTGGTGGAGTTTTTGTAATGAATGTGAATGAACGGTCCTCAAATACAGTTATTTCAACAGGAATGATTAAGCCTGCTTGATCTGCTGTACGTGCATTGAAATCTTTACAGAATCCCATGATATTAACACCCGCTTGACCAAGTGCTGGTCCAACTGGTGGAGCTGGGTTAGCTTTACCTGCAGGGATTTGCAATTTCACAATTTTGGTTACTTTTTTAGCCACGAGACACACCTCCTTAAGTCCGTGATGTGGTAATTGGGTTGCCCCTCCCACTCAATATGTGCCTGCCGGTTTCCCGGTAGAATTTGGTTAATCCGCCCAGACCATTCTGTTTACGGTCTGACCTTTGAAATGATACCACTATTATGCCTGTCTTGCAAGTGGTTTCTACTTACATTTTTTGAACTTGTTCAAAGTCAAGTTCCATGATCGTTTCTCTGCCGAACATATCTACAGAGACACGTACTTTCCCTTTATCCTGATCGATTTCTTCCACTTTTCCTTGGAAGTGCGCAAACGGTCCGTCAAGGACTTCGATCATTTCGCCAATCTCAAAATCAGCTTCAACCTTACGATCTTTCATTCCCATTTGTTTAAGGATGAAATCGACCTCTTCCGGCAAGAGTGGCGTCGGTTTTGCTCCACCGCCCGATGATCCGATGAAACCTGTCACTCCTGGCGTGTTTCTGACGACATACCAAGAATCGTCCGTCATGATAATTTCCACAAGGACGTACCCAGGAAATGTCTTTTTCATAACAGTGCGCTTTTTGCCGTCTTTAAAATCAGTTTCCTGTTCTTCGGGGATAACTACCCGGAATATTTTATCTTGCATACCCATTGTCTCGACACGTTTTTCCAGGTTGGCTTTCACCTTATTTTCATAACCTGAATACGTATGGACAACGTACCAATTTTTCTCCATTTCCATAATGACAAGGACTGTGTGTCCGTCCCTCCTTTTTCATGTAAACTGTCGATTTCTGCTTCAATCAACGAAACGATAATTTATCAAAACCACAAAAAGATTTTTGAGAAATGAAAAAACCCGTTCATTTGACAAGACGGGATATTTTCAACAGGGATATTCATACTGCTTTACTTATTATAACCCAACATACCATTCCATTACTTCAGAAATGCCCAAATCGACAAGACCGAAATAAACTGCCATGAAAACAACTGTAAAGATAACGACAATTGTATAACGTGTCAATTCTTTCTTTTTCGGCCAGCTTACTTTCCGCATTTCAGAGACAACAGCTTTTAAAAATCCGGTAATCTTACCCATTTATCTATATACCTCCGAACACTAAATGTATTACTGCATTTTGGAACTAAATCGTTTGTTTATGTTCTGTATGTGCATTACATTGTTTGCAAAACTTCTTAACTGTAAACCGGATTGTAGACTGGGAATTTTTAGTTGGGACAACATAGTTTCTTGATCCACAATCATTACAGCTTAATATCATCTTTTTTGACATTTTCTCACCCAAAACCTCGTGACACAAAATGTGTATCAACAGTCAAAGTAATTTGTCTTTGCCTTGTTAGAGAGTACCACCTAACACTCACGATGTCAACATGGCGGGAAATGTTTGGCAGACTATTACGTAAGTTTTCAAAATACGACATCAACCTGCATATGCCGCTCAAGTTTCCGTTTAATTCGTTGTAAAGCATTGTCCACTGATTTTACTTGCCGGTTTAACTCGTCGGAGATTTCCTGGTAAGATTGCCCTTCCAAATAAAGTGAAAGTACCTGCTTTTCAAGTTCACTTAGAACTTTATTGATTTCCCCTTCCATTTGGATGAAGTCCTCTTTATGGATCATCAAATCCTCCGGATCATCCAAAACTGAGCCCCCAATTACATCAAGCAACGTACGATCAGACTCTTCGTCATAAACAGGCTTGTCCAAGGATACAGAGGTATTCAATGGAATATGCTTCTGCCTTGTTGCTGTTTTAATAGCTGTGATGATCTGTCTTGTGATGCATAGCTCAGCGAAGGCCCTGAAGGAACTCAAACGATCCATCCTGAAGTCCCGGATCGCTTTGTACAGTCCAATCATTCCTTCCTGGATGATGTCTTCCCTATCCCCTCCCGTCATGAAATATGAGCGCGCTTTCATTTTAACGAAAGGTTGATATTTTGTAATAAGGAAATCTAATGCATCTGTACCGCCCTCTTGAATGCGGACTATAAGCTCTTCATCGGAAAGTTTTGTGAAGTCCTTTATTTCCCCCTGAACGTGTTGCTTTCCCACCAATCGCCACACCCCGATTCATCATTGCGTTTCAACCAGTATACCGTATGGAATTTTTTTGAGTCAACCGTTCATTTCATTCCACGTCGCCATTTTTCAAATATTTCTGCCACCTCATCCGACAGTTGAATCTTCGATGAAGGGCGCTGCTCCTGAATAACCTTCACTTTGTTTGTAATCAATTTATCAATTTCTTTCATTTCAATTTCAAGTTCCCTGGCTGATTTTCGCAAAGCTCCTTGTGCAAAAATGACCCATTGCTCCGTTAAATCCGAAGTCGCGACATGGATTTGGACACGGCGTCCACTCAGCTCGGATACCATTTTTTCAATTCGCTCGTCCGCAGTTTCGTTTTCACGGGTGAAGACGACTTCGACTTGATGCTTATTGTTTTTCTTCTCAACCCCCGGCATAAGGTGCGCATCAAAAAGAATAATGACGCGCCAGCCTGTATGCGCTTTGTACTCAGCCATCCGTTCAATAAGCCTGTCGCGGGCATCAGCTAGGCTTTCAAGCTTCAACTTCCTCAGTTCCGGCCATGCTCCGATTACGTTGTACCCGTCGACCAACAATATCTCCTGTTTCATGACCCCGATAGTTGTGGAGTGCGTTTACGCAAAACTTCATACATGAGCAGGGATGCTGCAACGGAGGCATTCAGCGAGGTAACATGTCCAACCATCGGCAAATGGTAAAGGAAATCACATTTTTCCTTTAAAATACGTGACATTCCTTTCCCTTCACTTCCAATGATAATCGCAAGCGGGAGGGTTGCGTCCATCGATCGATAATCCGTTGAACCTTTCGCATCCGTTCCAGCAATCCAAACACCCGCCTTCTTCAATTCTTCGACTGTTTGGGAGAGGTTGTTCACACGCACGACTGGAATGTGCTCAATCGCCCCAGTTGACGCTTTTGCAACAACGCCTGTCAAACCGACAGACCGGCGTTTCGGAATGATAATTCCGTGTACACCCGTTGCATCAGCTGTTCTTAGGATCGAGCCAAGATTATGCGGATCCTCAAGTTCATCTAAAATAAGGAAAAAAGGATCTTCGCCACGGTTTTTCGCAATCGCAAAAAGATCGTCCAATTCGGCGTATGAATAAGCCGCTACTGAAGCGATGACTCCCTGGTGATTAACGTCAAGCATTCCGTCTAATTTCTGCTTCGGCACAGCTTGTACAATAACTCCCGATTGTTTTGCAAGGGACAAGATTTCCCCGATGCTTTTTTTATTCAATCCTTCGGCAATCCAAATCTTATTCAGTTCCCTACCTGAACGGAGTGCCTCAGCGACTGGATTTTTACCGCCAATCAATTCCGATTCCTGGTTTGTCATGATATTCCCTCCTCTTTCGGACTTTCGATGAAACGTATTGTTTCACTTATGAATTCCCTAACCCGATCATCTCTTCCAAGCAAATATAAATAGCCAAGGACAGCCTCGAAACCGGAACTATGGTTGTATGTCACAACATCGGTGTTTTTAGGAACCGACCCCGATTTCGCATTCCTACCACGGCGCAGGACCGCTTCCTCCTCTTCTGAAAGGAAGCTGGTATCCTGCATCATTTTGACGGCTGCCGCCTGGGCTTTGGCGGATACATAACGGGTTGCTTCCTTATGGAGGATATTCGGCTTAACTCGACCAAGGCGCAGCAAATGTTCTCTGACTGCCTGTTCATAAACCGCGTCCCCCATATAAGCAAGCGCAAGCGCGTTCAGTTGTTTTACATCCGCATCACGCAATGAGTACACGTCGGTCATCCTCTCTTCCACCGCGTGCCTTGAGCGGTATCTTCAAGAATGATGCCCTTTTCCTTCAAAAGATCCCTAATTTCATCCGAGCGGCTGAAATCTCGCTCACGTCGTGCTGTCAAACGTTCCTCGATAAGCGCCTCGATCTCATCATCTAACAACTCTTCTTCCGAGAATGGTAAGCCAAGAACCTCCATTAGTCGTTCAAATGCAGAGATGAAGTAATTAAGGACTTCCGTCTGTGTATTTTTCTCCAACAGATAGAGGTTTGCCATCTTCACAAGTTCAAAAATGGCCGCAATCCCATTCGCCGTATTGAAATCATCATCCATCGCAACTTCGAATAACCGTACTGATTCGTCCACTTTATTCTTCCAAATATCCTGTTGGTCACCTAAGTCCGCAGACGATTCCAACCGGTGTTTCAAATTAGTATAAGCCGTTTGTATACGTTCCAATCCATTAGCGGCGCTTTCAACAAGCTCCTGCGCAAAATTGACAGGATGGCGGTAATGAACGGATAACATGAAGAAGCGGAGCACCCTTGGGTCGATCTGCTTGCGGATATCATTGACAAGGATGAAGTTCCCGAGTGATTTCGACATTTTCTCATTGTCAATATTAATATAGCCGTTATGCATCCAATAACGCGCAAATTGCTTGCCAGTCATCGCTTCAGATTGTGCAATTTCATTCTCGTGATGTGGGAATGTCAAGTCTTGACCGCCCGCATGAATATCGATTGTATCGCCTAAATGTTCCCTTGCCATGACGGAACATTCGATATGCCAACCTGGTCGACCCAATCCCCAAGGGCTTTCCCATGAAATTTCGCCTTCTTTTGCAGATTTCCATAAGGCAAAGTCCAATGAGTTTTCTTTGATTTCACTTTCTTCGATGCGGGCTCCCACTTTCAACTCATCGATTGACTGATGGGATAACTTCCCGTATCCATCAAATTTGCGCGTACGATAATAGACGTCTCCTTGTGCTTCATAAGCGAAGCCTTTGTCGATTAACACTTGGATGAATGCGATGATGTCATCGATATGCTCTGTTACACGCGGATGAGCATCTGCCTTCGCGCAACCAAGAGCACCAACATCTTCGAAATAAGCATTGATGAATCGATCTGTCAGCTCGCCAACCTCTTCTCCAAGCTCATTAGCCGTCCTGATTATTTTGTCGTCAACATCCGTAAAGTTGGAGACGTAATTCACATCGTACCCACGGTATTCCAAATAGCGTCTCACTGTATCAAAAACGATGACGGGTCTTGCGTTACCGATATGAATATAGTTGTAAACTGTAGGTCCGCACACATACATCTTCACTTTCCCTTCCTCCATCGGGATGAAAGGCTCCTTCTTCCGTGTAAGTGTGTTATAAATTTGAATGCTCATTGGTTTCCCCTTCCTTCTTATCCAGTTTTTCAAGCCGACTTTTCAATTCTGCAATTTCCATTTCAAGCATTTTACAAGTATCCAATATTGGGTCCGGAAGATTTTGATGATCATGTTTATCTCTTACCCGAACGCCATTCGAGATGACGACTCTTCCGGGAATGCCGACAACCGTCGAGTCGGGTGGTACGTCTTTTAGGACGACTGATCCCGCACCAACCTTGCTATTTTCGCCTATTGTAATTGAACCCAATACTTTTGCGCCAGATGCGACAAGAACATTATTTTCAAGGGTCGGATGCCGCTTTCCTTTTTCTTTGCCCGTTCCACCTAATGTCACGCCTTGATACAACGTGACATCATCACCTATTTCACAAGTCTCACCGATAACAATTCCCATGCCGTGGTCGATGAATAGACGCCTGCCAATCGTTGCCCCGGGATGGATTTCAATTCCTGTGAAAAACCGGCTGATCTGTGAAATAACTCTGGCTAAAAACAACATTCTTTTCTTGTAAAACGCATGGGCAATTCTGTGCGCCCATACGGCATGGAGGCCAGAGTAGGTTAGTACAACTTCCAACGAACTCCGTGCTGCAGGATCCTGGTCAAATATGCATTGTATGTCTTCTCTCATCCTACGAAACACTTTTACGACCCCCTGTAATAATTTTTCTGAAAAACGCAAAAAACGCCTCTGTCCATTACTAGACAGAGACGCATTGTATGCGCGGTTCCACTCCGCTTGGCAGAATGCGTGAATCTTCTACCCGCTTGACGCCTGTAACGCTGGCGATGCGTCCGGCCTACTGCATTGTTCGGCACGGCGCTCAAAGGGGCATTTCCACAATGCAGGGGCACGGATCACTTTCAGCCGGTGATGATCCTCTCTGTAGTGCGTACTTGTGTACTTCTCCTTATCAAAGCTTTGGTTTGTCGTTTTCAATGATTGTACGTCAATTGTACAACGATTATGCGTTAAGTCAAGGACGTTGCTTTCCACTTCAGGCGGACGCTTTCCGCGGGCATGGCTTCAGCCTCCTCACTCCGCTACGCTTCGTTGCGGGGTCTTCAGCTCATGCTATTCCCGCTGGAGTCGCCGCCTTCCGTTACAAGCAACTATCGCCGATTACATAAAATCTCCCTAAATACGCATAACAGTCTCCAAAAGCGCATAAACATCTTCAGATACTCATAAATACCGTGAATGACGCATAAATGCTTCTAAAAGCTCATAAATCGCTTCAAAGACGCATAAACGGCCCTTCTCTATTCTTTAATTATTCAAGCTCGGGCAAATTTTGAAACGCGTTCGATTGTTTTTTCTTTACCGATCAAAGAGATGGAATCTGGTAGTTCAGGTCCATGCGCTTGGCCGGTTGCGACAACGCGGATTGGCATGAAGAGATTTTTCCCTTTATGTCCAGTTTCTTTTTGCACAGCTTTAATGGCCGCTTTAATTGATGCAGGATCGAATGATTCCAACTCACTCAATTGTTGTTTGAAGGATGCCATAACTTCCGGAACTTGTTCACCCGCAAGTATTTCCTTGGATTGTTCATCATATTCAATATGGTCATTGAAGAATTGGGCGGTCAAGTCTACGATTTCAGCACCATAACTTAATTGAGCTTGGTAAAGAGCGATAAGGTCGTGTACCCATTTACTTTCTTCTTCCGTCATGTTTTCACATACACGGTTGGCTGCTTGAAGATGCGGTAATGTTAATTCGATTACTTCATCCAAGCTAAGTTTTTTCACATATTGATTATTCATCCAAGTCAATTTTTGTTTATCGAACATCGATGGTGATTTGGATAGTCGGCTTTCGTCAAATAGTTTAACTAATTCATCATGAGAGAAGATTTCTTCTTCCCCACCTGGAGACCAGCCAAGCAATGCAAAGAAGTTGAACATAGCTTCAGGTAAATAGCCAAGGTCCTTGTATTGGGAGATGAATTGGATGATTGACTCGTCACGTTTTGAAAGCTTTTTCCGGTCTTCGTTGACGATCAATGTCATATGTCCGAAACGAGGGTATTCCCATCCGAACACGTCGTAGACCATCAATTGTTTAGGTGTATTCGTCAAATGTTCTTCTCCGCGGAAGACATGTGAAATTTTCATAAGATGGTCATCGACGACAACCGCAAAGTTGTATGTCGGGATGCCATTCGTTTTTACAAGTACCCAGTCGCCGACATCCTTGGATTCGAAAGCGACCTCTCCACGCACTAAATCGTCTACAGTGTACGTGACATTCTCAGGTACTCGCATACGGATTGTATAAGACATTTTAGCCGCTTCTTTTTCAGCGACTTCTTCAGCTGTCAAATTGCGGCATGTACCTGCGTACATTGGTGCCGCCACGCCTGCGGCTTTCTGTCTTTCACGTTCCGTTTCCAGTTCTTCAGGTGTACAGAAACATTTATAGGCATGTCCTTTATCAAGCATTTCCTGGGCGTATTTCGTATAAAGATCAAGGCGTTCCATTTGACGATAAGGTCCATATTCTCCGCCAATATCGACAGATTCATCATGATGGATTCCGAGCCACTTCAAGTTATCCAATTGGGATAATTCACCCGCTTCAATATTCCGTTCCGTATCGGTATCCTCGATGCGAACGATAAATTTCCCACCATGGTGTCTCGCAAATAGATAGTTGAACAATGCTGTCCGAGCCCCACCGATATGTAAATGGCCAGTTGGACTTGGCGCATAACGTACACGTACTTCTTTTGTCATTTGAGTGCATCTCCGTTCGTCGTTAATTCCTGTGTTATTTTAGCATTCCAAAGGTTATTTTAAAAGGGCTCAACCTTTTTGAAGAAGAATCGTCGCCATCGAGGCGATCCCTTCTTCCCGTCCCGTAAAGCCTAATTTTTCCGTTGTTGTCGCCTTAACGTTCACCTGTGTTATATCCGCCTTCAGCAATTCTGCAATACGGGCACGAATTGTTTCGATATGAGGTGCCATTTTCGGCCTTTGCGCGATGATTGTACAATCGATATTACCCAATCGATATCCTTTCTCCTCAACTATTTCCCATACTTTTTGAAGGAGGACCGCTGAATCCGCGTCTTTGAATGCTACATCGGTATCCGGGAAGTGTCTTCCGATATCTCCTTCCCCAATTGCTCCGAGAGCCGCATCGGTTACTGTATGCAAAAGTACATCTGCATCGGAATGCCCTGTTAACCCTTTATCGTGAGGGATTGTAATGCCCCCGATAATTAAAGGCCGGCCTTCCTCAAACTTATGTACATCAAACCCCTGTCCAATTCGAATCATCTGAAATCCTCCTACTGTCTACGTTTCAAGAGGACCTCACCAAACAGAAGATCCTCCTTAGTTGTCATTTTAACATTATCATACGTACTTTCCACAATCCTTACGGGATGTCCCAGACGTTCGACGATCATTGACTCATCGGTTCCTAAGAAACCATCCGCCTCCGCCTTATCGGAGGCTTCTTTTAACAACTCGTACCTGAACGCTTGCGGTGTCTGGATAGACCAAAGCTTCGACCGATCCACCGTTTCTTCAACAATACCGTCGGGCGCGAATTTCATCGTATCCTTCACTTGAACCCCGGCAATTGCCGCACCGTGTTCATCAGCGACTCCCACAAGCTCATGGATGACATTCCTATTGATAAAAGGCCTTGCCGCATCATGTACAAGAACGATTTCATCCGACTGGTGAGCGCGGATACAGGCAGCAACACTTTGCTGCCTCTCGTCTCCACCTTCAACAAGTGCCTTCACTTTCGTTATACCGAACCGCTCAAGCATCCGTTCGATTTTCTCTTTCTCCACAAGTTTGACTGAAAGAATCATACCAGAGCACTTCTCATCCTGTTCAAACACTTCCAATGTGTGGATCAAAATCGGCTTTCCAGCCAATTCCAAGAACAACTTATTGAACCCGGCACCCATGCGCCGTCCACTCCCTGCTGCCGGGAGCATCACAGTATACATCTTCATCAAACGTTCCTCAACTTTCTTCGATGGGACATTAGTGCGACTTTGCGGTCTTGCCGTTTTTCGGCTTCGCGAAGATCATTCGGCCGGCAGACGTTTGCAATACACTTGTAACAACGACGTCAATTGCATTACCAATATGCGACCTACCATCTTCGATGACAATCATCGTGCCATCATCCAAATAGGCAATCCCTTGATTATGCTCTTTCCCATCCTTAATAACAACGACATGCATCTCTTCACCCGGAATAACGACCGGCTTCACTGCATTCGCAAGATCATTGATATTTAATACGGATACACCATGCAAATCCGCCACTTTATTCAAATTAAAATCATTTGTCACGACAAGCCCGTTCATGCTTTTCGCAAGACGGACGAGCTTCAGGTCAACCTCCGCCACATCATTGAAATCTTCATCTGTAATTAAAATATTTGGACCGTCATCTGTTTGAAGGCGCTTTAGGACATCCAAGCCCCGTCTTCCCTTCGTACGTTTCAATGAATCCGAAGAATCCGCAATATGCTGGAGTTCGGTTAAAACAAATTGCGGGACGACAAGTAGACCCTCAAGAAATCCCGTTGCAGCAATATCAGCGATCCTTCCATCGATAATGACGCTCGTATCAAGGATCTTATGCACCTTATTAGTACTTGGTTTGACAACGGTTTCTCCGCCATCTTTTTTCTTAGGATTATTGTTCCTCGCAGCAAAGATTGCATGTGAAAACTCTTCTCGTTTTTTGAAGCCAACCTGAAAACCTAAGTACCCAAGAAGAATGAAAAGCACCACCGTCAAAATTGATGTGACGAATTTAATTTCCAAACCACTTAGTCCGAAACTCGCAAGAAAGGCGACACTTAACCCGACCATCAAACCGATTGTCCCGAACAGTAAATCGAATATCGGGGTCTTCAATAACCGATCTTCCATCCATTTAATGAAATTTACGATCGGCTCAGCTATGAATAAACTGAGAATATATAAAAGAAGCGCCCCTAAGATTGCTGCCACATAAGGATTATCAATCATCGGCTTAGAAGTAAAAGAAGATAAGGTAAATAAATACGGTAAGAATAAGACGCCGAGAGTCCCCCCTATGAGCAGCAATCCAACTTGAACTACTCGTTTCAACATGCACAACACCTCCGTTTCGTTACTGTAAACTATACACGTTTTCCATTCCCCACGCCGTTTTGGGCCACTATAAATACCATATTCCCTTCAAAAGTAGGACTTTCCCTTATAAGCAAAAGTTTCAGGAAAAGTCGGGTAGGTCCCTCTAAAAAGGATTGTAGAGGAACCCCAACTTTTAACAGCCCCAAACCCTTACGTAGTTCAAATTTACGAAAATACGATATTCAATGCTTCCTTAACGGTTTCGACACCGACGACTTGAATCCCTTCCGGAAAATCCCATCCACCGATATTAGAGGATGGTATGAATACTCGTTCAAAACCAAGCTTTGCTGCTTCAATGACACGTTGTTCAATACGAGAAACTCGGCGCACTTCCCCAGTCAGTCCGACTTCCCCTATGAAGCAGTCCATCCCTCCTGCAGATGCATCTCGGAAACTCGAAACAATACTTACAAGGACAGCGAGGTCAATGGCTGGTTCGTCAAGCTTAACTCCGCCGGCGACCTTTATATACGCATCCTGTGTTTGCAAGAGCATTCCCATTCTTTTTTCAAGAACAGCCATTAAAAGGGAGACTCTGTTTTGATCAATCCCAGTTGCCATCCGTTTTGGGTAATTGAAGCTTGACGGCGTGACGAGGGCTTGAATTTCAACAAGAATCGGTCGGGTACCTTCCATCGATGCTACAACCGTGGATCCCGCCCCCCCTTGTGATCTCTCACGTAAGAATAATTCGGAAGGATTGAGTACTTCCTTCAATCCCGATTGCAGCATTTCGAAGATGGCAATCTCATTGGTTGAACCAAATCGGTTTTTCACACTTCGTAAAATCCTGTACGTATGATGGCGTTCCCCCTCAAAATACAACACTGTATCCACCATATGCTCAAGAAGGCGTGGACCTGCAATTTGTCCATCTTTTGTCACATGACCGACTATGAAGATTGCGATATTTTGCGTCTTTGCTATTCGCATCAATTCTGCCGTGCATTCCCGCACTTGGGATACACTACCAGGTGCAGATGTTACTTCGGGGTGATGGATTGTCTGAATCGAGTCGGCGATGACAAATTTCGGTTGCACATCGTTGATCGTCTCATGTATTCTTGCCAAATCTGTCTCAGCATATATATACAGTTCATCTGAAGTAACACCAAGTCGTTCGGCCCGGAGTTTGGTCTGCTTAATCGATTCTTCACCTGATATGTAAAGTACGCGTTGTTTTTGGTTAGCAAGGAGAGAGGAGACTTGCAGCAACAATGTTGATTTTCCGATACCTGGGTCGCCGCCAATTAGAACAAGAGAGCCAGGGACAATCCCTCCACCAAGCACCCGGTTTAGTTCACCTAAGTCCGTTTTGATCCTTGGCTCTTCAGAAGTTTGAATGGATCCGATAGGCATCGCCTTTTGCTGGATTGTTTCTGTATGTTTGAAGGCTCCGCGAGGACCTTTACTTATTATCTCCACTTCTTCGTCCATCGTATTCCATTCACCACAACCCGGGCATCTCCCCATCCATTTCGGTGATTCATACCCACAATCCCTGCACATGAATTTAGTTTTTCTTTTGGCCATATATACCTCCATATACGAAAAGGATAGCCCTTCCCTGTAGACAGCAAGCTCTACCGGAGGGCCATCCTATTATTTTATTTATTTTCTACAACTTAAGCAGCTCGTTCATTTTTCACGACGAACTTATCATCCTCTACATCTACAATGACTTTTCCGCCGGTAAGAATTGTTCCACCTAATAACTCTTCGGATAGTCGGTCTTCGATATGCTTTTGCAATGCGCGGCGCAATGGGCGCGCTCCGTATTCAGGGTCATAGCCCTCTTCCGCAATTTTCGTTTTAGCAGCATCTGTCAATTCTAAAGTAATATCCTGTTCTGCCAACCGTTTTGTCAACTCGTCGGACATAAGTGAAACGATTTCACGCAGATGTTCCTTCTCAAGGGAGTGGAACACAATCATTTCATCCACACGGTTTAAGAACTCAGGACGGAACGCTTTTTTCAACGCGTCAAGCATATTTGACTTCATGCCTTCGTAATCCTGATCACCGTCATTCAAATTAAAACCGACGTAACGGTTCTTTTTCAATGTGTCCGCTCCTACGTTCGACGTCATGATAACAACTGTGTTACGGAAATCGACCGTACGACCCTTCGAATCTGTCAATCGGCCATCCTCAAGCACTTGAAGTAGGATGTTGAATACATCCGGATGCGCCTTTTCGATTTCATCAAGTAGAACGACAGAGTACGGCTTCCGTCTTACTTTCTCGGTCAATTGACCGCCTTCATCATAGCCTACATATCCTGGAGGCGAACCGACGAGACGGGAAGTTGCATGCTTTTCCATGTACTCGGACATATCAATGCGGATCATCGCGTCCTCATCGCCGAACATGGCCTCTGCAAGCGCTCTTGCCAATTCAGTCTTACCGACACCCGTAGGCCCAAGGAAAATAAATGAACCGATCGGACGTTTTGGGTCTTTTAAGCCGGCGCGCGCTCTGCGGATTGCCCTTGAAATAGCCGTTACCGCTTCTTTTTGTCCGATTACACGTTCATGAAGAAGCTCTTCCATATTCAATAGCTTGGCAGATTCCGTCTCCGCAATCTTCGCAACAGGAATCCCGGTCCACATCGCAACGACTTCGGCAATGTCGTTCACGGTTACTTCGGATTCCTTCTTACCTTGCTTTTCTTTCCATGCGGTCTTCGTTGTTTCAAGCTCTTCCTTCATTTTCTGTTCTTTATCACGGAATGAAGCCGCCTTTTCGAATTCCTGGCTTTGTACTGCTGCATTCTTTTCATGTCGAATTGCTTCCAGTTTCGCTTCAAGCTCTTTTAGATTCGGAGGAGTCGTATACGAACGGAGTCGCACCTTCGAACCCGCCTCGTCAATCAAGTCAATTGCCTTATCGGGCAAGAAACGGTCTGAAATATACCGGTCCGACATCTTTGCCGCCGCATTGATTGCCTCATCTGTAATTTTCACACGGTGATGCGCTTCATAACGATCGCGCAATCCTGTAATAATTAGGATTGTTTCTTCGACAGTCGGCTCATCGACTTGGATTGGTTGGAAACGTCTTTCAAGCGCTGCATCTTTTTCAATATATTTACGGTATTCATCAAGCGTAGTTGCCCCGATACATTGCAATTCACCACGTGCAAGGGATGGTTTTAGAATATTGGATGCGTCAATTGCTCCTTCAGCACCACCTGCACCAATCAGCGTATGCAATTCATCGATGAAGAGGATGATATTGCCTGCCTGACGGATTTCCTCCATCACTTTTTTCATACGATCCTCGAACTCACCGCGGTATTTCGTCCCCGCTACAACCGTTCCCATATCAAGCGTCATAACGCGTTTATCCCTTAGAATTTCAGGCACTTCATTATTAACGATTTGCAATGCCAAACCTTCTGCAATTGCTGTTTTACCAACACCAGGCTCCCCGATTAGGACAGGGTTATTTTTCGTCCTTCTGGCAAGAACTTCGATGACCCTTGTAATTTCCTTGCTTCTACCGATAACTGGATCAAGCGTTCCTTCGCGTGCGATTTCCGTCAAATCGCGGGCAAGGCTATCAAGGGTTGGCGTGGCGGCAGATGACGTCGATCCTTGCGTGTTTACTGAACTATCATTGCTTCCCAATAATTGAAGAACTTGCTGTCTAGCACGGTTTAAGCTGACACCTACATTATTTAAGACACGGGCCGCTACTCCTTCGCCTTCACGAATGAGCGCTAACAGAATATGTTCCGTTCCAATGTAAGAATGACCCAATTTACGGGATTCATCGACAGATAACTCGATGACCTTTTTCGCTCTCGGTGTATAGTGAACAATCGGGCCAACTTCCTTTGAACCGGAACCAACGAGGCTTTCTACCCCTTTTTCGATTGTGTCAAAGCTGACGTCGATCGCTTCTAACGCCTTCGCCGCAATGCCGCCGCCTTCGCGAATCAGGCCCAATAAAATATGCTCAGTACCAATTGATTCATGCTTCATCCGGATCGCTTCTTCTTGTGCAAGCTGTAAAACCTTTTGCGCTCGCTGTGTAAAACGATTGAACATCATATACATTCCACTCCTTCTGTTTTAATGTTTGCAGTCTTCTTTCCCCACTGTTGAAAGCGTGGAATTGGGATCTCTCTTTACTTTATTCTGATAGATTGTAAACAATCCACCTTCATGAAATTGACTTTGACTATCTTTGACGTAAGTATAATGAAAAGAAAAGTGACGTGCAAAAAAATTGCTCAATTTTCTGTAGTATTATCTTTGGATTGCAGCTCAATCTTTAAACGCTCACGGAATAGGTTCGCGCGGAAGATATCCCTTTCTTCTGCCGTTAATTCGGAACCGGCATATTGTTGAAGGAAACCCGGTTGCATGAAAATCATTAATTCGTTCAAAATAGACATATCGACATCCTTAATAAGACCAAGGTCAATTCCGAGACGGACGTCCGATAGACAACGGGCCGCCTCTCCTGAAGGCAACAATCTTGCGAAAGAGATTATGCCGAGTGAACGGAACAGTTTGTTCTCCAGTGCGACTTGGGACTTGGAAAGCAGAATTTCACGAGAACGACGTTCATGTGCGATTAGTCGTAATGCTATATTCTTCAAATCGGCCAAGATCTCCTTCTCCGGTTTACCCAAAGTCGTCTGATTTGATACTTGATAAATATTCCCCGGCGCTTCACTGCCTTCCCCATAACTACCCCTGACTACCATGCCAAGTCTTGTAATGGCGGGAATGATGCGATCAATCTGCTTTGTAATTGTCAATGCGGGTAAATGCATCATGACCGATGCACGCATGCCTGTTCCAGTATTCGAAGGGCAGCTCGTCAAATAGCCGAACTCCTCGTCGTATGCATATGGCAATTCGTTTTCAAGATAATCATCCACTGAATCCGCGTGTTCATATGCATTTTCCAGCTGAAATCCTGGATAGATGCACTGGATACGGATGTGGTCCTCCTCATTCACCATAATGCTCAGCGTTTCATCTTCAGACAGAAGAACCGCACCATAGCGTTTCGGATCTGTCAAATGCGGACTGACAAGATGCTTTTCAACTAACACTTGCCTATCAAGCATGGGCAATTCTGACATCTTCATATAGGCATACCCTTTTTCATCGGAATTAAGCAATGCAGCGGCAGCTAACCCGTCAACTTTTCCCGCCTCTTCGGCAGTGAAAGCTATCGGGAAACGAAATCCTCTTAAATTACGAGCAAGCCGAATTCTTGTCGACATGACAATATCCGAGTGTTCTCCATGGGACGCCATCCACCCAGTGACAGCCCCCCTCATGAATTTATCAATCGACATCGCTTTCGCCTCCCCCGGTACCGTCTTTCGCCAAATGCTGTTTCAATTCATTCACTTCATCTCTTAAAGCGGCTGCATCTTCGAACCGTTCTTCAACAATTGCCTCCTGCATTTTTATTCGGATCTCTTCAATCTTCTTTTTCACCGCAAACATTTCGTTGAATGAAACCGGAATTTTTCCCGCATGCTTCGTATGACCATTATGAAGCTTACCGAAAACCCGTGGCAATCGCTCCCTAAACGTGTCATAGCAGGTCGGGCATCCGAACTTACCGATGTCGAGGAATTTCCTGAATGTCAGTTCACACTCCGGACAAGTTGGCCCCTCAGGCATGCTTTCCCTGGATTGCTGAAAAGGTTGCACTGATTCGTTCCCACCGAACCAATGGGAAAGGAATTGTTGAATTGACAGTGGTTCCTGATTCGGATCAAAATGAAACATCTGTGATTGGAATGCACATTTTTCACATAGATGGCGTTCCGTAGTACCATTCACGCTTTCCTGCGTAAAGATTACGGATGCCGGCCGTTCGTTGCAATTATCGCAATTCATGATCTGCACCTCATATTCGTCAATTTCTATTCCATTTGCCTGTAGATTAACGTCATAAGCATCGCTTGCAAAATCCTTGCTCTAATGAGGTCACGTTCCGGCAATGGCTGGTGGAGTGTCGTTCGATCTACCGCAGCAAGTATAATTCTTGACTCACGTTCGGAGATGACCTCTTCCATAGTCAAACGATAGACGATATCTTCAGCCATCGTATATGTCGCACCTTGCTGGATACCATTTAAAATATGTTCAATTAATTCTTTATGCGAATTCGTTTGAACTCGATAAATGCGGATATATCCCCCGCCTCCACGCTTCGATTCAACCGCGTACCCCCGCTCAACTGTGAAACGTGTATTAATGACATAATTGATCTGGGAAGGGACACATTGGAACTTCTCTGCCACTTCACTGCGTTTGATCTCCACTGTTCCACTATCTTCCTTTTCGATAATCGCTTTTAAATATCCTTCAATAATGTCAGAAATGTTTCGCATTAACTCACCTCTTTCTTCTGGTGATAAGCCATTGACTTTGACTATCTTTGACTTAATTGTACATGGAAATACGTTATGAAGGCAATTGAAATGCAATCTGTTCAAAGGATGGGACAATTTGTTGAGATACATACGAGATATATGTGTTTGTTTATGAAAAGGCTGGGGAAAATGAGCGGTTTCCAGGAGAAACGAGCGCTTCCGGAAATAAACGAGCGGTTCCCGGGAGAAACGAGCGGTTCCGGGAATAAACGAGCGGATTTCCAAGAAAAACGAGCGCTTGCAGATAATCAATAAAGAAAGGCAGCTCCCGGTATTTCGAGAACTGCCTCATTTAATCATTCAATTGTCATGTTTTTCATTAACTTAACAGGTAGGAATTGTTCACCCGTTTCGTAATACGTGATCGCAAGATGATCGCCTTCTTGAATATAGATTGAAAGCGGAACAGCTTCGGTGGAAACAATGTAATTCCGTCCGTCATCCCCTAAAATAGAAACAATGGTGAAGTCCCCGGCGCGTTCCTTGTAAACGCGAACTACACCAACTTCCACTTTCGCTTCAGGTGCGCCTGAGCTGCCGTCAACCGTACTGCCACCGCGCTGTAATGCCGTTTTATAAAGCCTTAAAGCTTCATTAGGAGAATTAGCATAAACGGAAATCTCCGGATTCGCTGCTGAAACGATGAAATAGTTTTGCAAGAAGCCATTTGAATCGAGAACCGGCGTCAACCAGCTTGCTTCACCATAGAAGTTGTATAGCACAGGCATTTCCCCGGTCCATTTCTTCTCAATGAACTTCTTTTCAATAATTTGAAGTGTTCCTTGCGAATCCATGTAGGACTCCTCCAAATTACCAGTGTAATAAATTGCTTTTCCAGTCCGACCATCCGTCAATGCATATCCAAGCATCGAATCGACTTCCTCTTTCGGGCTAGTAAAATCAGTGAAGTAAAACATATGGCCATTTTCGTCGAATACAGGGCTAACATTCGCCTCTGTCCCTTCGTCCGACGGAAGCTTGACATCTTTCTTCCCTACGATTGAATTCCAAAAACCGTGGACGTATTTACCGAAATAGCTGTTTTGAAGGCTGACCGCTTCCGGAGAAACCGCTCCATCAACGAATTCCGGTACTTCTGAGAGAGCATACTGATTCAATTCTCCCGATGCTGGATCGACCATGACGATCCCCTGGACATCGAACCCGTTCCTTGCCGTGATGAAATTCCCGTATGAACGGATATAATGCGGCTTGCCCTCATCGTCGATCTCAAGTTGGACATCGCCGTAAAAAATCAGTTCAGGCTTAGCCATCCGCATATGTCGTTCAACCTGCTTGCCGAAAAATGAAGAAGGCGTGTAGGACATCTCAGTTTTCACGAACTTCGGATTGTCAGCTGAATCGGTCGCACTCATTGTGAAATAACCAGGTGTCGTTTTTGCGTTCCACCATTTGAAGAAGCCCGAAAATTCGACTGGCGCAATATAGACAAATTCCCCGTCCACTTTTTGGATTTGTAAATGCCCCAACTCGTAATAGCTTGTATTCGGTACTTGCCCGAATGCTTTTTTCATTTTATTCCGGGCAAATTGCGGCGGCACACTCGCAGGTGTTTTTGTTTCATCGAACGCTTTGATTTCCACTTGCTGATCCATTTCCACTGCTTCATATTTTTGATCGGCATTGAAGAGTGGTGCACTAAGGATGAATGCACTTACGGATAGCGCCGCCAAAAACAGTACCACCTTAATGCTTCGCTCTTTCCCTGTTGCAAAGATTATGCCAAGAATCGTTGCAGCTAACAGCATGGCCCATAGCGACGTCCAATTCCTGTCCAAATTCGTAAGGTAATAAATTAGAAATGTGAACAAGCCTATGAGAATAACCGCTCCGGACAAGGCGCCAATCCTATTAAAGGCAGCTTCCCCGTTTTCTTTAGACCCGAACGGAACGATTATAATTGCGGATATGATTCCAACCACTAGTGAAAATAGCAATAAATTTATCATGCAAACACTCTTTTCTTATAAAATTTTCACTCACCTACTATACGAATGAACTTGCCATTAGATTCATTTTTATTTTAGAAAATTTATCGCAATCATAATAAAAAAAGACAATCCGCACAATTGAAGCTGTACGGATTGTCCTTTTTATATCGTCCTTCTAACCCTTAATACTTTGTACATCCTGTGTCCGAAAATCCCAGCAAGTATCGACAGTAAAATATCCTTAGGAAGTGGCGGTACCATCCACATCCAAGCAACTCCGTAACTGAATGCATCTGGAGCCGCAGCCCACAGCTTGTATGCAAAGTACATCCAATTCGTCCCGATTACGTAATTTATGACAAGGGCAACAAGCCCTGCAACGACATAACTTCGTAAACTGCCGTACTTTTCGACAATTTTCCCCGCTACAAATGCAACTAATATAAACGAAACAACGAAGCCGAAAGTCGGTACCAAAATGAAGCCAAAGCCCCCTTGGAACTTTGAAAAAATAGGTGCACCCGCCAAACCTGCGAACATATACACTGTCATCGAAATTGCACCGAGTCGGCTTCCAAGCAAAAGCCCTGCCAACACGGCAAAAAAGGTTTGCAACGTTATCGGGACTCCGCCAATGACAAGGAAAGGCACGAACCACGTTATATTCGCTCCGATCATCATCAATGCCGCAAACATCCCACAATAGACAATACTGAATGCACTCATACCCGTTTTTGTTTTTACACTAGCTGTTGTCATAATCCACCTCATAATTTGAGTTATCTTCAATAGAATAAAAGTTAACTCAAATTGTGTCAACCTGTTTCTCAAACAAGTTAACCATAGGTATATAAAAAAATCGACAGCATTCCGGCTATCGATTCCTCTTCAATCATTCTTTATCTTCACTTTTTGGGAATAAAAAATAGGATATTGTACCGCTAAGGATAGCAGCACCTATCGATATCCATACTCTGGATGTTCCTGGTACTTCCTGAAAGTTTATATGGAGCATATACCATGAAATTCCGGCAACAAGAAGTGCAATTGGAATTGAAAACTTGAAAATCCTCAACGTATTCACCTTCTATTTTTTGTTCGTATGCCCATTCTATCATAATTCATCTATTGACGTATTAAACATTTAACGGTATGATGTTTTAAATTATTCTAACAACTAAATTAATATTTTCTTATCAAGAGAAGCTGAGGGACTGGCCCGTCGAAGCTTCAGCAACCAGCCGTTGTAATCGGTAAGGTGCTAATTCCAGCAGGTTTATATGACCTGACAGATGAGAAGGATAGCGAATTATCGCGTTTTTTTAAAAGCCTTCTATTTCAAGAAGGCTTTTTTATTTTTATATTAGAGCGGGAGGATGAAGGGCTTGAAATTACTTGATCGATTGCAAAACGAAGTACTTGTCGCAGATGGAGCAATGGGAACTTTGCTTTATTCATACGGGATTGACTTTTGTTATGAAGAATTGAATGTCGAGAAACCTGAAATCATCGAAAAGATACATAGGGATTATATTGCTGCAGGCGCTGATATCATCCAGACGAACACGTATGGCGCAAATTTCCTTAAGCTTGCCCGTTATGGCCAAGAAGATAGAGTGAAAGAATACAATGAGGCGGCAGTCCGTATTGCAAAGCGGGCGGCAGCTCCCGGAAATCAGTATGTCCTTGGGACAATCGGGGGACTACTTGGCATCCGTAAAAGTGATGCATCAACTTCAGAAGTGCTGAAGTATGTTCAACAACAAGCAGACGCGCTGCTTACCGGCGAACCCGATGGATTGTTGTTGGAAACGTATTATGATTTCGAAGAGTTATCAATGGTCGTCACAGAGCTAAGGAAGATGACCGATTTGCCGATTATCGCGCAAGTTTCGATGGATGAACCAGGAATTCTTCAGAATGGATTGCAATTAAATGATGCCCTTCATCGCCTCGAGTCGTTAGGGGCAGACATTGTTGGCGTCAACTGCCGATTAGGTCCTTACCATACGATCCAAGCTTTTGACAATGTGACCTTGCCGAAGCATGCGTTCCTGTCCGCTGCACCGAATGCAAGCTTGCTCGATGTAGAAGACGGCAGAATCGTTTATGCGTCCGAAGCAGATTATTTCGGTCGGGCGGCAACATTACTCCGCGAAGAGGGCGTCCGTCTTATCGGGGGATGCTGCGGAACGACACCAATGCATATCGCCGCCGCGAAAAAGCAATTAAGAGGTCTGCCCCCGATTATAGAGAAAGTCGTCAATCCAAAGAAACCAATCGTCATCCGTGAAGCCGACCCTGTCAAATATGAACCACTGCATATAAAAGCAAAAACGAAACGGACGGTCATTGTGGAGCTCGATACACCGCGACACTTGGAGACCGATAAGTATTTTGAAGGGGCAAACCTACTATACGACGCTGGCGTTGATGCGGTTACTTTGGCCGACAACTCACTTGCCTCCCCCCGCATTAGCAATATGGCGATGGGTTCGATCTTGAAGCATGAATATAATGTGCGACCGCTTGTCCATTTGACATGCCGTGACCATAATTTGATCGGACTCCAATCCCATCTTATGGGTCTTGATGCGTTAGGCATTCACGATATCCTTGCCGTCACGGGTGACCCGACGAAAGTAGGCGATTTTCCAGGCGCAACGAGTGTCTATGACGTTTCCAGCATGGAATTATTGCAGCTTATCAAGCAGTTGAATGAAGGAATTTCATTTACAGGAAAACCGCTTCGTAAAAAGGCGAATTTCTCTGTAGCAGCCGCGTTCAACCCGAATGTACGTGTCCTTGATCGAGCGGTAAAGAGGCTCGAGAAAAAGATTGAATGCGGAGCAGATTATATTATTACACAGCCAGTCTATACGAAAGAAAAGATTATTGACATCTACGAAGCAACGAAACATTTAGATACACCGATTTTCATCGGTATCATGCCACTAACGAATATTCGGAACGCCGAATTTTTACATCATGAAGTGCCTGGCATCAAGCTTTCCGAGGAGGTCTTGGAAAGAATGCGTGCATGCGGGGATGATCGAGAAAAGGCGACACAGGAAGGCATCACTATTGCCAAGGGATTAGTCGATACAGCCGCTGAGCTATTCAACGGCATTTATATCATTACTCCGTTCCTGCGCTATGACATGTCACTGGAACTAATCAACCATATTAAAGAGCTCGACGCGGAGAAGGAGAGGAAAATTGTCCATGCCTAAACATCTCATAGAACAGCAACTTGAAAAAAGAATCCTCATCATAGACGGGGCAATGGGCACGATGCTGCAAGCGGAGGACCTGTCTGCACACGATTTTGGCGGAGAGGAGTATGAAGGCTGTAACGAGTACTTGAATATTCTACGGCCGGATATCTTAGGGAAAATCCATCGTGCCTACCTTGAGGCTGGCGCAGATATAATCTGCACGAACACTTTCGGGGGCACCCCTCTTGTATTGGACGAATTCAGCCTTGGCCATCGTGTCCGTGAAATCAATAAAAGAGCTGTTGAAATTGCAAAACAGTGTGCTGCCGAATACTCAACTAGTGAATGGCCGCGTTTCGTTGCCGGAGCAATCGGACCGACTACGAAGACACTTTCCGTCACTGGGGGCATTACTTTCGATAAGTTATCCGATAATTTCTATGTTCAGGCAAAGGCTTTAATTGAAGGCGGTGCCGATCTTTTATTGATGGAGACGAGCCAGGATATGCTCAATGTGAAAGCAGGTACGATTGGGATTAAGCGGGCTTTCGACGAGACAGGCATTGAGCTGCCTGTCATGATTTCGGGTACGATCGAGCCGATGGGCACTACATTGGCTGGTCAAAGCATCGAAGCTTTCTATATTTCCATAGAGCATATAAAGCCGCTATCTGTCGGCTTAAACTGCGCGACCGGTCCCGAATTCATGACGGATCACCTACGTTCCCTTTCCGATTTGGCGACAGGTTTTGTTACTTGCTATCCTAATGCAGGGCTACCGGATGAGGAAGGCCATTATCATGAAACACCGGAATCACTGTCTAAGAAATTAAAAGGGTTTGCGGAAAAAGGATGGCTCAACATGGTCGGTGGCTGTTGCGGAACAACACCCGACCATGTTCACGCAATCCGGGAAGCTGTTAACGGGATTACCCCTCGCCCAAAACCTGAAGTCGCCCATGATCATGCCGTTTCAGGCATTGAGCCATTGGTATATGATCCATCAATGCGTCCTCTATTGATCGGAGAGCGGACGAATGTCATCGGGTCAAGGAAATTCAAGCGGTTGATCGTCGAGGAGAAGTTTGAAGAGGCTTCCGAAATCGCACGTGCACAAGTGCGCGGCGGTGCCCACGTCCTTGACATATGCCTTGCGAATCCGGACCGGGATGAGCTCGAAGACATGACGAAATTCATGAAGGAAGTCGTCAAAAAAGTAAAGGTGCCTCTCGTCATCGACTCGACAGATGAGAAGGTCATCGAAGAAGCGTTAAAGTTCTCACAAGGGAAAGCGATTATCAATTCCATCAACTTGGAAGATGGCGAAGAAAGATTCGACGCAGTTTTGCCTCTCGTGAAGAAATACGGTGCTGCCGTCGTCGTCGGTACGATCGATGAAATCGGAATGGCAGTTACGCGCGAACGGAAACTTGAAATTGCGGAACGCTCCTATGATCTGCTTGTGAATAAATGGGGAATCGCTCCAGAAGATATAATTTTTGACCCTCTCGTCTTCCCTGTTGGAACAGGTGATGCACAATACATCGGGTCAGCCGTCGAAACAATTGAAGGCATTCGACTTATCAAGGAGAAAATGCCACGTAGCTTAACAACACTTGGCGTGAGCAATGTGTCGTTCGGACTGCCCCCTGTCGGACGGGAAGTGCTGAACGCGGTCTACTTGTATCATTGCACGCAGGCTGGACTCGATTACGCGATTGTTAATACCGAGAAGTTAGAACGGTACGCCTCCATACCTGAGAGTGAAATAAAACTTGCGAATGACCTTCTCTTCACGACTACGGATGAGACACTTGCGGAGTTCACTGATTTCTACCGGGATAAAAAGAAAGAAAAGACGGAGGACGATATTCCGAAGACCGTCCCTGAACGTCTTGCGTATTATGTCGTCGAGGGGACGAAAGAAGGGCTCATCCCTGACTTGGAAGCAGCGCTCGAGATGTATGATACGCCGCTTGACGTCATTAATGGACCGTTGATGGAAGGGATGTCCGAAGTCGGTCGCCTGTTCAATGAAAACCAGCTGATTGTCGCGGAAGTGCTTCAAAGTGCGGAAGTGATGAAAGCTTCGGTTTCATTCCTCGAGCAGTTCATGGAGAAGAAAGAGGATGATTCCGGTAAAGGGAAAATCGTCTTGGCTACGGTCAAAGGGGATGTCCATGACATTGGGAAAAACCTGGTCGAAATTATATTGAGCAATAACGGATACCGTGTCATTGATATCGGCATTAAGGTGACACCCGCGACGCTCATAGACGTCATTCGGAAAGAGAAGCCCGACATTATTGGCTTATCTGGTTTACTCGTGAAGTCAGCGCAGCAAATGGTATTGACCGCGCAAGATTTCAAGGAGGCAGGCATCGACACACCCGTCATGGTAGGGGGTGCAGCATTGACACGCAGATTCACTGAGACAAAAATTGCGTCTCAATACAATGGACCTGTCATTTACGCGAAGGATGCGATGCAAGGGTTAGAGCTCGCGAACCGGTTGCAGGGTGGAGAACGGGAGGCTTTGTTGAACGAACTTGTTGAGAAACAAGAAAAGCGCATCGAGTCAGAGGCAATCCGTGCCAACCGCGACACGGCAGTTGCCGTTTTACCAAGGCCTGTGAAGACGGTTCGGGAAGATGCACCGGTATTCGTCCCATCGGACTTGCGCAGACGCGTCTTGAGGGATTATTCCGTCTCGCATTTATATCCATACGTCAATATGCGGACGCTGATTGGGCATCATTTAGGCTTGCGCGGGAATTTCGATAAGATGCTTGCGAATGGAGAGGAACGCGCAGTGCAGCTTCATGAAATGGTCACCAGCTTCCTCGAATCCGACCATTTATCGGCTTCTGGCTTGTATCAATTCTTCCCCGCACAAGCGGACGGAGACGATGTCATCATTTACGATCCTGCAGATGCAAAGACGGAAATCGAACGCTTTACCTTCCCTCGTCAAAGCAAGGAGCCATTCCTCTGCCTCGCCGACTTTTTGAAAACGGTGGACAGCGGCGAAATGGATTATGTTGCGTTTATGCAAGTGACGGCGGGTCATGGAGTAAGAGAATATGCGAACAGATTAAAGGCCGAAGGAAAATTCCTTGAGAGTCATGCGTTCCAGGCGACAGCACTTGAACTTGCAGAAGGATTTGCGGAGCGTATCCATCAGGAAATCCGCGACCAATGGGGATTCCCGGATACTACCGACTTCACAATGCGCGACCGCTTTGCAGCCAAATACCAGGGGCAGCGTTTTTCATTCGGCTACCCGGCTTGTCCGAATTTGGATGACCAGGCGAAGCTGTTCGGTTTGTTAAAACCAGAGGATATCGGCGTACAGTTGACGGAAGAATTCATGATGGAACCGGAAGCCTCTGTATCCGCAATCGTGTTTTCACATCCGGATGCAAGATATTTCAATGTAGACTAAGGCGATGCCCCACTGGTTGAATGCTTTTCAATAGCTTGCAAAAAACATCATTAAAAAAGCTGTTCCACCAATCGCTCGGTGGGACAGCTTTTCATGTTTTTTAATACGGTCTTCTTCCAAATCCGCCGAATCCTCTTCCGCCATCAAAGCCGCGGCCTCCACCAAATCCTGGTCCTCGGCCTGGGAATACCGGAGCACCCATTACGTTTTCAGTAGTTTCGGTGTAGTAGTGTCGTGGCGTGATAACAGGATGTTGTCTGTTAACGTTAACAATCGGATGAACATAAGGAACTTCAACCGGGAAAAATTGGTCATTGAAACGACATTGCGTCGGGCACACGATTGGTTGGAACTGGGTCTGCGGCATTTGATTTACCGGCATCATCATTTGAGGAAAACCGCATTGTCCGCCACAGCGTCCGCCACAGCGACCTCCACATTGTCCATGTTGCATCATCATCTTCACTCACCCCCTCCATCTATTACATGTTGAAAAATATAGGACAGACGGGCGAGCGACTATAGACGTTATAAATTCTACTGCGCCAAACAAAAAAGGACCTTCCCATCATTTAGGGAAACGCCCTTTACTTGTGTCACTGATACGTCCTCGGCAGTTCATTTTCATCAAAACCTGAAGATTCTTTCCTACTCGTTATCCGTCCTTCTTTCGGATAATGGACAGGCGCTCCCTCATCGATCATATCAAGTGATCGAATATAATCAGGATCCCTTCTGCGTTCCATTTCAAGCGGATCAATGAATCGATGTTCCATTCAACTCACCCCTCAACAAATAGTACCTAAGGCAAATGTTACGGGAAACGACTATTTCATTTCTGTTAGTATACTGCGATAAACATAGATTAATGTCTGTAGTTTTTTTACGTCTAAAAAGGATATACTATTAATATAAACGTCTAATAGGAGGCGCATCGATGAAACGAATCGTATTATTCGATGGAGAATGTAATTTTTGCAACTCCAGCGTACAGTTCATTATAAAGCGGGACCCTGCCGCCCATTTCCTCTTTACTTCATTGCAAAGTGATATCGGCCAAAAATATGTGAAGCAGTACCGTATTCCTGCGGACGTGGATAGCATTGTCCTCATTGAAAACGAAAGGGCATACACGAAATCTTCAGCTGCTCTTCATATTGCCAAGAAACTTGACGGCTTATGGCATCTCCTTTTCCTATTTATACTCGTCCCTCGTTTCATTCGTGACGGTGTTTATGATTATGTTGCAGAAAACCGTTATCGCTGGTTCGGAAAGAACGAAGACGCATGCATGCTACCCTCCCCGGAGATCAGAAAACGGTTTATCTAACCTATGAAAGGATGCTTTTCAATCCTTTCATAGGCTTTTTGTTTTTATGGTGATAATAAATTTCATTCTATTGTCATGGGCCAATGAATACGCTATTAACGTACGCGAAAATTGATAGGGGGAAAGGCATGGGTAAAAAAATGATTTTCAAACTGCTTGCATCTTTGGTTCTGGCCATTTCATTCGGCATTATTCCATATCAAAGTGCGAGCGCAGCTGACCATTCGGCTAAAATGGTTACAGCTTTCACTGTGAATGACGAGATAACGCAGATTAGCTACCTCGCATTAGGGGATTCGTTAGCTGCAGGCGTCGACTCAACCAACAATATAGGTAAAGGATATGCAGATATCCTTGCCGAATCAATGGTTGAACTGAACTTGCTTCATTCGTTCAATAAGGGGTTTGCATATCCCGGTTTCAAAACAGCGGATGTGCTGAAGGATATCCGCGAAAACAAAACAGGGGCAATTATAGGTTATGGTTTCGATAAACCATCTACGACTATCCATGAAGCCATTAAAAATTCAAACCTCATAACATTGAGTGTAGGTGCGAACGATGTACTTAGTACCCTTAAGATTGATCAAGCCACTGGAAAAGTCGAATATGACGAAGCTCTATTAGGGCAAGCACTTATGCAAGTCGGCCATAATACCAATGAAATCATCAAAGAAGTCCTCACAATCAACCCTAAAGCCAACGTATATGTAATGGGCTATTACAATCCATTTCCGCACCTTCCGAAAGAAATTCAACCCTTACTCTCTAATCTGTTACTGAACTTAAACGGCGCAATTTATAATGCGACATCAGCATATCCAAATGTCTCGTTTGTTTCTACCGATGTAGAAATCGCCAAGGATTATAAAGTCAATGTACCAAACCCAGCCAACATCCATTTAAGTAAGGAAGGATACCATATAGTAGCAAAGCAATTTTGGAAGAGTTTTGGTCTAACAACTATCAAAGTCAGTTTCAAGGATACGAATGGTCATTGGGCTGAGCCATTCATAAATGCAGCTGTCGAACGGGGGATTTTCAAAGGGTATGCGGATGGTACTTTTAGACCAGAAGAAAAACTGACTCGCGCCCAAGCTGCCGCCGTAATAGTTCGCGCATTGAACTTGGATATGCAGGATACAATGACATCACCATTTAAAGATATCGGAAACTATTCGTTATTGACCCAAGCCGAGATAAATTCAGCTTATCACTTCGGTATCATCAAAGGAAACGGGGATTATTTCAAACCATCTGATGAAGTCACAAGAGCTGAACTTGCCCTAATGATTCAACGGGTTGTAGTTTTGAAGACAGGCAAACCACTATCGGTATCCCCTGATTTCGGTCAGCCGTTCAAAGATATAGATGGTCTTAACGCAGAGACTAAGACTGCCATATTAGCCATGGCCCAGTTAGGTGTTATCGACGGAAGTAATGGTTCGTTTATGCCAAATGATTCAACTACAAGGGCACAAGTTTCAAAAATTCTTGTGAACTTCATAAAGCTTATGAACTAAAAAACAGTCCCCCCCCTTTATTTATAAGGGGGGAACTGTTTTTTCTCTTATTCACCGAAAGTCGTTAGTGCCAAAAACGATTTTACAACATCAGCCTTTCCTGCAGTACCTTATTCTCTTCGGATGTAAAAGCCCTTGACCTTGTAAGAAATCGTTTTCCCTCTACTCCTTCCAGCGAAAACATGCCGCCACGGCCATCTACGACGTCAATGATCAGTTGTGTATGCTTCCAATATTCAAACTGGTTCCTATGCATATAGAAAGGTACATCACCAATAGACCCAAGCATAACGTCTTGATCACCGATGATCAAATCGCCTTCTGGATAGCACATCGGGGAGGAACCGTCACAGCAACCGCCCGATTGGTGAAACATCAACGGTCCATGCTTTCCCTTCAATAGTTCGATCAATTCCAAAGCGGCGTCGGTTGCAAGAACACGTTCAGGCATCAACATCCTCCTTTCCTCAATCATCCCATCCCATCATAAGAATCAGAAGAACCCTTGCTTGTCCTCACTGTAGCTAACAAGCATGTTTTTCGTCTGTTGGTAATGTGAAAGCATTTGAAGATGGTTTTCACGTCCGATTCCCGATGCTTTGTAACCTCCGAATGCTGCATGTGCCGGATATGCATGATAGCAATTTGTCCAAACACGTCCCGCTTCAATGCCACGGCCGAAGCGATATGCCGTATTCATATCACGTGTCCAGACACCTGCACCCAAACCGTATAATGTGTCATTTGCAATTTCCAATGCCTCTTCTTTTGTCTTGAATGTCGTGACGGAAACGACCGGTCCGAAAATCTCCTCTTGGAAAATACGCATTTTGTTATTTCCTTTGAAAACTGTCGGTTGAACGTAATAACCTCCCGCTAAATCACCCTCGAGTTTGTTTTGCTCGCCGCCAGTCAGGCACTCGGCTCCTTCCTGCTTTCCGATATCAAGGTAAGATAAAATCTTTTCCAATTGCTCCGTCGAAGCTTGTGCACCCATCATCACTGTCGGGTCAAGCGGATTTCCTACTTTGATCGCCTTAACGCGCTCAATTGCACGCTCCATGAACTTGTCGTAGATGGATTCTTGGATCAATGCACGAGACGGGCATGTGCACACTTCCCCTTGGTTCAATGCAAACATGACGAAACCTTCAACTGCTTTATCTAAGAATGAGTCGTCTTCTGCCATGACGTCCTCGAAGAATATGTTTGGTGACTTCCCGCCAAGTTCAAGTGTCATCGGGATCAAGTTTTGTGATGCATATTGCATAATGAGGCGCCCTGTCGTCGTCTCACCTGTGAATGCAATTTTTCCGATTCGTGGGTTTGAAGCAAGCGGCTTCCCTGCTTCGAGTCCAAAACCGTTGACGATATTGACGACTCCGGCAGGCAATAAATCCTCAATCAGTTCCATCAATACCAAGATGGATGCAGGTGTCTGCTCAGCAGGCTTCAGTATGACGCAGTTTCCTGCAGCGAGCGCAGGAGCAAGCTTCCAAACCGCCATTAGCAATGGGAAGTTCCAAGGGATGATCTGACCAACAACCCCTATCGGCTCGTGGAAATGGTACGCTACTGTGTTATTGTCAATTTGACTGACGCCACCTTCTTGTGCACGGATGGCGGAAGCAAAATATCTGAAATGATCGATTGCAAGCGGTAGGTCTGCATTTAATGTTTCGCGTACCGCTTTTCCGTTTTCCCACGTCTCAGCAACGGCAAGCATCTCAAGATTCGCTTCCATGCGTTCAGCAATTTTCAGCAAGATGTTTGCGCGTTCTGTAACCGAAGTCCGCCCCCAAGCGTCCTTCGCAGCATGTGCAGCATCAAGCGCAAGCTCAATGTCTTCGGCAGTCGATCTTGCCACTTTAGTAAACACTTGTCCTGTAACAGGCGTCGGGTTATCGAAGTATTGCCCATTCACAGGGGCTGTCCATTTTCCGCCAATAAAGTTATCATAGCGTTCCTTGAAGTTTACTTTTGCCCCTTCTGTGTTCGGAAATGCATAAACGTGACTCTCAACAGCTTGTACCATGTTCCATTCCTCCCAATTCATTATAGATTGCTATAGTAAGTGCAAAAATTGCACACAAAGCCATAGTATGCCGAACCGAGCTAAGACATTCTATTTGAAAGCGCATACATTTTTATTTTTGAATGAAGAGTGTGTAAATTCATTCTATCTGACTATAAAGACTATTGCAAGTTTGATAGATTAGGGTGGATTTGGGGGTTATCACCGCTTAGAGAGAGTTTATCACCACTTATGGCAGGTTTATCACCGGTCAAGGAGAGTTTATCACCGCTCACAGCCGGTTTATCACCACTCGCCCTCTATTTACCATTTTTTCATCCCTCCGTAATAATTTGTTCATAATTGCACCTTACAATGACATTAACCAGTTCAAGAGAGGGGTTTTAAATATGGAGAATTCTTTCATTAAGCGATTCATATCAACAGTAGGTGCAGGGGTTCTTGGTTCGGCACTTACGTTAGGGGTTGTGGCCAACACAGATCTTTTACAGGCGAAAATGCCGCAGGAAAAGACAGCTGCCGTAACGGAAAATTCATCAACAACAACAAATATCATCCCAACTTCTACGTATTCCGGATCAACACTTTCAGACATGGTGGAATATGCATCAAAAGGAATTGTCGGTGTCTCCAACTTCAAAACCAATGGCAACCGGTTTGCAGGTAATTCTGAGCTCTCCGAATTCGGAACCGGGTCTGGCGTCATTTATAAGATTGATGGGAATGACGCTTATGTTGTGACAAATAATCATGTCATTGAAGGGGCAGGAAAAATTGAAGTTACATTGGAAGGCGGGGAGAAAGAAACTGCCGAACTCATTGGAAGTGACGCATTGACTGATCTTGCCGTCCTAAAAATCAGCGCATCCAACGTCGATACTGCGCTTGAATTCGGGGATTCGGGTAAGCTGCGTGCAGGCGATACCGTTGTTGCAATCGGTAATCCGCTTAGCTTGGATTTCTCCGGTACAGTCACACAAGGTATCATTAGCGCGCCATCACGCTCAATCGAGGTGAAAACGACCGCTGGAAATTGGGAAATGGATGTCATCCAGACTGATGCCGCCATCAATCCCGGGAACAGTGGCGGAGCCCTTATTAGTGCCGATGGGAAAGTGATCGGCATCAATAGCTTGAAGATTGCTGAAAGTGGCGTGGAAGGACTTGGCTTCGCAATCCCAAGCAATGATGTTGTTCCTTTGCTTGAAGAAATTACGAAAAACGGAAAAATCGAACGACCTTACATCGGAATCAGTCTCGCCGACTTAGCCAATGTTCCATATATGTATGTTCAAAATATCCCACAAGAAGTTAAAGGCGGAGTGATGATCACGAGCGTCGACCCGACATCCGCAGCAGGCAAAGCAGGATTGAAGGAGCAAGACGTCATAACTGCGATCAACGGGACCGACATAATGAATAGTATGGAACTCCGTAAATTCCTTTACTCGGAGCTTTCCATCGGGGATAAAGCACAGTTAACCGTCTATACTGGTGCGGAGAAACGAACAGTTGAGTTGACATTGACAGGTAAAACGCCGATAGAATAAGTAAAAACACCTCCGCCGTGGACTTGGCGGAGGTGTTTCATTGTTTATTGATCAACCGTTTGACGGATAGAAAACACAGGTCGAAGCGTTCCTATTTTTTCTTTTCTTGCATTTAATAATTCAGGGAAATGGTAAGAGGCAAGATCCTTTTTCTCCTGCTCTTGAAGCAAATCCAACTGGTCAAGAATTTCCATAACTACTGCATTTGTCGCGCGGCTATTGCCGTCTTCAATCTTTACAGCAATACCGAGTCCAGCTTCCGGTACGCCTACGCAATAGACGCCTTCAGCACCGACCTTTCCAAATACCCTTCCACCCATATGCTTCATGAAATCTGTACAGAACCTTGCTGTCCCGCCAACCATTTCCGGAGCATTCATCATTGCTTTCGTCACTCTACCAACTGATTGTCTACGGGATTCATCCAATTCGCTTGGATCCGCCATCCTTGCAAAACTAAGAGCCAAATTCTTTAACGGTACACCATGGACCGGTACACCGCAGCCATCGATGCCAATTTGAATATCATTCACCGGTACATCCGTCAACTCGCTAATAACCGATAGTATCCTTTGTTGAACAGGATGTTCCACCTTATAGTAATCGTCAATGCTTTCATTCATATGTATTGCCGTTGCAAGCATTCCACTATGCTTCCCTGAACAGTTGTTATAGATTGGCGTTATTTCTTTGCCTTCTTTTATAACTTCCTCAAATGCCGCTTGAAATCTTGGAGGATGGGTACCACATTGCAAATCAGACACTTCCAAACCAATTCGGCTTAAGATGGATGCAGCCCTATCGGTATGTTGCCTTTCGCCATTATGGGAAGCACAGCATAACGAGAGATCCCCATCATCGAATTGAAAATGATCCGCAGCGCCCGTTTCGATAATTGGAAGGGTTTGCAAAGGTTTCATGGACGAACGTGCAAAAATAACATCATCGATATCACCGACCCTAACAATTACATCCCCTTTTGCATTGACAATCGCAATGCTGCCTCTATGTTTACTTTCAACCAAAGGACCCCGTTCAACATTTACAAGTACTTCAGACATTATAAACACTTCCATTCCCTATATTTATCACAACTATATAATTCTATTATTTTCTACTTTCCGTTTAAATGCAAGTTCGGATTATACCAAATTAATTGAGTTGCAAAAACATTATTGAAAGGTTTTTTTAAGTTTGGTAAGGTTATATCAATTCATCTATCAGACTATTCTGATGTGATGGTGCTTTTTTATCGCTCTAAGCCGCACCATAAAAAGGGAGGGAAATCAGGGTTGAAACCTATTATAGGAATAACTTCTAATGTAGAGCATCTAACTCACACACTTCAGAACACGTATATCCAAGCAGTAATCGCGGGCGGTGGCGTACCGTTAATCATTCCGACAGGTGTGGAAACCGACGTCGGACAAATCACCTCGATCATCGATGGATTAGTTGTTTCAGGCGGTGGGGATATTAATCCAATGGAATTTAACGAAGAACCTATTCAACAGCTTGGGGATGTTACACCTGAAAGAGACTCAATTGAATTGGAATTGGTTCGTCAAATGCTTAGTTTGGATAAACCCATCCTTGGTATTTGTAGAGGTCATCAGATTTTGAATGTAGCCTTCGGAGGAACAATTTACCAGGATATTAACACTCAAATCACTACACCACTCGTGCAACATAATCAAAACGCGAAAAGGAGCCATCAATCCCATACTGTAAATGTTGTGAAAGATACCCTTCTTGCATCAATCACATTATCCGAAAAGATCTTGGTAAATTCCTTTCATCACCAGGCTGTAAAAGATATCCCTTCCCCATTAATCGTTTCAGGACAGGCAAGCGATGGGGTTGTTGAGGCGATGGAAAGTACAAAGCACCACTTTGTTCTTGGAGTGCAATGGCATCCGGAGGCATTGCTCCATAAAGGAGATCAGGTTTCTGATAGATTATTCAAAGCGTATATAAATGCCTGTCTCGAGAGGATGGTTCAAGTTGAAGATAATTGATTTGCATTGTGATGTGTTATATAGAATGGAGCAGTCAAAAGGTGAAATGTCTTTTGAGGATTCCGTGGAACTGGATGTTACTTATAATAAATTGAAACAAGGTGGAGTAAAAATTCAAGCGTTTGCAATCTTCATACACCCATCCATTAAGTCTGACCAAAAGTTCCAGGTAGCGTTAGACCAAATCCATCACTTTTACAATAATGTAATTGGAAAAAATCCGAAAATGAAAGCCCTAAAAAACTGGCAGGAATTTGATCAGCTTGGAGATGACGAGATTGGTGCGTTCCTAACATTGGAAGGCGTCGATTGCATCGGGAATGACTTGCAGAAACTGTCGATTCTTTACGAATTAGGTGTACGTTCAATTGGATTGACTTGGAATAATGCAAACTTGGCTGCGGACGGGGTTGGCGAGGAACGAGGTGCGGGTTTAACTGAGTTCGGAAAAGATATCATCCACTTTTCCAATGAACGCAAGATCCTTTCGGACGTTTCGCATCTAAGTGAACGTGCCTTCTGGGATTTGATGGAGATAGCAGACTATCCTATCGCAAGTCACTCGAATTCAAAGACACTCTGTAGCCATCAAAGGAATCTGACCGATGACCAAGTTAGCCATTTATTCAAAAAGAATGGGCTCATCCATGTCGTATATAATCCTCCTTTCATTACCGGGAAGGATTCGGCATCCATTTCCGATCTCATTGCACATATTGACCACTTTTGTTCACTTGGGGGCGTAAACCAAATTGGATTCGGGTCGGATTTTGACGGTATTTCGAAAAAAGTCACGAATCTTGAGGACGCTTCCATGCATCCAACATTGATTGACGAGCTATTGAAGAAGTATAGCGAGGATGAAGTAGAAGGATTTGCGTTTAAAAACTTCTTGAATCATATACCAAAATAAGACAAAGGGGTCGTCTTTCCCAGACGCCCCCTTTCTCATTTCATATAAATATCCAATTCCAAATCGCCAATCTGATCCATATACAATTCCCTCGTACTGCTTGGTCTTTTGTATTAATTATTAAGAATTTCCTTCACATGAAATTGAGCGACCACACATCAAAACAACGATATTCCATGAGCTTTAATTGTTTTTTGTTTTTAAAATACCTGTATAATTTCAAGTAACATAAGGTTGGTGAAAAGAGGGAATTTCAATGAAAATCCTTGTAATCGAAGATAATGAAAGTGTCTCTTCCATGATTGAACTGTTTTTTGAAAAGGAAGGGATCAAAGGAGAGTTTGTGAAGGATGGGTTGAAAGGATATAAGCGGGCATGCTCGGAAGATTGGGATTGCCTAATTATCGACTGGATGCTGCCAGGGATGGATGGAGTGTCAATTTGCAGGAAGCTTCGTCAGGGACAGGTTCCAGTGCCGATTATTATGCTTACGGCAAAAGACAGTGAATCCGACCAAGTACTTGGACTCGAAATGGGCGCAGATGATTATGTGACGAAACCATTCAGTCCTCTTGCACTAATGGCACGTATCAAGGCCGTTACACGACGCTATACGGTTTTGAAAGAGCCGGAACAGGATGAAACAATGTTGAAAACGAACCATTTTACAATAAATACGATGACCCGAGAAGTACTATTGGATGGCAGGCCAGTACCAAACCTAACACCGAAAGAATTTGATCTACTCCACTTTTTCGTCCAACATCCAAAGCAAGTGTTTTCACGTGAACAGCTACTCGATCGTGTGTGGGGCTATGACTTTTACGGCGATGACCGAACGGTGGATGTGCATATTAAAAGGTTAAGATCGAAAGTATCAAAGGCGAAGCAACCTTTTTTCCATACGGTTTGGGGCGTCGGCTACCGCTTTGACGAGACAATCGGTGATTCCGAATGAAGATCAAATACTTCTACCAACAACTAGCGAGTCATTTCAGCGTCATTATCATCGCGTTTTTAATTCTTAGTTTGCTGTTCTCACATTTTGTCGAGCAATTCGTCTATGACAATAAAACAGAGGAGCTTGCCACATACGGAAAATCGATTTTAAGCGATATCGAACAAGTCCAAGGCAGTTCAAGGGAAATATTGAAATCATACGGGCATGTGTTGGAAGGTCGGGATATCCAATACAGTTTGTTCAATGAAAAGTCTGCAATCATTTATTCCACTGGTTTGAAAACTCCATTGATCGAATTAAATGTAGAAGAATGGCGAGAATTGCAAAATGGCAAGGCAATCACAGTGAAACAGGAATACAAACGATTCGAGCAAGACGTCACCTATGTCCTACTTCCCTACTTTCATCGAAACCAGTTCGTCGGCGGTATTTTATTAACGTCTCCCATCAAAGGCTCAAGGGAAATCATTTCTCAAATGAATAGCTATTTGATCTACACGACTTTCATCGCACTAACCATCGCTTTATTGCTTAGCGGAATATTATCGACATTCCACGGCAGGCGTATTAAACGGCTGCGCTCCGCTACCGCAAATGTTGCGCAAGGAAATTACAATGTGCGAATACCGACAGAAGGCATCGATGAAATCGGTGAACTTGCCGGGGATTTCAACGGAATGGTCGAAAAGCTTGCAGCGTCCGCTGAGGAAATCGAGAACCTGGAAAATCGACGACGGCAATTTATGGCGGACGTTTCTCATGAATTAAGGACACCACTCACGACAATCCGCGGCATCATCGAAGGTCTGCGGAACGATATGATTTCGGAATCGGAGAAGGAACGCGGACTTCACCTTGCAAGCAATGAAACCATGCGACTGATCCGTCTTGTGAATGAAAACCTCGATTACGAAAAGATTCGTTCCAACCAGGTGGTGCTTCTTAAGCAGAAGATTCAGCTTGGGGAATTACTTGAAATCATTCAGGAACAATTAGAGGATGTAGCAGATGAACGCGGAGATAAAATAATTGTAGAAGTTTCGCAAGAAGTGTCTGTCTTTGCGGATTACGATCGACTTACACAAGTGCTTATCAATATTACGAAAAACAGCATTCAATTCACGGAAAATGGAGTCATCAGGCTACGGGGGTATACGCGGGATGATCGAACAGTCATTGAAATTGAAGACACAGGCATCGGAATGGATCCCTTGGAGATCGAGAAGATTTGGGGCCGTTTCTACAAGGCGATTGACTCACGGACGACAAATCCGTATGGCGAATTCGGGTTAGGGTTATCAATCGTGAAACAGTTAGTCACATTGCATGGCGGTACGATTACTGTGGAGAGTGTGAAAGGTGAAGGGACGAGATTTCGGATTGAGTTGCCGATGTGGGAGCTTCCTTGAGCGCGAGAGGCTGATTTTTGAGCGCGGGGCCAGCTTTCTTGAGCGCGGGGCAACTTTCTTGAGCGCGGAAGATACTTTCTTGAGCGCGGGGCAGCTTTCTTGAGCGCGGAAGAATGGACCCTTACGAGGATTAATGGACCTTGAGCGCAAAAGAATGGACCTTAACGTGGATTAATGGACCTCGAGCGCTAAAGATTGGACCCTGCCGGGAATTAATGGACCTTACGCGCGGAAGAATGGACCATTACGAGAATTAATGGACCTTGAACGAATAGGAATGTCAGTCCGTTTCATATATAAGATTACTGTGGTACGATTTGATTGAGTAGTCTGAAAGAAGAGGTGTTCCTATGAGTTTCATCGCGTGGATAATCGTAGCTTGTGAGATTGGATTCTGGCTCGTCATTGCTGCTGGATTGATCACCCGGTATATTTTCAACCGAAAACGGATTGGCCTATTTTTCCTTGCCCTCACCCCGGTCCTTGATCTTTTTTTACTGATTGTTACAGCAAGTGACTTATACAACGGCGCAACCGCAACACAGGTTCATGCCCTTGCAGCGATTTACCTCGGTGTGTCCATCGCATTCGGTAAAAGCATGATCCGTTGGGCGGATGAAAGATTTGTTTACTATATAAAAAAACAAGGAACGAAACCGGCACGAAGATCAGGAATGGCTTATGCAAAACATTCCTTGAAAGGCTCCTTGCAACATGTGCTCGCTTTCATCATTGGCGGTGCGTTCTTATATCTTATGATTTACTGGATTGACGACCCGGATAGAACCCAATCCCTTTCGGATATGCTGAAACTATGGTTACTCATTCTCGGTATCGATTTCGTCCTTTCCATTTCATATTTCATATGGCCCAAACCGGCAAAAACAAAATGATTGTACACAAAAAGCTGAGCCTTGATGGTAACGGGTTCGGTTGATGGGGAGAAAACGATAAAAAAAGCAGCATTTGGGGACACAATTCGCATATGAATTGGTATCCCCATTTCTGTTGTTATATCAATGTTTAAGGTGTTTTCTTGAATGAATTCGCACCTTAATCGGTAGGTGAATTAGTGGCATCGCATAAATTTATGTGCCACTGCCAATTAGCTTGCTAAAACGCTTGTTAATTGTTTATGGTTACCGTAAAAATATAATTTTGAAATGAAAGAATACTTTGAAGGATAGAAGAGGTTATGTGTTAAAATAGATTATAATAAGTAGATGATTTTCAGATTGGAGGAAACCAATGCAACTATTCATACTTGGTGTACTGCTTGTATTTGCTAAACTTAATTTGCAGTTTCTGGACACAGGGGTATTCTTTTATGCAACGAATACAATTGGATATATTTTGATTTATTTCGGTTTGAGACAATTGCATCGATCGTTGCCAAGCCTTAAGCGTATACAGCCTTTTGTCATATTTATGGTGTTTCACAGTATTGGATTTGCCATTTTAAATGGAACAGGAAATTCAATTGCAACAATCCCACTTTCAACTGGATTGGCAACAGTTTTAGTGCTTGGTCTCGCGCTACTTGCTGTTGTCGGTATGTTAATAATTTTTTATATCCTGCATAAGCTTATTATGACTTTGCGTAATGAAGAAAATTATCTATCCACTTACTCACGTATGAGAAATTTCGATAAGGTCCTTGGGTTATTTATCTTTCTTGTAGTTCTTACAGGAGTCCTTTTCTTCGTTCTACCAGCGGTGTCTAACGTGTCGATGCTTTTGCTCCTTGTGGGAGAGCTGCTTTTTATCTTTAGTTTCTCAACAAAAGTAAGAACTGTATAGGCGAAAATAGATCGTTTGGCAATACAATTGAATCGGCAAAACAAGCATACTTTTATACCGCAAAAGGGTGCGATTGAAGGAGTGGAAAACACACAAATTCAAAAATATGGTATAAAAAAACGCACAGACATTACTGTGCGTTTTTTATGCCTTTTTTACCGTTAATTCGGGTGTGAATCATACGCTAATTTAGCTGCTAATTGGGATGCGTTTTTGTGTTTTCTCCCCATCAACCGAACCCGTTACCTTGATGGATCGGCCTTTTATAATACTTAAAAAAACGTATAAATCCCTTGAAAGACGCATAAAAAATTTTTATGCGTTTTTGATGCGATTTATGTGTAAAGTTATGGTTTTATGCGTGTCTGGTGCAATTTATGCGTGCATACGAACAGCTTATTCTGTAAATGTTCTTGTGTACCATTTCGCAGCCGATTGACAGACCGTTTATATTTCACATATGGAAGGACGCGGATCTTCCATTCTATGGTAACATACAATTAAACAACAGCTGTATGAAAACGAGGGGATTAGGTAGTTGAAAAAAAGATGGGTACTATTCTTAATAGGGGTAATTTTATTTCTTAGCTCTCTTCCATTAACTGCGCAAATGGCAATGGAAAAGACACATACTGCTAAAATGCATAATCGTTACGACCTCCATATTATTAGTCACAGATATCCACCACCGAAATCAACGTTCCTCTATAAGGATCACACTGTAACGGTTGAAGAAACGCCAATTGATAAGGAAAGTTATACGGATCCTTGGAAATATACTATCGCTTTTGCCGATTTATCGGTCGTTGTCAATGGAGAACAAATCGATAAATTGGAGCAGTACCCTATACGGATTGAAGAAGAAGGATTGGCAAGATACTACGGCAATATTTCTTTTATCATCCTGAAAGATAAACGGAGAGATGAAGAAAAACTGTATATGATTTTAAAGAAAACTAACGACCCCATTGAAGTGGGGATTACTATTGACCCAACGATGTTAACATACGATTTATATAGTATTAACGAGGCAGGCCATTTGGAAGGAGAATCGTTCAGCTTCACCAACCGTAATGCCTTGCAAACCCTATTATTGAATAATAGCGGCGCCTCTCCATTTGCAATTGGTTATTATACGGATGCTTGGAATTGGATGCCATCTATTTTATTCCCATTCATCTTCCCGTTTTTCTCATTCTTTGTCGGAGTCCTTTTAATGATTCGATTCCTCCCTTTCAAAAGACGAAAACAAACGTAAAAAGCCGGCCCACACACGGGGTCGGCCTTTTATAATACTTAAAAAAACGCATAAATCGCGTGAATAACGCATAAATCCCTTTAAAGACGCATAATAAATATTTATGCGTCTTTAAGTATGTTTTATGCGTAAAATTTTCGTTTTATGCGTGTCTAACGCGTTTTATGCGCGTCTGGTGCAATTTATGCGCACCTACGAATTACTTACTCAGTAAATGTTCTTGAATACCATTCCGCAGCTGCGTCCACTTCTGTCCTTGTCAACGAATGGCCATTCATCTCCCAATGAACTTCCGTCCTCGCACCCGCACCAACAAGCAATTCATCCAAATCAATCGTCTCCTGTGCTGGACAAATCGGATCATTCTTCCCTGCTGCGATGAACACGGGAACCCCGTTCAATTTAGGCAATTCAATTCCGCGTCTCGGCACCATTGGATGATGTAAAATTGCACCCTTCAATGAATCCGCATAATGGAACAATAAACTTCCCGCGATATTCGCACCGTTCGAGTAACCGATTGCGACAATATTCGACCTGTCGAATCCATGCTCAAGAGCTGCTTCATCTAAGAATGCATGCAATTCATTCGTTCTGAAGATTAGATCCTCCTCGTCAAATACACCTTCAGTAAGACGGCGGAAAAAGCGTGGCATCCCATTTTCCGACACATTACCTCGCACACTTAATACAGAGGCTTCCGGGTCAATCATCCCCGCAAGCGGTATCAAATCCTGTTCCGTCCCACCAGTCCCATGTAATAAAAGTAGAGTCGGCTTTGATTTATTAATCCCTTGCTTGAAAATATGCTTCATTGTAAATCCCCCTTTATTGTAAACCGGATGTACAAAACATCCCGCTCGAATTTTATCTTGAATTCGAGATAATTATAACAAGGTATTATTCCGTTGTCAAAACTTCCAGTCACTCAAAGTTCGTACAGCGCCAATAATGATAAGCGATTGCGTCTGACATGAAGGCGAGCCCCCTGCTTTCAACTTGCAGGATGGAGCGCCATCTATCGCCTCGTCCTTTTATTAAATAGATTTCATGGTGAGGCGCCGGGTCGAAGTAGCCTGACATATCGAAAGTGCCCTCCCTATTAAAATCGGCAGTCACCTCGTAGTCAATTGAAGGGGCAGCGGCCAAAGGATTTCCAATGCAATGCGTCAGTATAAAGCCACTTTCCCCTTTCCCACGATCGGTTCGTTCCATTGTAATACCATCAGCGGATGCTTTTGCTTTCTCCCTGAAACGTTTCAAATGATCATATGCGATTGAAGGGCCCACCTCTTTCGTGAATCTCATCGGCTCTCCCTTTTCATCGTACGCGAGCTCAATATCTACACGGGTTCGGAACCCTTCCCCAGTTGGATCAAAACCACGTCCGTCACCTTTAAAAAAGTGATTGGGCGAAAGTGGATTCGGGTTTCTTACCCATTCGTCAGCCAAGAATGTTGTATAGCGGAACCTCCATTGATCGATGGATTCCGGCTCCTGTTCTCGCTCATTCATCGGTCGAAGAATCGTTTTAGGTTTTCCGATCAATTTAACCGTTGTGAATGTCTCAATTGCAGTTTCGGATCTTGATGCAGTCAGTGCTCCAAAAACATTGGAAAGTGCCGACTTCATTGATGCAAAACGCTCGCCCGATTTATGGATTGGACGCCTTGAACGAATCAAATACACATATGATTGGTCCACATCAATATCACGGTCAATGAATCGGTTCGTATTCACCATTCCAATGAACTCACCGTTTCGGTAAATGCCATACCCGACAACATCGTTGATCTCCTCCCATGACAACGCAATTTGCGTCTTTGCGACAATCGCTGTCACAACAAGCGACTGCAAAGGATTTTCGATATTTTTCTCCATCGCAAATGCGGAAGTTTGCATAGCCATTACATCTACTACTTGATTGTTTTCGACACGTTCAATTAAATATTGATAAACCTTGCCGTCTTCGAGATCCCCATCCTGGAACTCTGCAGCATCCCCTTCATAGAGATGCTTGCCGTCTTTATATACATTGTAAAATCCACCAACGTCATTCCATGCGAATGAGATTAAGTCTGGCTGGTGTCTCACTGATCTTATTTCAAAAAGCATTCAGAATCGCCTCCTTCCTTTATGTTGGGGTATTTTATGGATGTCTAAACATCTTCAAAACCAAGAAAAAACCTGCTTCAGATTTATTCATCTGAAACAGGTTTTTCCTCGGTCTTTTCTACAAATTTCGCCGCTATTTTCCGACCAGTCATTAGCGAAACTGGAACGATAACGATAAGAACAATGATTACAGAGATGATATCCGTTACTGTCGTCGAAGAAAAGAATTGATTGAAAACCCATTGAAACGCTTTGAAATAAACCCAAAATGCCAACACCGAAAAAAAGATCGATAATCCGTAAACCCTTTTTGTCGTGCTCAATCTACACTCCCCCTAAATCAAAACATCATCTTTCCAAACCCGTTCAATAACTGTTGCGGCCCTACCTACTTGAATACAATAAACATCAGGATTCGTCAGTGCCTGCCATTCCTCAAACCCAATCCCGTCATCAAAACTTTTCAACAGCAAGGACATTAGATTTCCGTGTGTCACTAAAACTACCTTCGAACCAACCGGTAGTTCATCCACCACTTTTCGCGCACGTTCCATCGCCTCTTCTGTTGACTCCCCACCTTCAAACTTCAAATGGACATCCAGGAAAGTTTCCTCTAATTTCACCAACCAATCTTCAAGATATTGCGAGCTCAACGTTCGCTCCGCAAGCCTACTATCTTCCTCATAATAAATCCCTTTCAACTGAGCGATCGGCGCGGCTGTCATTCTCGCTCTGACGAAAGGACTTGTCACAATTCGATCTACATCGATTTCATTGAAAAATGCCGCCAACTTTTCAGCCTGCATAATCCCTTCAGCAGTCAAACCCGCATTCGCTGCCTGTCCTTCAGCCGAACAATGCCGCACAATATAAATAGTCTTTTCCATTCTTCCCACCTCCAAATCTATTTTCCCCTCCGTCGGATTAGAAGAAACATTTAGATAGTTATAATAATAACATGAAAACTTTATTTGGTGGAATGCTAATGCAACATAGGAGGTGGAGAGTATGAATGAACCGAAAAAACTTACAGAAGCTGGGACGGATATCGATGAAGTGAAGCGTCAAAATGCTAACTCCGGACTTAGCTATAACGAGATAATGGCAATCATAGCCCATACTAACGGCAAAGGGACCGCTCAATATAGCGACACAGATCCTGAAGAGGTGAAGAGACAGATTCACCGGGATAACAAATAATATGCCATTGCCGGGCTCTGTCAGACAAAACCAATACGTGCCAAAGGTCCTAAAATGACCATATATATTGGGAAATGATCGATATATCAAGGGAAATGATCGATAAGTCTTTTGAAATGATCGATATATGCTGGGAAATGATCGATAACAGTTGGGAAATGATCAATAAGTTTGTCCGGAAAATCAATTTCCAAAAAAATAGCAGGTTCCCAGTCAAACGGGAACCTGCTTTTCATTTTAAATAGCGGTCAAGGAAATGATGGACCTTCACTTTATACGTCTCGCCGGAAAGTGCATAAGCCTCGCCATGATTCGCATTAGGTACAAGGAAAATCTCAGCATCGCTCGAAGTCTCTTCGTATAATTCCTCCGCCATCTCCGTCGGGACGAATGAATCGCTCATCCCATGGATGTAGAAGATCGGGACGGACGCTTTCTTCACTTCTTTCAACGCGCTTGCTTCTCTAAATGAATAACCTGCCCTGATTTTCGTTAAGGCACTTGTTCCATCCAACAACGGGAAAGCAGGCAAGTGGAACATCCGATTCATTTGATACGTGAATAGTTGATAAACAGATTGATATGGACTATCCGCAACAATCGCTTTCACTTGACGGGGGATCTCCTTCTCACCGCTTGCCATTAGTACAGTTGCAGCACCCATCGATAGCCCGTGGTATGCAATTTCCGTTTTCGGACCTAACTTTTGTACTAACAGATTCGTCCAATCTATCACATCAAGGCGATCGTGCCAGCCGAATCCGTAATAATTTCCTTCACTTTTCCCATGCCCTCTTGCATCTGGCATGAAGATATTATAGTCTAACTCATTATGATAAAACTGACCGAACAGCCCCATTTGTTTTGCGTGACCCAAATAGCCATGCGTCAAAACGACAAGCTTATTCGTTGGTTTGGATGCGGGTAAATAATAGCCTGTTAGCTGCAATCCATCACGCGAAGTCAGATGTAGAGTTTCAAACTTCTGCGCTTTTACCCACTTTAACCAATCACCATTCAGATAAAGATCCATTGACTTCTCTGACACTTCCAAATCGGCATTCCCCTGCAAGAATTCCTTAGGGCCACGCTTAATCGCCAATTCATAGAAAAAGAAACTGCCAGCAACTTGAATCACCAGGAAGACGGCTGCAAAAAGAACCAATAATTTCTTCCAATTTATTTTAATCATGCTCATTTCCTTTACTTTTATATCTATTATGATGCTCAATCTAATTATATAGGAAAATAAAATAAAATTATAGATGAAAATGAAAGTTTATAAATTAAATAATGGTGGATTGGCGGCTTTTAACCGGGGGAAATGCGTTATCACCGACTTTGCAGTGTTTATCACCGACTCTTGGTAGTTTATCACCGACTCTCAGCCTGTTATCACCGACTTGAGCGACTTTATCACCGACTCGGTTCAATTCCTATCTTTTGGCGAGCCTAAATACAACTAATCTTATGATTGCAATTGGAGTTTTATTAATCGAACACAGTCTTTGTGTAAAGCAAGGCATAAAAAAACCACAACCGATTGCAGGGGGATGCAATCTGTCATGGTCTTTTTATTATTGGTCTTTTTCTTGTTTTTTATTCCCTATTTGGTTCCCTATTTCTTTCGCAGCTTTGTCTGCACTCTTAAATTCCTTTGCATACAACACTTCTTGCGTCGAAGATAAACCATTATCTTTTACAGTCAGCGTTTCATGAGGCTCTTTCTTTTGATTCATAGATAAATCTCCTTTCGTCTATCTACAAATCAGTTTTCCCATATTGCTGTAATTTATCCGATATCTATTACTGTGCCGTATAGCCGCCATCCAATACAATTGCCTGGCCTGTTACACCCTTCGCTTTATCGCTTGCTAAAAATACGGCATAGTCCGCAATTTCTTGCACGGATAACAATCTTTTTTGAGGAACAAGTGGATAGATGACTTCTTCAAACACCTTTTCCAAAGGTACATTTCTTGTTTTGGAGAGATCGGCAAGCTGCTTTTGAACGAGTGGCGTATCGACGTAACCCGGACATAATGCATTGACTGTAATTCCAAAAGGCGCCGCCTCAAGTGCAGATACTTTCGTCAACCCGATGACACCATGCTTCGCACTGTTGTATGCAGCTTTCCCAGAAAATCCAATAAGCCCATTGATGGATGCCATATTGATGATCCGCCCGAATTGCTGTTCTTTCATAAGTGGAAAAGCTTTTTTCGTTGCAATGAAAGGTGCAGTGAGCATCACTTTTATAAGAAGTTCAAATTTATCAGTAGGGAATTCCTCAAGCGGAGAGACATATTGCAAACCAGCATTATTCACCAATATATCGATACGTCCAAAGGTATTAATCGTTTCATCAAAACTTTTTTCAATATCCTCTTCTTTCGTTACATCACAAGCGACTGCCAATGCTTCGTACCCTTGCGATATCAGTTGCTCAACTGCTGTATCCGCCGCTTCTTTATTTAAATCGCTTATGACGACTTTGGCCCCTTCTTTCGCAAACTCCCGTGCAATTGCCAACCCAATTCCGCTTGCTGCGCCTGTTATTAATGCTACTTTTCCCTTCAACATGAAAACGCCCCCTTTTGTTTTAATTCATTTTACAGTAATTTCAATCAATTCGCCAACTGGTTTCATATGGTGCATTCCTTTAATCATCATAGATTCAGGCACTGCATCTGTGGGAAATAGCAATGTACGCACCTTCACAATCCGTCCATCTTCAAGCTCCTCATAGTCTTGTCTGACGGTCGTCTTTAGTGGGAATGAACCCCCTTGCCCCATAACTGTGACACCGTCTAACATGACATCTTCATCGGTCGCTATTCTAACCTCAAGCATACCGTCCGTGATCGATACATCTCTCACCCAGATCTCTTTCTCTTTGACAAGGTGAGGCTGCCCATCTAGCGGGTCAAGCGGAATTTCTTCATTAACGGTCGTATAGCCGACAATCTCATTAATCACCAACTCCAGGGAGTCCAGCTTCTTTGGCAAGGAATCAAAGCTAAATTCAATGTCTGTGTCGTATAATAAAGAACCGATTCCTTTAGAGCTCGAACTACCACTGATCACTTCGCCAAGGGGTTTGCCATTTGCATACAATTCGATTCCACCGTAAGGATTAAAGACTCGGCTGGCATTCGTCACCTTTGCTACCGCTGTAATCTTCGTCACTGTAGGTGTAGCGGTAATTGTCTTGAACTTGATTTTCCCTTTGTCGACTTTTATTGTTTTGTTTATTTTCTGTTTGAGTTCTGTCTGCATAGCTTTGTTCGGGTCATACGGGAATGTAATCGAAGAACTTATTGATGTTCCGCCATCAAAGTCCGTCCACTTTGTATATTCTAACGTCAGTTTTTTCGCAAAAGGGCTGACAGGTTCGAAATACATCTGCCCTTTTATTTCGGATTTTTCTTCATTCCATATGGATACCCCTTGTGCCCTATTCGAATCTGTGAGAAAACCTTTGATGCGCGCAAAAGGGATATCTTCATCTTCAGATGTATTCGAAAGCGTGTAATAAAGTATGAACTGATTGGCATCTGTCATTATGCCATCCACCGTCAATTCAGTACCGTCTTCCAATGCTACACTTTCCCCGATGAGTTGACCCATTCCTTCTTCATTCAATTCGGCAAGTGTGCTACTCATAAGTTCATCAAACCCCATTATTTTCTTTCCGTAGAATGCTAAACCATTATAGTTATAGCTGACTAAACTGAAGAATAATAGGGCCACTGCCGCCAGTAACCACATCGGTTTTCGTCTCTTTTTGACGGGAACACCATCGAGCGCTTGCCTGAGCCGGCCTTCCAATTCCACTGGAGTAGTAACACTTTCCAACCTTTCCTTCTCTTCAGCGAGCCGCTTTTCAATCTCATTCATGGGATTCACCCCTATACTGTTCTTTTATTTTCTTCAGCCCTTGAAAGACCCTCGACTTCGCGGTCCCAACGGAAACATTCGTAATCTCGGCGATCGTTTCATAATCCAAGTCATGTAAATACTTTAATTGGATCGCTTCCCTTTGATAATCATTTACCAACTCAAGCATGTCTTGTATTTCCAGTTGCTGCTCCCTTTGCTCATGAGGGTTATGGGAGGATTCATGTTGTTCCCATTCCTCTAACAAGACGACTTTCCCCTGTTTCTTCAACATCAGCTTGCAACGGTTCACAAGGATGGTTTTACTCCAACTATAAAAGGCATCTTCTTTTTTTAACTGATGCATTTTTTCATATAGGCTGACGATCATATCTTCCATCGCATCCATCGCGTCATGCGGATTTCCCGTGTACGTTAGGGCGAGACGGTAATAGTCATCCTGCTGCGCCATTATCAGCTCCAGCAATGCTTCTTTATTCCCCTTTTTCGCTTTCTTCACTAATCGAACGACATTCACAATCTCACCTCTCCCCTATAAGAGTCATCATACCGTAGAAAAGTTCATTTTTATTTTCCCCAATAAAAAAACCACGATTTCTCGTGGCTTTTCCAATCAAATTTCAATTATAAACGGCAAAATCATCGGTCGTTTTTTCGTTCGGGCAAAAAGGAGCTTTTCGACGGATCTCCGAATATTGTGTTTCAGATCATTCTTTCTACCTTTACTCAGTTGCTCCGTTTCAGTTTTTTCAACAATCGTGACAACCAACTCATTAAGTTCTCTGAACAGATCCTCCGCTTCCCGCTCATAAATGAACCCGCGAGAAACCGTATCAGGTTTCATGATCAGTTTGCCATCAGATTTGCTGATTGTCATGATAATAAGAAGCATCCCTTCCTCAGCAAGAAGCTTCCGGTCACGCAAGATAATCTTTCCGACTTCCCCGATGCCCATTCCATCGACGAAGACGTGTCCTGCTTGAACACTTCTTGTTTGCCGCGCAACAGACTGCGCGATATCAACGACGTCCCCGTTGTTGATAATAAAAATATTTTCTTCTTCAACGCCGATGGATTCTGCCAATATGCGATGTTGTTGCAGCATACGGTATTCACCATGAATGGGGATGAAATACTTCGGTTTCATCAATGTAAGCATCAGTTTTAATTCTTCCTGGAAACCGTGTCCAGAAACGTGCATCCCTGACGCACTTCCAGATCCATAGATCACTTTCGCTCCAAGAAGGTATAAATTATCGACGATGCGCGAGACGCTTTTTTCATTCCCCGGTATTGGGCTTGATGCAAAAATGACTGTATCTCCAGGTAAAATGGAAGCTTGCCTATACGTTCCCGTCGATAATCGTGAAAGCGCGGCCATCGGTTCACCTTGGCTACCTGTACAGATGACAACAACTTGTTCAGGATCCATTCCATTTATTTGATTCGCATCAATCAACATGCCTTCAGGGATCTTCAAATACCCTAATTCCTCCGCGACAGAAAAGACATTCACCATGCTTCTCCCAAGCAGTCCGATTTTCCGGTTCGTCTTAATGGCAGCATCGATGATTTGCTGAAGCCGGTGGACGTTTGAAGCGAATGTCGAGATGAAGATCTTTTGATCAGCCTTTCTAAACGCTTCTTCAATATGCTCCCCGACAATCCGTTCCGACAACGAAAAGCCCGGGCGTTCAGCGTTTGTGCTTTCGGATAAAAGCAGCAAGACACCATTCTTCCCGATTTCAGCCATCTTATGAAGGTCCGCATAATCCCCGCCGACCGGCGTCAAGTCGAACTTGAAATCACCCGTATGCACGACGGTCCCTTCCGGGGTTTGAAATACAATCCCCAAACAGTCGGGAATACTATGACTTGTTTTGAAGAAGGAAACGGTGATTTCACCGAATTCAAACGTGGATTCGTTATCTACTAAAACGCGTTCAGTGTCCCTCAGCAACCCGTGTTCCTTCAATTTCAGCTCGATTAAACCTAGCGTCAACCTTGTTGCATAAACGGGCATATTTAATTGTTTCAACAAATAGGGAATCCCGCCGATATGATCTTCATGGCCATGCGTCACAAGCAATGCTCGGATTCGATCTCTATTTTCCTGTAAATATGAAATATCCTGTATGATCAAATCCACACCTAACAGGCTTTCATCAGGAAACTTTGAACCGCAGTCAATGACTAAAAGATCGTCACCGTATTCAAGCACATACATATTTTTCCCAATCTCATTAATACCACCTAAAGCGAAAACTGATAACATTTTAGTCGCAGTCAACTTCAAGTCCTCCATTCTTCTACAATTGCAGAAAAGCCCCTTCGAAGAAGAGGCTTTTTGAACTCCGAAAGTAGGACTCGAACCTACGACCGATCGGTTAACAGCCGATTGCTCTACCACTGAGCTATTTCGGAATAAAACGATTACGAACTTATAGTAACCAATGCGAATAATATTATTCAGCTCATCCAGTTTTTCCAATCATCAATTTATTCGGTATTTGGGACGAAAACAAGAACAACTGTCATGGTTGTCCAGTAAATAATCGAGTATAGTAAGAACAGGTGATGATATGAAAACAATACTTTATATGGACAATGAAAAATTCATTGCAGGAACGACACTGAAAGACAAATCAGCCTCGGAGTTCAACAATATGGCGTTTCACGCTTGCATTAATCCTGAATCAGTAGTAGAAAATCGAAAGCGGCTATCCGTTTCATTGGGCTGTGGACCTCAAGATTTTGTCTGTGCAAGTCAAACGCATAGCGCGAATTTCCATAAGGTAACTGTTGCCGATAAAGGACGAGGTGCGGAAATTGGAGCCACCGCAATTCCAAATACGGATGCGCTTTATACACTTGAACCGAATATTGTACTCTGCAGTTTCACTGCGGATTGCGTTCCAGTAATGTTTTGGAATGAAGTGAATGGTCTCATCGGCGTGATCCATTCCGGTTGGCAAGGTACCGTCAAGGAAATTACGTCGAAGCTGTTCAATCATTTAAAAACTGTTGAGGCATGCGATTTAGAGGATTTCCGCGTGCAAATCGGCATGGCATTGAGCCAGGAGAAATTTGAAGTGGATGAGGATGTGTACTTGAGGTTCAAAGCGCTTGGGTACGCGGATGAATTCATGTATTTCAATAGCGAGACAGGAAAGTATCATATCGACAACCAGAAAACTGTGAAGAAACAATTGGAGTTGGCAGGCGTTCCGAAAGATCGGATAACAACTGATCGAACATGCACCTATTTGAGTGAGGATGGCTTTTCATACCGCCAAGATAAGAAGGCGGGAAGGCATTTGAGTTTTGTGATGCGGAAAGCCATAGAGTAAACGAACGGTGGTTGGATAAACGAGCGCTTCCTGGAATAAACGAGCGGATTTGGAATTAAACGAGCGCTTTTAGAAATAAACGAGCGGATTTGGAATTAAACGAGCGTTTTCCAGAATAAACGAGCGGATTTGGAATTAAACGAGCGCTTCCCAGATTAAACGAGCGGATTTGGAATTAAACGAGCGACTGCTCAATCATATTCTATAAAAAACAGGTGAGGAAAATGATTTCCCTCACCTGTTTTTCCCATTACAATGGAAGCAACGCAACTGTTTCCTTCTGCTTCAACCCGTCCACCATATCAAGCCATTGCTGCGGCTTATTTGGAAGGACTGAATAATAATCAGACAAGAAAGCGACAATCCAATATGACGGGATTTCCGTGACTTGCTCATCCGTCGGCATGAAGCAGAAGTCCAAGCCTTCCACTGCTTCCCCATCATTTTTCCACGATGGGTGAACGTATGCGAAGTCAAGACGCTTGTAGCCAAGATGTGAAAGTACTTCCCGCCTCACATACGGATTCATCGCCATCACACCGCCGAATGCGAAGTCTTCGCGCTCGTACGGGTTATAAATTTCCGCGAACATGCCGAACAACGTCTTCCCATTTTCTTGTGCCAATCGATGCAAATCTTCTTCGCGCTTTTTCGCCAGGAATCGACCGATGCCAAGGCCCGACTGCCCGATAATCGTGAAATCCGTCATCGCAATATTCCAGTCAGGATAATAGCGATATTCCGTCGCCCCAACGACTTCCCCTTCATGCACCGCAACAAAGACTCGGATACTTGGATCTTCAAGAGGCTCTTTCCACAATTCAAATTCCAACACCTCTTCAGGCGGAAAAATCTCACCTAACAAGTTGTGCATTTTCGCGAATAACGGATCCTCAATATTGTTCACACGAATAAATTCCATCTCTATATCCCCCTATCAATCCATACGGAACGGATTTTTCCACTCCATTAATAACGCATAGTTATGCGACTCTTCATCATCCAAATAGTTTTCGATCAACGTGACGGGCATGCGGCCACAGCGAAGCAAGAATGTAATGACGGGATCCTTTAAAGAACCCTGGACGATCTTTTCCACATACTGTTCAGCAGACATTTCCCCAGCGAACTTTCCGTAACCGGGCATTCGCCCGCCGCCAAGCACACGCTTCACATCAAGCTTCACCGCAAGTTGGTATATCGCCTGCATCATCAATTTGCCAAGACCCGCTTTCCTGAATTCTGGACTGATGCAAATATCGACGATATAAAGTGTATCGCCAGCCGGTTCATGCGTCCGGATATAACCATTATCCGTCACATCTTCCCATCTATGTTTCGGTTCGTCCGGATTGAAATTCACACGCAACCCCGTCATCGACCCTATAATTTTGCCTTTGTATTCCACACAGATAGCACCTTCCGGAAAAAGGCGGACATGGTTTTCAAGCTGCTGTTCATTCCACCAAAGCTCCTCCGGAAATGGTGGTGGAAAGCATTCCGCCTGCAGTGCAATCATGGCGTCGAAATCGGCGTGCGTGTAATTGCGGACAATGACAGGAATGAATGTCCCTCCGTGAAGGACCATCATCTCACTGTGATATGCCACTGCTCTCGCTCCCGACTGGTTTTGCTCCCCAATCCGTGTATAGATCCGTTCTACGGTCTCTCCAAGTCGTCACAGAACCTTTCTCCCGCACTTCATATAACAGGCTCAAATCCAAATCCGCGGTGACAAGCATATCTTCATTCAATTCGCCTTCCGCAGCCACCCCTTTTGGTGGGAACGGAATGTCATTCGGTGTGATGATAGCGGCTTGCCCGAAGTTCGCACGCATGAAATCGACTGTTTGCAACGAACCAACCGTTCCTGTAAGCACGACATATACTTGGTTTTCGATGGCGCGCGCATGGCTCGTATACCTGACACGATGGAACCCATGCCTATCATCTGTGCAAGAAGGACAGAAAATGACATCCGCGCCAGCCGCTTTCACCATCCGGACGATTTCCGGAAACTCGATGTCATAGCATGTCAGGATGGCAATCCGTCCCTTTTCCGTATCAAATACTTTTAGCTCATCGCCCGCAGCCATATTCCAGCCTTCTATTTCGAAAGGAGTGATATGCAACTTCGCTTGCTCTTCCACCGTGCCATTCGGGAAGAACAGATGCGCGACATTATAAAGGCGCCCCTCACGCTCTATTACATGAGTGCCGCCGATAATATGCATCTTCGTTTCTTTTGCGAGTCTCGTAAACAGCTCTAAATATTGGCTCGTGAAGCTTGGCAGCGCCCCTATTGGCAACGCCTTACCGTTTTCATCACCAATGGAAAGCAGCTGCGTCGTGAAAAGTTCCGGGAATAAAACAAACTCAGCATCATATTCTTGCGCATTGCGAATATAGTGCTCACATTGCATTGCAAACTCGTCAAACGACGAAATTGAATGCAAATGATATTGCACAGCGGAAACACGAAGTTTCATTACATCAACCCCCTATTTACACGTAATAAGCAACATCATAATATATGTATGGTGTAAAGTCATTCATTATTTTAACAATTCTCCGAAAGAAGTCTCCCTCTTCAAGCGTGTGAAGGGTGAAGCCCAACGGTAAGAGGGAGACTTCTTTCGGTTGGCGATAGCCAACACCTCTTTTGATTGATATAATAGGAATAGGTATTCCCAATCTTCTGAAATGTGGTGATTTGAGTGGCAAATAAAGCATACAAATTTCGAATCTACCCGACAAAGGAACAAGAAGACTTTTTGGTCAAGACTTTTGGATGTGTTCGATTTGTCTACAATAAAATGCTCGCGGAACGCAAGGAAACCTATGAAAAACTCAAAGATAACATGACATTACTGAAGAAACAGAAGCTTCCGACGCCCGCCAAATATAAGAATGAATTTGAGTGGCTCAAGGAGGTTGATAGCCTGGCACTCGCTAACGCCCAGTTGAATCTGCAAACAGCGTTTTCCAATTTCTTCTCAGGCAAGACTAAGTACCCGAAATTCAAGAATCGTAAGTCAAGGCAATCCTACACGACAAACATGGTCAACGGAAACATCAAGATTCTGGATGCCCACATCAAACTACCGAAACTTACACCCCTTAGAATGAAACAGCATCGCGAAATCCCTTCACATCATGTCATCAAGTCATGCACAATTTCCCGTTCTTCCACAGGGAAATACCATATTTCCATACTCACAGAATACGAACACAAGCCCAAGAAAAAAGAAATCAAGCAAGTAGTCGGATTAGACTTTGCCATGGACGGCCTGTTTG
>NZ_JBHSRM010000028.1:0-65005 GCF_042658975.1 Sporosarcina thermotolerans | reverse complement strand
ACTGGTTTAGCTTAGGCTCCTGTTCCCTTTTTTAATTTTAGTTCGAAGACCAATATGGTAAAAAAAGTAATAAATGGAAGTCTTTGTATTCCACGCAACACCAGTGGGTACCGTTCACTGTGAACACATTCTTGACAAAAGATCATTAGCATTGAATTCGTATCGAATAACTATTCTAAAGTGATACCCGCACTTGCACTACCAAAAAAACTATTGGTTAAATCACCAGCTCCTGTTGCGCTAGCCGAGAACACCATTACTAATAGATCACCAGCTTCCACTAGTACTGGTGGAGTAACGATCTTAAGTGCTCTAGCAATAGTTCCCATAGCTATTGGGACTATATCAACAAATGCGTTTGTTGGGGTGAATACATTACTACCTTTAGCTGCACGGTAAACTTGTGCTCTAACTGTAACTGTTCCTGCAAGCGGCACGAAAATTGACACTGTAGTGAAGGCTGCAGAAATCGCTGTAATACTACCTGCTCGTGTTACAGAAAAAGCTTCTGTTATTAGATTTGAGGGAATATCACCGTCTGGAAGGGCCAATGTAAAATTCGAGTTACCAAATCCTATCTCATATAACTCGCCACTCACTCCTGCAGCGGTTGTTGTTAAAAAAACCCCTGTAACGCCGGAAGCGAATGGGATCATGGGTAATGAACCTGTGTTAACTGTTGGTGCGGGAATATTTTCTACGTCAATCGCTTCAAAAGGCCCAAGTGTGCCTTTTTTATTAAATTTTAAACAACCGCAATTTATATGATTATTGCTACACATTTTTACACCTCCTTTTTTTCAGTTTATTCAAGGACGGTAAGCATTAAAGGGCAATCATCTTTAAGTCGCAGTCAATTGAAAGTCTATTGATAAAATACACCTCGCAAGTATGGGTCAACTGCACGAAGAAAAAAAGACGCCTTACTAAGGGCATTGAAAAAGTTTATAAAGTAGTAGAGGGGACGTCCAATAAGTCTCCAAGTTATTGTTATTGTCACGGATTTTATACTTATCATATTTGCCGCAATACTATTTCATTTTGAAGACCTCCGAAACGGATAAAATCCACGGTATTGATTTTTATGCCTAACTACAGAAACTGTTGGAGGAACTTCCAAACCTGAACTTCCAGCAGGGTCCGACTCTACTCGACGACTACCTGCCATGATACAAAAACATCCGTCTCTCTTGAGAAAAAAAGTTAGCCTTACGACTCGATGAAAAAATTCGAACATCATTTAGGGTACCAGGTTCTCATTGGACTCGGAATTGTTCCGGAACCTGGTACCTTTTATAATTCAGCCTCATTGCTGCCTCTTTTTTAAATGGACCCGACATAATTTCAAGTACCAGGTTCTCATTGAATTCTAAATTGTTCCAGAACCTGGTATGGTACAGTTCACTCGGCCTCCCTCATATGTCTAACCACCCGCCAAGAGATTACTGAAAGGGGCTATTTTTATGGATAAACAAATCAAGGAATTGACATTATTGCTGCTTTATTTGACATCATGGGAAGAGGATGAATTTCCCGATGGGATGAGAAGGAGCTGGAAAGGCTATCCTTTTGACGCGTTGGATGCATTGTCCGAGGAAGATTGGTTACGAGGAAGCAAGCGCTCCAAATCCGTCTATTTGACGGATACAGGAATAAAAGAGGCTGAAGCGTTGATGAAGAAATATAATTTGATACCAGGTTCTCATTGAATTCGGAATTGATTTAGAACCTGGTACCGTTTTTTTTATTTCTGAACTATCTTCTGATGGTCATAACAATAGATCTTCCCTTTGAATCTATCGTTTGATAAACAATACGCTTTAACCTTATCTGAAACAGGTTTATTACAAACTAAACAAGTAGAGCTTGTGATAGTCTTTTTTTCTGAAACATGTGTAATTAATAGACGGTTATGATCCTCTCTCGCTTTTGGATCAGTAATATTTCCTTTTGAAAAGGCGTTGAAAATTGTTAAAATGTCACTTTCAGAGAGCAGAGGTTCTTTATGATGAATTTTCAACACCGAGACTTTCCGATGGATAAACTCTGATAACTCGATGTCATAAACAATAATTTCGTTAGATGCGATTTTACGATAATCTAAGTCGACTTTAAATGTGCTGCGTTTTGTAAAAGATACCATGGAAATAATTTCGGGTACCAGGTTCTCATTGAATTCGGAATTGTTCCAGAACCTGGCACCTTTTTTTATTGAATTCGGAATCGTTCCGGAACCTGTTACTTTAAAAAACATCAGCTTAAATCCAGTGCTTCTTTCTTTCTTTTTAAAAAAATTTATACTTACCCTAATAGGGGTGATTCGGATGGACAAAGAACTGATGGATTTCTTAACAATGATGAAAAATAACATGGAAAAGGGTTTTGCAGATGTGAAAAAGCAACTTTCAGAAGTAAATAGAAAGTTGGATGTTTTAGAAGGACGGGTAACCCGTGGCTTCGATGAAACAGCTACTCTTTTTGAATCAGCAGATTGTCGGGTACCAGATTCTCATTGAACTCCGAATTGTTCTGGACCCTGGTACCATTTTTTTACCAAGGGATTACTGAAAGGGGCTAATTTTATGGAGAAAAAGATTAAGGAATTGACATTATTGCTGCTTTATTTGACATCATGGGAAGAGGATGAATATCCGGATGGGTTGAGAAGGAGCTGGAAAGGCTATCCTTTTTACGCGATGGATGCATTGTCCGAGGAAGATTGGTTACGTAGAAGCAAGCGCTCCAAATCCGTCTATTTGACGGATGCAGGAATAAAAGAGGCTGAAGCGTTGATGAAGAAATATAATTTATAGAATAACCACGATCGATTTTGCAGTAATTTTACTTCCCGGAATTTCGGGTACCATGTTCTCATTGAATTCGGAATTGCTCCAGAACCTGGTACCTTTCACAACGTAACCCTAAAGGGAACAAATATCAGAGGAACACTTACGTTTATGGGGTATTCGGAAACAAAAGATGCACCAGATAGTGGGCTATTGATAATGAGGATGGAGTTTAAGTTCTAATCCGGGTTAGTCATTTGCACCATAGTATGCAGGAGGATTTTCACCTTTTTTGGCGAAGTATATCAGATAGGGAGTGAAAATGATGAAATTGACGAAATTTGAAAGATTAATGCTGTCGAATCAATTTAAAATTTTAGAGGGGCTTTATCCAAAAGAGAAAAAGAACTACGAATTAAATCGAAAAGCTTTAGAGGAAGGGTATAGCCTTCATTATAACGGTGCATTTGAAAGTTTAAGCCCAGTTGAATTGACCGAAGATGAGTGCCGGGAAGTATTGGACATACTTAGCATGTACCGCGCACTAACCTACTCATTTGAAAAGTTAGAGGATAAAAGTGGAATAACTATGGAATCAATAAAATTTAATGGTTTCAGTGAGAATGATGAGGAAGAAAGTAAAAGATTATCTTACACTCATTATTTCATTATGGATTTGAACAGATTCGAAGAATTAAAATATGGCGAGGAGTGGGCTTTTTTCAATAGCTTCATACCAATGTTGGATTCCTATAGACGCATGCTGTCCGCCTGGACTACAGTAAACAGAAAACAAGAATTAAATCGTGATGAAATAATCCGTATTGTGGAAGAACGATAAAATGAATCTTGCCATTGGGATATGATTTCGGGTACCAGGCTCTCACTGAGTTCGGAATTGCCTTAGAACCGTTTTATAGAAACGTTATAGCAGCATCGGTATTTAAGAAACGACCCAATGCGTAAAACATTGGGTTGTTTTTTTGATATAGTAAAAGGACAAATGACCAAAAGGAGATTTTGAAATTGAGTATCCAAATTAGACCCGCCTTACCGACAGATGCGGATAAAGTCGTCCCGCTAATTGTCGATGCAATTGGTGACATCGCCAATCGGCTAACAGGGGCAACTGAGGTAGAAATGGTTACAGATAGATTACGTGAGCTATTCATGCGAAATGACAACCGGCACTCCTATCTGTATACATATATTGCGGAGATTAACGCAGACATGGTGGGCATTATCGTCTTGTATCCAGGTGATGATGCTCCTGTCCTTGATCGTAATTTGACGAATTGGCTGATGGAAAAAGGTGCCCTAAATCCTGAAATCGATGCAGAATCATTACCGGGGGAATTGTATATCGACACCGTTTGTATCTCTCCAACTTTTCGTGGCAAAGGAATCGGAACTCAATTATTCATTTTCGTAGAAGAACTTGCGAAGCAGCAAGGTTACACCCGATTAGCCTTAAATGTCGAAACACAAAAAGATCCAGCAATCCGGCTTTACAAACGACTTGGCTACGAAATTGTTTCTCCCTGGACAATCATCGGCGAACCATTCCATCATATGGTGAAACATATCTGATTGGGTCTTATGCACTCAATGAATTCGAGGTTCTCCTTGAACCTGGGACCATTCACTATCAATATTCAGTAGGTACGAACCGGCAAAACGACATAGATATTAGCTTCAATTCCACTGTTTATAGGATGGAAATAATAAAACTTTTGAATTTAAGTTTTACCAGTGTCCTGATTGCCGGCTCACCGTTGCATTTGATCTCCCTGTAGCTTCCTCAATCATCTTAAATCTCAATTTTGCACCCCCATATACCTATGAGTACCAGAGTTCTCATTGAATTCGGAGTGTTTGGGAACTTGGTACACTTATCCGCGCTCAAGAACACGTTATCCACGCTCAAGAAAATGGTCTTGCGCTCAAGAATTTCGAGTACCAAATCCATATATGTTTACTACTGCCATTTTAGACAGGCATCTCCATCGAAGCGAAGTAATCTAATACTGTCCGATCCAAGTCATCGTATGAAATATAGACAGACCCTATTTACCTAAAGGGTGGTCAAGCTAATTGTGGAAAATTGATCAATTCTACTTGACCGTTACAGTGTGAGGAAATTTGTTATTAGAAAGTTGATTTATTGGAGAATTATAACGTAAAAAGGCATTACAGACATACGTGGACTGTGAAGTGCACCCCAAAAGTTAGAGTCAAAAATCTAACTTTCGGGGTGTTTTATTATGGTTAAATATACAGATGATTTTAAGGCGATGGTGGTGCGGGAATATCTCGAAGGAACAATTGGATATGAGAGATTGGCGAAAAAACATGGTGTAAAGTCAAATAGACAGGTTAGGGATTGGGTAAACGCATATAAGAAGTTTGGTATGGAGGGATTGGTTCGTAAGAAAAGGGACGCGATTTATTCTGTTCAATTCAAGTTGGATGTATTAAACTTTATGAAAAGGACAGGCGCTTCACTGGCAGATACCGCTCTTCACTTCGGATTGACGAACACTCCGATGGTCGCTGTTTGGAAGAAGAAATTCCTCAATGGCGGTGCGGAAGCCCTGGACAATCCGAAAGGACGGCCGGTCATGTCTGATAAAGCGAAGAATGTTAAGAAGAACCAGAAGCCAACACAAGAGAATGAAATGACGCGTGAACAGAAACTAGAACGGGAAAATGAACTCCTCCGTTTGGAGGTGGAATACCTAAAAAAGTTGCGAGCTTTTCAGATGGATCCGGACGGCTATCTCGAAAAGCACAAGCAGCGTTATCATTCGAACTCAAAGAAGAATTCACACTGAAGGATGTGCTTCTAATTGTCGGAATTCCTGAGTCATCTTATCACTATCATGTAAAACAAATGAAACGGGAGAATCCCAACGAAGAGTTGGAGGAAACGATTCAAACCATTTTTGATAAGAACAATGAAAACTATGGATATCGCAGGATTCAACTTGAATTGAAGAATCGTGGTATCATAGTCAATCATAAAAAGGTGCAGCGCATTATGCGAAAGTTAGGATTAAAAGGCAGTAAGTTCACCAGAAAATCTCGTCGCTACAGTTCGTACAAGGGAAATATCGGCAAAGTGGCGAAAAACCGTATTCACCGCCGTTTCAAGACTACAATCCCGTATCAGAAGCTGACTACGGATATTACAGAATTCAAGTGTTCAGATGGCCTAAAACTCTATCTTAGTCCAATGATGGATATGTATAATGGGGAGATTCTTTCGTTTGGCATCGGTATGCGTCCGACGCTCGACTTTGTGATGAAACCTTTGGAGGAAGCCCTTGAAATCGTAAAGAACGCAAAATATCGGACTACCATCCATTCAGATCAAGGCTGGCACTATCAGCACGGAAAATGGGTTGCGACCTTAAAAACACATAAAGTGTTCCAGAGCATGTCTCGGAAGGGAAACTGTCTGGATAACGCCCCAATGGAAAATTTCTTTGGATTACTTAAGCAGGAGATGTATTATGGCGAACCACTGCGCACATACGAGGAACTTAAACGTGATATCGAGGCTTACATTCAGTATTACAACAACAAACGGATCAAACAGAAACTGGCTGGTATGAGTCCGGTTCAATACCGTCTTCACACCAGCCAATTAGCTGCGTAATATAAAACTCTAACTTTTAGGGGTCACATCACTGTAATGCCTTTTTTATATCTGTAATTACTTGATGTTGGGTATTTTTGTTGTCGGAGAAGAAAGAATTGGGGTCTCATATGATCTGTGTTTAACTACTTTTGTAATCTCCTCAAATCATGATGTAATGTTTAATCGGTGGATTCGGTATCATATTTTGTGTGTTCTTCCTTCACGCCGAACAAAGACTGTTCGGATATGTATTGGTTTTTGGAATATTGAACATGGCTGAGTAGCGTATGTAGACGCGTTTTCTGTTTAGTGACTGTGTAAAGAGATACCGGTACGTTAATGGTAATTTCATTGTTAAAGGTAAGTAATGTGTTCTTACTGTCCAGTCGTTTTGCATCGAAGAAGTGACTGAAAATCCAGATGCAATCGGGATTTTTTGAACCATTCGTTGGAAACACACCCACTTCATCAGAGATAAGAAATGGCGTTTTCTGACGGTACTTTAGAAGTTCCTTGGCTGCCTCCTTTCGCCCGGCTTTTGATGAGTGATGACGTAGGCATGCTTTGTTCAGTAAATCGATAGGTTTTAGTGTTGAAAAGTAGATTCCGTCCATTGTAATAATTTTGGAAAAGTACTTTCCTGAATGAACAGATTTCAAAGCTAAAGTTCGACTAATGAATAGAGAAATTTCGTCCTTCATGCAATATCCTCCTTTATAATCACTTCACATTCTATTTTATATCATTGTTTCTTAAAATAATAGTCTAAAAATAACGAAAAAACATATTTGTTTTAAAAATTGACTACAAAAGGTCATCTTTCTCCTACTCATATGCCATGTATAGTAAGCCAAACGTCATAAATGCGCATTGGTGTCTATAGTTCGTTCCCTCTATGATGAAATTACCCGGGAATAAACTGAATCGTGCACGATCGGAAAGGTCAACCAAGTGTTGAATTTTGAAGACGTGTTAGTTAAGTATGAAACAATGATTTTTGCATGTATGCGTCAATTGAATATTTATCGCGATTATGAGCAATTCCGGCAAACAGGTAGGGTGGCTCTCTGGCTTGCGTGGGAACGATTTGAATATGAAAAAGGGGATTTCGCACCGTTCGCTTATCGGTACATCCGTGGTGCGATGATGGATGAAATGAAGAGGGCAAACCGCTTTGAGCAGCGTTTCATGCCAATTGAGGATGAGATTTTGACAAAATTAATCGAGGTAGATGACGCAGGAGACAAAAGGGGAAGTGAACGTCTTCGATATGCGGTTGAATCGTTAACTGAAGATGATAGGAAATTGTTGCAATGGCTGTTGATAATGAGTAGGGAAAGAACAGGTGTTGAAATTGAATATAGTGGTTTGATATATCGGGATATTATTGAGGATGATAAAAAAACAAGTTTCACGATAACTATTAAGTAGTTTAAATTTAGGTGTTTCCGGACAGCGTTTCTTGACATTCCCGGATTAGATGCAATACCTCTTTGTGATCGTCCTTCAACCACTTTTTAATATTTTATACGATTGTTTTGAGCCATGTCGATTATCCTTTTATCTTCCCTGATAATTGGAAATCGCGTGGCTCATTTTATATGTTGGACCTATCCTTATTTTTCAAGATGTATAGTGTTTCTATTAGTTAATTACATAAAAGAAGTTATGAAGAAATTTAAATATTTTAGTTTGTATAACTTTGTAGCTTATTATCTGATAAAGTATTAGAATTTAACTGGTAGACTTTATAATTATTGGAAGATAGGGGAACGGCATATGGCATTGGCATTATTTTTCATATTTTTCCTACTATGGTGTGTGTCATTCGTTATGAATATAGTAGGACTTGTTAAACCGAAGTTGGTTTTGTATTGGGGCAGTCAAGAAAAGAAAACTCGAGGAAAGGTCTTCCTTTACTATGGGGTATCGTCTTTTGTATTTTTCATTGTATTCATGGTCTCCTTAGGTACCTATGGAGCTTCGCTTCCTGACCCAACACCAAGTGAGGTGGCAGCTGCTCAGGCAGAACAAAAAGCCAAGAAGGAAGAGAAAGCTAAGAAAGAGGCTGAAGAGAAAGCGGAAAAAGAAGCCAAGGAAAAGGCTAAGAAAGAAGCCAAAGAAAAGGCGAAGCAAGAAGAAAAAGAAGCCGCAGAAAACGCGAAAGCAAAAGAAAAGGCTGAAGAAGCAGTAACAGAAAAGGAGAAGGCTGAATCCAAAGTTAGGAAGGAAGCAGAAGAAAAGGCTAAGAAAGAGGCCAAAGAAAAGGCGAAGCGAGAAGAAAAAGAAGCTGCAGAAAATGCGAAAGCAAATGAAAAGGCCGAAAAAGAAGCCCAAGCTAAAAAAGCAGCAGTAGAAAAAGCAGAAAAAGAAGCTCAAGCGAAGAAAGAAGCTGCAGAAAACGCTGCTTTAGCCGAAGAGAAATTTAAAACATCGGCTGTAGAAATAGATTATATCGAATTGGCAAGAGATCCTGACTCTTTTATAGGAACAAAAGTGTTGTTACATGCCAAGGTTATGCAAAATTTAGAGGATGGAAAAAAACTTACCCTTCTATTAAACGTAACGGATGTAGGATATGGTATTTGGGATGATACTATTTTAGTAAATTACACGATGACCGAAAAAGATAAAAGAATACTCGAAGATGATATCATTTTTTTATGGGGAACAGTTAAAGGATTGAGAACATACGGATCCATATTAGGAGAGCGAATTACCGTTCCGGAAGTGGACGGCGCCTACGTGGATATTCTATGGAACGATAAATAATAGTGTCAAGTACCAGGTTCTCATTGAATTCGGAATTGTTTTAGAACCTGGTACCTTTTCCAATTTATGAAGAATCCGGGGGGGTTACCCGTCTATTCTATAGTTGATGATGGGTTTATTACCAGACAACCCTGATTAGCTTTGAAGGATCTGATTATGAGGTTCAAATAGAAAATCATCCTTTTAAATACTGTTAACGGATGGATAGTCGGTGAGTTTCAGTATTTGTAAATCGAGTAAGGGCAAGTAATTAGCACCGACCTCTCGCACCACAGCGGTTGGTTTATTTTATAAATACTGGTGTTAAATTGGCATGCACAAGCACCGATACTAATAATTCGTACATAAGCAGTTAAAAATCGTACTGAGTCGTTGTCATAAATTGTCTGGTCATGGAAGGGGATGTATGTGAAGATAGTACCTATTATTAAACTAATTAATATGAGTTTGGGAGACTATTATGATAACAACCTATTGCACTAATTGCGGAGAAGAAGTAATTGCTAACTCGAATTTTTGTGGTAATTGTGGTAAACCAATTAAAGTAATAACAGACATTAATGATTCAAAAACTAAGCCGAAAACAAAGTCCAGATTATTGAAACAAGAAAAGCGCAAATTACTTTATGTTTTGCTTATTGTGTTTGGTGTTTTTATTATAGCTTTTTATTTAAATAATACGCCATCTAATGCAGTTGGAAAATACATGAAGTATGCGCGTGTATCAAATACTGGGGAAGCAATGAAGTACTTGAGTGTTGATGCAGATATTAGTTCGATTGAAGTTACACTAAGAAATGCAAGATACTATACACGAAATGAAATTAGATATGAGATTGATTCATTTACAATTATTTCCGAAGAGAGAGATGGGAACAAGGCAACAGTTCTTACACATGCTACTTACGAAAATGGTGGAGTAAAAAAAACCAAATACACTTTATCCAAAATAGAGGGAAAGTGGAAAATTACTGGTATCGAACGATTAAATTAAATTTAGGTAAAGTTAGTCACAAGTTGAACATGGATAAAAAAATGAATAGAAATTGGCATGCGAGGGCGATTACCATATAATCATGGGCAACAACCGACAATATCTTTTGCGGAAAAGAAGAAATGGATGAATACCTTTGATGAAGCAAGGGATATTCTTGGTTTAAAAAATCATTCTTATCAATAATCATCATCTAAAAAACCCAACCTTTAATTTAAAAATTAAGGGTTGGGTTAGTTTTTGGGGTACCAGGCTCTCATTGAATTCGGAATTGTTTTAGAACCTTTTTTCTTTCCTACACAGGCACCTTTAAAAACGACAGGAAACTGCTTTTCCATTCAACACATCACTTTAGGCGAGTGAGTATGCAAGTTGTATGCTAATTTCTTTTAGTTGATCATTTCCTAAATCTGTAGGTGATTCTTCAATGGTCCAGTTTTTTGAGAGAATCTGATTCAGCGTTGTTAATTCTGTTTTTGTAACTTTTAACTGTTCCATGCCCTTGTCTGTCAAAGTATAATCTTCTTCAGCTATTTTTTTGAATTTCATTTCCAAAAGGGATTGTAGCCCTCTTATGGTAATGAATTTAACTTTATATCCATCCGTAAGAATAGATTTGAATGCACTTTTATCTTGATTGTAAAGTGCGATTAAATCATCATAATTATAATTCTTATTGATGGATTCCCAAGCACTTTTATTCTCTTTCTCAAGTTGGGTCAACAATTCCTGATTTGAAATGCCATTGCTTCGGATTGTTTCAATCATATACGCTTCCATTAATGTAACTTTATTAATGCCCATCGTGAACCCTCCAGTGTTAATGTAATTGGTGCGCCTCTCAAAAACGATTTTACAGGCATTGCCACTCAGTGCCCTTTTGAAATCTCTACAAACTCAGATTGTTGTAATCGGTATTTATCTGTCTCGTTTTGTTCTTCCATGGATTTAGGATACCATGTTCTCATTGAATTCGGAACTGTTCCAAAACCTGGTGCCGTTTTTAACTTTTTAGGCAGCCCCTCTTTCTCCATCCAACCAAATACCATCCCCCCACGACAATCACCGTACCAACAAAACAAACTAAAATATGCAGTGGCGCGTGTCCAAGGCCCATAAGAATCCACCCGAATACCGCCATGCAACCGGCAATGATAAATGGAGGCACTCCAATTTTTATTTTCGATAAAAAGACCAATAGTATTACGGGCGCAACCGCTGCAAAAAAGGTTCCGAAGACGAAAAATAACTCCAATAGAGTAATTTGGGTTAAATGCAACGTAAACGGGACTCCGATAATGACTAAAATCGCGATGGCTTCCTTTATGTACGTTGCCTTTGCCTGAAGATCAGATGCAATCTTGAAAAGTGTCGTTACTTGACTTGAGAGGGATAGTAAAAATAGGAATAAAAATATCAAAGTCAACATAATACGAATGACTTCATTATCGTAGTTGGTAAATATTCCTGTGAACATCGTAATGGTTGTGTCGAACTTTCTGTTTTGAATGGCAGATAGTGTAATCATTGTAAAGGAAAGCGGAATCGTACTTAAAATAATTCCGCTAGTGAATAGCCCGATTTTTAACTTTTTTTTATCACTGAATAAAAGAATATCCCATGTTTTTCGATCCGAGAGTAGATGACCCAAAATGGCAAGCATAAAAGAGACGATTAATGTTGGTAACATACTTTTACCCATATAAATGATATATGGATGATAAAGGCGAACGCCTTGATAAACTGATTCTGTTCCTTTAATAAAGTATCCGTTAACTAACAGCATAATAATGGTAAGAAACAACAAGCCAACCTTAATCGTATCAATTTTTTCTGTGTAGCCCAATCGGATAAGAAAGTGGCTTGAAAAACCGGCTAATAGGAAGAATCCACAACCAATTGGAAAAGGGATATTGAATACATAAAGTACAATTGCTGCGGAATATGAAAGAATGACTAAACTTGCAAGTGTGCCGACAAATAAGACAATGTTAAATAGCCTGCGGGCACTCGTAGACAATTTCAATTCCAAAATATAATTAAAGGAGTGGTTGAAATGATTTTCGCGGACAATCAAAATAATAGGAACTAATAGTGTAAATGCTAATACAACCGCAATCGAGAAACTAATTGGGCCAACTATACCATAGGGAATGAAGCTTGATGGGGCGGTAAAAATGGCATTGCCCAACGCCCACCTAGATACAATAGATATCGCTAACAATCCCATACCGAAAGACAAATATCTAGTTTGCATAAAGCGTCATCTCTCTGAATTGTTTTGGGGTTATCTGTTCCTTCTTTTTAAACTGTGTTGAAAAGTAATGCAAACTGTTGAATCCGATTTGTTCCGCGATTTCAGAGATATTTTCATTTGTTGATGTCAATAGATATTTCGCCTTTTCAATTCGATAATCATTCAAGTAATTCATAATGGACGTCTTAGCCTCATCACTGAACTTCCGGCTTAAATACGAGGGGCTTACATGGATCCCTTCGGCAATATCATTTAACGAGATTCGACTCCTGTAATTTTCTTGGATGTACGTAATGGCTGCATTCACAACACGGGAGTAGTTCCTTAAAAAGGTGTCGGGCGTTAACTTTAAAACAACGTCTATTAGTTCAGATTCGATAATGGGCTTCGTTAAATATTCTTTAACGCCAATTTGAATGGCTTTTTGTGCAAAGGAAAAGTCTTGGTGAGCGGATAAAATGACCACTTGCGTATGAGGTTGTTTAGAGATAATATCTTTGGCAAGTTCCAACCCGGATTTACCCGGCATTTCAATATCTAAAAACGCCAAATGTAAATAGGTTGAGTTCATAAAGGACTTTGCTTGTATACTGTCATTTGCTAAAAAAAGATTCCAAGACGGAAAAGCAGGTTTTAATATAAACTCCAATTGTTCGATGACAATCGGTTCATCATCCACGCATAATATATTCAATGCCGTCAATTCCTTTCTTAGTGAGACTTCGGAATTTGGATTCGAATAGATGTCTCCCCGCTTCTTCCCTTTACCAATTCCATTAAGCTGTTCGTAAAAAGCAAGTCCAAACGTTGTTTCAAGTTAAGTAAGCCATGTCCATTCTCCATAGCTTTTTCGAGACTGAGATGTTCAAACCCTAACCCATTATCCGTTATCGTAATAGAGAAATGGTCGTTCTCATTTTTGGTTTCAAGTTGTAACAAAAGTTGTCCTACTTTCTTCTCCAATCCATGTTTGAACGCGTTCTCTGTCAATGTTTGAATGAGATACGGGGGTATTAAGTAATCCAATGTGCTTGCATCAATTGACCATTCAATCGTTAAGCGATTGGAAAAGCGTAAACCTTGTATTCGTAAATAGGATTTTGTATATTCAATTTCGCTATGTAAAGGGATGAGTGGATCTTTATTCTGATACTTGAATTTCAATAATAGTGAAAGTGATTCCAATGACTTGATGAGCGTATCAAGGCGGTTTAAGCGGGCTAAACCGATTAATAAGGAAATCGTATTGAAAAGAAAATGAGGGTGTATTTGCTGATTCAACTGCATATAAGTACTTTGCTGCAGTGAATTTGTCAGTTCCATTTCCCTTTTTTCATGGGATAGGTCCGAGATTTGTTTCTCGAAGGAGATGACCATTAGCAATAGGAGCAATGCCGCCATTGTAACGAAAACGGACATAATGGAAAGAAATGAAAAGGTTTCGGATGAAATGATCATTTTTTGCTCATCCTTTCAAATGCTAGGTAAGTATAGTAAAAACATAGTGGGTAGATAGTAATAGTTTGATTGTTTAGAACCTTTAAAGTAGTATAGCATAATTCGAAATAAAAAAAGAGCAAAGATGAATATCTTTGCCCTTAAAAAATGATAGTCGATTTTACATGAAGTCCGAACTAAAATGGCATGCGGATTGGTGGTCGGTAGCGATTTCGAGTAAAGGTGGTTCCGTAGTTCTACAAATTTCCTGTGCAAATGGGCACCTTGTTTGAAAGCGGCAACCTGTAGGCGGGTCGATAGGGGAGGGAATATCTCCTTGAAGAATGATGCGCTCCCGTTTTAATGCCCGATTTGTTTCAGGGATTGCTGACAGTAAAGCCCTTGTATACGGATGATTGGGTTTGTCGAATAACGTTTTTTTAGATGCGGTTTCAACAATTTTTCCAAGGTACATGACAATTATTCTGTCCGATATATGGCGAACAACGGCCAAATCATGCGAGATGAATAAATACGTAAGACCGTAAACTTTTTGCAGATGTTTAAGCAAATTTAATACTTGGGCCTGTACAGAAACATCCAAGGCAGAAACTGCTTCGTCACAAATGATTAATTTTGGTTCAACTGCCAACGCACGTGCAATTCCAATTCGCTGGCGTTGTCCGCCGCTAAATTCATGTGGATACCGGTCAATATGTTCTTTTCGCATCCCTACTTGCTCCAATAATTCGATTGCTCTCTCTTTTCGTTCATTCTTCGGAACAACATTTAAAAGCCTCATTGCTTCCTCAAGTGTTTCCCCAATTTTTTGTCTCGGATTTAGTGAGGCGTATGGATCTTGGAAAATGGCTTGTATATCTTTTCGAATGAGACGCATCTCTTTTTTACTTTTTCGTAACAAATTTGAATTTCGGAACAGTACTTCTCCATCTGTAGCCATCTCCAACCGTAAAATCGACCGGCCTGTCGTTGATTTCCCACACCCGGATTCCCCGACAAGGCTTACTGTTTCACCCTCGTTGATTTTAAAGCTAATGCCATCCACGGCTTTTACATGATTGACGGTTCTTCCGAATATGCCCCCTTTTATGGGGAAGTATTGTTTTAAGTTGTTTACTTCAAGAAGGACGTTGTCTTCATCATACAGGTATGTCAATTTTCATAGCCTCCTCACGTGATGAATGATCATATCTGTCCGAATACATCCAACATCTTATTTTATCGTCATTTTCCACTAGTAAAGGCGGTGCTTCCTGTATGCATAGTTCTTTCGCGAAAGGGCAACGTGGTGCAAAATTACACCCAACGGGAAGGTCTGTCGGACTTGGTACCGTACCTAAAATCGTTTCCAGCTCGTCCACGTCTTCGTGGATCGTTGGGATGCTTTTCAGTAAGCCTTGTGTATAAGGATGCTTTGGATTATTGAACAATGTGTCGACGTCTGTATGCTCCACAACTTGTCCACAATACATGACAACAACTTCATCACAAGTTTCCGCTACAACCCCTAAATCATGGGTGATGAGCATGACAGCCAATCCAAGATTATTCTGTAATTCTTTTAGTAAAGATAAAATTTGTGCTTGAATCGTTACATCAAGAGCTGTCGTAGGCTCATCGGCAATGAGTAGTTCGGGATTACAAGCAATTGCCATCGCAATCATAACTCGTTGCCTCATGCCTCCACTTAATTCGTGCGGCTCTTGTTTTGCCCGTTTTTCGGGTGAAGGGATGCCGACTAATTTTAGCATTTCAATTGCTTTTGCCCATGCTTGTTTCCGAGGGAGTTTTTCGTGAATCCGGTATGCTTCAGCGATTTGTTCACCTACTGAAAAAACAGGATTGAGTGATGTCATTGGTTCTTGGAAGATCATTGAGATTTTATTCCCCCGGATTTTCCGCATGCTTTCTTCGGACTTTTGAAGGAGGTCATCTCCGTGCAGCAATATTTGTCCGTCCACAACTTTTCCGGCAGTTGGATCTACAAGGCGCATGATGGACAGGGAAGTTACGCTTTTTCCACTTCCAGACTCCCCGACGATTCCGATCGTTTGTCCCTTCCGTAAGTCAAAATCCACTCCATCTACCGCTTTTATAACTTGCGAACCCGAAAAGAAATGTGTTTTCAAGTTCCGTACTTGCAAAACGATCTCGTTACCCATTGCCCTACCTCCTTTTTGATTAATTCAAATCAACCTTTTTATTGAGCATCCGATAGGAAATGTCGACGACTAAATTGACTAAGACGAAAATAACGGAAACAAATAAAATCGTCCCTTGCACTAACGGAATATCACGTGACCGGATGGCGTCAATGATGAGACGGCCGACTCCGTTTATGGCAAATACTGATTCGATGAGGACAGTTCCCCCTAACAATGCCCCGAATTGCAACCCTACGACTGTGACGACTGGAATAAGTGCATTTTTTAGCGCATGTTTATAAATAATAATGCTCCGCTTAACCCCTTTGGCCTTCGCCGTTCGGATATAATCTTGGTTTAAAACGTCCAACATACTGGAACGTGTCATCCTCGCTACAATTGCTGCGCCACCGATTCCAAGCGCAATTGACGGCAATACGACATGCTTGAATGTCCCCCATCCAGCGACCGGAAACCATCCAAACCCGACAGAGAAATAAATGATTAAGAGAAGTCCGAGCCAAAAACTTGGAAGGGAAACGCCAATCAGTGCAATGATCATGAGCCCCAAGTCGATGAAGGAGTTTTGTTTATTCGCTGCCGTGATGCCGATGAAAATCCCAAGGATGATCGTGATTAATATACTCCAAAATGCCAATTCGATTGTTATAGGCAGCCGTACTAAGATTTCCTCCAATACGGGTCTGCCCGTGCGAAGGGAAATGCCCAAATCCCCCTGTACGATCTTGCCAACATAGTCGACGTATTGGACGATGACGGACCGATCCAATCCAAGTTCGCTGCGAATACTATTGATTTTCTCATCACTGGCCCCTTCGCCTGCAATTAAGAGCGCAGGATCACCCGGTACCATTTGCATAATGAGAAATACAACGAGGCTGACGCCCAAAAGTACTGGAATGATTTGGATGAACCTTCTTAAGATAAATATGATCATACAATCCCCTCCTTATCGTTTCATTTTAGGATCCAACACATCTCGTAGGCCATCGCCGAAAATATTGAATGCCAATACGATGATTGCGATTGCCATGCCGGGGTAGAGCGCGAGGTGTGGTGCTGTCATGATGAAATCCCGCCCTTTGCTTAACATTGCCCCCCATTCGGGTGAAGGTGGCTGCGCTCCCATTCCTAAAAATGAAAGCCCGGCAACCGAAAGGATAGAGGTAGCTAATCGCAACGTCCCTTGTACGATAATCGGACTGAGAATGTTCGGCAGTATATGTCTAAAAATGATTGTTGAATCATGAGCCCCTAATACTTTTACCGCATCGATGTATTCGCTTTTTTTGATGTCTAGCGTAGAGCCTCTCACAATCCTTGCGAACGTAGGGATGGAAAAGATTCCGACTGCAATAACGACATTAATGAGGTTTGGTCCTAAGGCACTTACGATTGCCAACGCCAACAATAGCCCTGGAAACGCTAATAGAACATCGACAAATCGCATGATGACCGTGTCAATCATTTTGCCGTAGTAACCTGAGATCAGGCCTAAAATAATTCCGAAAAATGCTCCGATAAAAACAGAAAGAAAGCCGACCCCTAACGAAATTCTTGCGCCATAAAGAATTCTGGTGAAAACATCCCGCCCTTTGTCGTCGGTTCCCATGAAATGTTCAAATGAAGGCGGTTTTAGCTTATCTTGAAGCATGACCTCATATGGGTCGTAGGGGGCAATGACTGGCGCAAATAGTGCAATGAGAATGTACAAAAGTACGACGATGCCACCAAATAAAGACATTTTATTGGCGAGCAGTCTTCTTAAAATGGTCGCTCCCTTGTCTGGTTTTATTTTGGCTTCTTTTTCAGTTAACGTTATCCCAATTGGCGATTTCATTTGATCACTCCTTGGCTTTAATTTCGATAAACTTACCTTAACAAAAATCCGATGAATATTTAATTGAATATTGCGAAATGGTAAAAATCCAGTAAACAATGAACAATATTTTATAAACATGCCATCTGATATTTTTCTATAATTGAGGTAGAAATAAGAGAAAAGGGGTTGGTAAAGATGAATGAGCGTCTCTCTAAATTGACGGATAGGTTGATAGGTAGAGAGTGGCAAGGGGTAATCATTTATTCACCAGAGAACAGATACTACTTTTCAAAGTATCGTGGGACGGCGGGGATGTTAGTTATCCAATCGGGTAGTCAAAAACTGATTACAGATTTTCGCTATGTAGACCAAGCCAAGGCCCAAGCTTCAGACTTTGACGTATTGCAACATCAACAAAACATGGTAGAGCTAGTTTGCGATCAATTTTCACATCTGAAGCGTGGAGTGGTGGGGCTCGAATTTGGCGCTGTACCTGTCGAAATCTATTTGGAGCTGAAAGAAAGGCTCCCGCAAATTGAATTTGTAGATTGCAGTGAAGTTACAAATGCAATTCGTTCGATTAAGGACGAGGAAGAAATCGAAAGTATCGCAAAAGGAATTGAAATTTGCGATCAGGCGTTTGCACATATTTTGACCTTCATCGAACCAGGAAAAACAGAGAAAGAAATCGGGCTTGAGCTTGAATTATTCATGAAAAAAGCGGGGGCGGAAGGAATTAAGGCAAATCACGTGATCGCCTCGGGTCCTCGTGCCAGTTTGCCCCATGGACAGGCAACCGACAGAGTACTCGAAGTAGGGGACTTTCTCAAAATGGATTATGGGGCAATCGTTAACGGGTACATTTCGGATTTTACCCGTACAGTTGTATTGGGACCTCCAACTGAAAAGCAACTAAAAATCTATTCGATTGTTAGGAAAGCCCAGGAAGAAAGCTTGAAAATCATTGGTCCAGGCGTAAGATGCTGCGATGTTGACGATGTTGGACGAAGTATCATTGCGGACGCAGGGTACGGTCCTAATTTTGGCCATAGTTTAGGGCATTCATTAGGCTTATTTATCCATGAAAGTCCGGCCCTACGCTCAACCGATCAAACGATTTTACAACCGGGCATGGTCATTACAGTAGAACCAGGAATTTATATTCCGGGCTGGGGTGGCGTGCGTATTGAAGATCTACTCGTCATTACGGAAGATGGGTATCGAAATTTAACAACTTCCACTAAAGATTTGCAAATTATCAATGTAAGGGAGGAAGTTCATTGAAAAAGAATAGTTTGCTTGTCATAATTATCGGGCTTGTATTGGTGTTAAGCGCATGTATGAGTGGAAATGCGGGTGACACAGGCAAAAGCGAAGGCGGCGGAAAGTCCAGCGAAACAAAGGATCTGATTGTCGCGACTTTATCGGACGCAACGAAGTTAGACCCACATTTGGGGACGGACATCCCTTCAGCAAATATTTACCATGGAAGAATCTATGAAGGACTTGTCTATCAAGATAAAAACATGGAAATTCAGCCATTGTTAGCAACATCATGGGAGAAACTTGACGATTTAACTTGGGAATTTACACTTAGGGAAAATGTTAAATTCCATGATGGCACAGATTTTACTGCAGAAGCTGTAAAACGAACGATTGAACGTGTATTAGATGAAAAGACAGCATCCGCACGCGCAAATCTTTTTGAAATGATTACGGAAGTTAAAGTGATTAACGACCATAAAGTACAGTTAATAACTGAATATCCGTATGCTCCATTGTTGGCGAACCTATCGCATTACGCTTCAGGAATTATCAGTCCAACTGCAATTGACTCAGGAAAAGAAATCGCGCAAAATCCAGTTGGTACAGGACCATACAAATTGGCAAACTGGAAAATCGGACAAGAGATTAAGTTAGAACAATTCGATAAGTACTGGGGCAAACAATCGGGACTAAAAACAATTACATTTAAAGTGATTCCGGAAGATTCAACGCGAGTGGCAATGGTTGAAACGGGGGAGGCCCACATTGCAGACCCGGTTCCAGTGACAGAAGTTGACCGTATCACGAATAGCGATTCGATGAAGTTAGTTCGAAGTGACTCATTAGGCAATGACTATATCGGATTCAACTTAAATAAGGAACCATTCAACAATGTCAAAGTGAGACAGGCAATCAGCTACGCCATCGACACGGAATCAATCATTTCAGGCGTCTATAATAACGTCGGCACATTGGCCACCTCAACAATGGGACCAGCCATTTGGGGATTCAATGACAAGCTGAAAGGCTATTCATACGACCTTGAAAAAGCAAAAGCATTGATGGCCGAAGCAGGCTATAAAGATGGATTCAAAACAACAATCTGGACAAACGACAACAAAGCAAGAATGGACGTCGCAGAAGTCGTCCAGTCCCAACTGAAAGGGCTTGGCATAGACCTTGAGATTAAAGTTGTGGAATGGGGCGCCTACCTCGAAGGCACTGGAAAAGGGGAACACGACATGTTCATCTTAGGCTGGTCCAACATGACCGGCGACGCGGATTACAACCAATACTTCCTGTTCCATTCCGCTGCCCATGGCAATACAGGGAACCGCGCATTTTACAGCAACCCTAAGGTCGATGATCTGATCAACAAAGGACGCCAAGAAACAGATCCTGAAAAACGCCTCGCCATTTACGCAGAAGCACAAGAAATAGAAATGAACGACGCACCGATGATTTTCTTTAGGAATAGTGAATATATCTCAGCAATCGGGAAAAATGTTCAAGGATTCTGGATCCATCCGTCGGGTGTTTATATGTTGGATGATGTGACGGTGAAGTGAGTAAATAAAGTCGAATGAAAACAGCGATTTATTTCCTTTTTAAGAGGGAATGGGTCGCTGTTTTGCTAAAAATAGTCATAGGTATGAACCGGCAAAACGACATAAATATTAGCTTCAATTCCACCGTTGATAGGATGGAAATAATAAAAAAAGTGATGTTCGTTTGCTTTATGCCCCTAATTCAATTGATCCATAGGCTTTTTTTATTTCTGCCTCCCAATAATTTTTATTAACACATTTAAAAATGAAAGATTATAGAATTATCCCACTAAGATTGCTAAATGCTGAACGCACATGTACAATAAACAACAAATACGTGCTATTACTATCCATATAAGAAAGGGGGTTCCCAAGATAAAGTAACAAAAGCGTAATAAATCGTTAAACACAGGTGCAATCGGCTTCGTGCTATAATTGGAATCCTTTTTATTTAATTCCTGTATTTGGGATGAATACATAGTAAATAATTCAGAAGTTGTCGCATTAAATGTTGTAGAAGGGCCGCTGGGCGTGGGATATGTCATAAGGGAAAATTAGGAGGTAGCAATAATCTTCAAACAGCGAACCTATTCATTTGAAGATTTTTTATACAAATATTATTGAAATCGTTTTCAATGTGAGAGATAATAAAGTGGAAATCAGGAGCTATTATATTATTTTTTTTACAAAAATAATTGAAATCGTTTTCAAAGAAGGAGGAATATATCCAACAAATGAAAAATAAAGTGACAATCAAGGACGTAGCGAAGTATGCAGGGGTTTCGCCTTCAACTGTTTCACGGGTCCTTAATAATTATCTCCATATTAAGCCAGACAAAAGACAAAAGGTAGAAGAAGCAATTAAGGAACTTAATTTTGAGCCTAATGAGATTGCCAGAAGTTTGATAACAAACAAATCAAAGACAATTGGCTTAGTAGTTGACGATATTTCAAATCCCTTTTTCTCAGAAACTTCCAAGGTAATCATATTGAAAGCTAGGCAATTAGGTTATGAAATTCTTATCTATGACACTAGTGGAGAAGAAGACTTAAAGAAAACGTTGAAGTTTTTATTGAGTAGAAATTTATCAGGTATCATTGTTGGTTCAGTGAGTAGGTACGATCAGAACTTTGAGGAATTAGTAGGTGAGAGTATTCCAGTAGTGTATTTTAATCGAAAACCAGAGAAATCAAATTTTTTCTCTGTCACGATGGATAATAAAAAAGGTTCTAAAATGACCATTAGTCACCTAATTCAAAAGGGTCATTCCAGGATAGCATTTATTGGAGGACCATTTGAATACTCTACTTATTACGATCGCTACTTAGGATATTATGAATCTATAAACGAATTCGGTCTAACCATCGATGAAGAATTGATCTTAAAAGGAAAACCCACAAATGATTATATCCAAAATTTTGTAACAAGAATTCTTAGTAAACCAGATAGACCGACAGCAATTGTTGCTTCAACGGATCAGATTGCTATTACAGTTTTAGATGCTATCGAAAAGAATAATTTCAGGGTTCCAAATGATGTTGCTGTAATAGGTTTCGATAATATCCAGGTTTCTAGTAATCCCTATATTGGATTAACAACAATCTCTCAGCAGAAAAGTAAAATGGCGGAATTAGCATTGAATACATTGATACTTTTGATTGAAAAGAATCTAAAAGAGACTCCTGAAGATGTGGTAATATCGCCCAAGTTGATCACTAGAAAAACAACCTAACAAACTGGTTTATTAGTTTTTGTGAAATGAGTAAACAAGAAAGAAAGGAAAGTGGAGAATGGAATTTCTTACAGAACTATTTGGATTAAATGGTAAAGTTGCCATTGTCACTGGTTCGAGTAGAGGTATAGGTAAAGAGGTAGCCATATCTTTAGCTAAAGCTGGAGCAGACATAGCTTTGATTGCTAGAAATGAAGAGGATTTAAATGAAGTTGCTCGTGAAATCGAGAAACATGGAAGAAAAGCACTCAGTGTTCCAATGGACTTACTAAATATTAATGAGATGGAAGATAAAATAAAAAAAATCCATACGCATTTCGGGAAAATCGATATATTAGTAAATAATGCTGGTATTAATATTCCTAAACCTGCTTTAGAAGTAACGGAGGAAGACTGGGATAAAGTATTAGACATTAATCTGAAAAGTGTTTTCTTTCTATGTAAAACAGTAGCTAAATATATGATTCCAAATAATGAGGGTAAAATCATCAATATGTCTTCGCAGATGGCCTTTGTCGGTTATTATAAACGAGCTGCTTATAGTTCCAGTAAAGGTGGATTATTACAACTTACTAAAAGTTTAGCAATCGAATGGTCAAAATATAATATCAATGTGAATTCGATTGCACCGACATTTATAGAGACTCCAATGACAAAACCGATGTTTGAAGACAAGGCGTTCCTAGAAGAAGTTTTAAACAGAATTCCACTGGGGAGATTAGGGAAAATAGAAGATTTATTCGGAGCTGTAATTTATCTATCTTCATCGTCTTCTGATATGGTAACAGGTCATACAGTAATGGTTGATGGTGGATGGACAGTTTGGTAATCCAAAATTAGATTAATAGGAGTGATGACAATGATAGGAGCATTAAATTATAAAACAGTAGCAAAAACTCACGATTTTAGAATGCCTGAAAATGTAAAAATTGGTCGCAATTCTTTTTTTTCGATTCATGAAGATATTAGAAATCTAAATCCTACCAAAATTATTTTTGTAAGTGATAAGGGTTTAAAGAATGCTGGAGTAGTTGAAGAGGTTATTAATGAGTTAAGTATTCATAATATCCCAATTGAAGAATTCACAAATATTGTTGGTGAACCAGATTTTGAAATTGTTCAAGAAGCCATTGATTTCATACAGAAACATCATGGTGATCTTGTGATTGGACTAGGTGGTGGCAGTGCATTAGATGTCGCCAAAGCCTCTGCAGCATTAGTTAATAAGGAGCCTATTATTGTTGAGAAGATCTTAGCTGGAGAAGCGGTTCCTGAAGCAAAAGGGGTAACCTGTATTTTAGTTCCTACGACTTCAGGTACAGGGTCAGAAGTTACCATGAATGCCATATTTGGGGACCATAAAAATGATGTAAAAAGGGGGATTGTAAGTCCATATTATTTGCCTGATATTGCAATTATAGACCCGGTACTAACTGTAAGTTGTCCGCCAATGGTAAGTGCTGCATCGGGAGTAGATGCCTTTACACATGCCATTGAATCTTATGTTTCTAAGAAAGCTACTCCTTTAACGAAAATGTATGCTGAAGCTGCGATGAAACGATTCTCCAAAAATATTTCTAAAGTTGTTTTTAATGGAAGTGACCTAGATGCAAGAGAGGAAATGAGTTGGGTTAGTTTCTTAGCGGGAGTATCGCTTGCTAATGCAGGGGTTGGTGCAGTTCATGCTTTGGCTTATCCACTTGGTGGAAAGTATAACATTGCTCATGGAGTAGCAAATGCATTGTTGCTACCTTATGTATTTAACGTAACAGGAAAAACATGTATCGATGAAATGGTACAAATTGCAGACTTCTTACATTTAGGAGACTTTAGAGATGAGCCACATCAAGCGCAAAATGCCGTTGTTGATTATCTGTACGGGTTATTAGAAGCTTTAAATCTACCAAAAAGCTTAAAAGAATTACATGTGGTTGAAGATGATCTTAGGAATCTAGCAATTGAAGCATCGAAAGTGAGTCGTTTACTGGACAATACACCGTTTAAATTAAACATGGAGTCTATTCATGAGATTTACCAAAATGCTTATGATGGAACATTAAACTAAGGGAGGATGAAATAGATGAAAAAAAAGCTATATATTGGTGGCAACTGGGTGGAGACAAGTGAATATTATGAGTTGCGCTCCCCTTATAGTCAAGAAGTTATCGCTGAAGTACCATTAGCAGACAAGACTCACGTGGAAGAGGCTATTCGTGCTGCGAGTGAAAATGTACATGTGATGAGAACTATGCCTGCCCATGAAAGAGCTGATATCCTATTACGAGTAGCCACTCTATTAGAAGAGAATCTTGAGGAAGCTGTTAGAATACTAGTGTTAGAAAATGCCAAGCCTATTAAAGCTGCAAGGGCAGAAATTGGTAGAACAGTACAGACATATCGATTTGCTTCAGAAGAGGCCAAGAGACTATATGGAGAAACTATTCCAATGGATGCGGCTATCGGTTCTGAAGAAAAATTTGGATTTACCGTTAGAGAACCATTAGGGGTTATTGCAGCAATTACGCCATTTAATTTTCCTTATAATTTAGCTGCACATAAACTTGGTCCTGCCATTGCAGCAGGGAATACAATTGTTTTAAAACCAGCTAGTCAAACACCATTAAGCTCTTTGTTTATTGCTGAGTTATTCGAAAAAGCTGGATTACCGAAGGGTGTACTTAATGTCATTACAGGTAGTGGGGCAGTTATAGGGGATTTACTAGTAACAGATGAAAGAGTTAAGATGGTAACCTTTACAGGTAGTTTAGAAGTCGGACAGAGAATTAAGAAATTAGCAGGATTAAAACGGGTTACATTAGAATTAGGTTCCAATTCACCCGTTATTATTGATAAAGTTCAAGATTTAGATAGAGCGGTCAACAAATGTGTTATGGGATCATTTGCTTATTCTGGACAAGTATGTATCTCTGTTCAACGAATTTATGTTCATGAAGATATATACGATGCCTTCTTAGAAAAGTTTACCCAAGTAGCACAAACATTGAAAATCGGAGATCCGTTAAATGAAGGCACAGATATTTCAGCTTTAATTCATCCAAATGAAATTACAAGAATACAGGAATGGATTGAAGAAGCAGAAAGTGAAGGAGCAACAAAGGTTTTGGGTGGCGATTTATTCAATGAAACTATACTCTCGCCTACTATTTTAACAAATGTACCCCATCATGTATCTTTATGTACATTAGAGGCATTTGCTCCAGTTGTGTTTGTTAATAAATTTAAAGATATTGATGAGGCGATTAAAGATGCAAACAACTCCCAATACGGGCTACAGGCTGGTATTTTTACAGATTCTATCCAAACGGCACTAAAAGCAGTAAAAGAAATTGAATCCGGTGGTATTAATGTAAATGATGTACCTACTTTTAGAGTGGATCATATGCCATATGGCGGTGTGAAAAATAGTGGTACAGGTAAAGAAGGTATAAAATATTCTACGGAAGAAATGACGGAGATAAAATTTATTTCATTCTCATCTTAAAAGTAAGAATAATAGACTGCTAAACAACCTTTTATTGGTGATAGAAATCTAAAAATTTAAAACATCAGTTGACTTAATAATTCATATGATGTATATTCTGGGTATCAAAATATTCCATTTAGGTAATATAATTTCAACATTTAATATTTACTAAATGCAGTATCACAAAGAAATGCCCTTTGGATTTACAAGTAATTATTGAAGTAATATAACTTCTGTACTCTGTTACTTATTTTTTTTACCAGGATTGAAATCGATTTCAAAGGGCGATTAGTTTAGAGGGTATATGCAGTAGGTAACCTTACTCTCTTTTTTTAACAAGACTTGAAAACGCTTACTATCTAAGGGGTTAGGAGGGAACTATGAAAAAAAAGGTTATTTTATATAGAGCAATAGCAGATGATCTTTTACAAATCTTAAAAGAACAATTTGAAGTGAAGTATCATTTGTTTGCTTCTGAAATGACCCCTGAGTTTTATAAGGATTTAGAAAGTGCAGAGGGGTTAATAGGTAACAAGTTAAGTATAGACCGTACTTTACTAAAAAAAGCACCGAATTTAAAAATAGTAACTAACATTTCGGCGGGGTATGACAATTTAGATTTAAATGCCCTTGCTGAACGTGGGATTATGGCAACAAATACACCTGATGTATTAACAGATACGGTTGCCGATACTATGTTTGGATTAATATTATCTACAGCTAGACGAATTCCTGAGCTACATAATTATGTAAGGTCTGGACAATGGAATGAGAAAAATATTGGTGAAGAATTATTTGGAGTAGATGTTCATCACAAAACCTTGGGGATTATTGGAATGGGAAGAATCGGGACAGCGGTAGCTGAAATTGCCCACTATGGATTTAAAATGGATATACTTTACAATAATCGTTCAAACAATGCTTTTGCTGATGAAAAACTACACGCAAAAAATGTATCACTAAATCATCTTCTTGGAGAATCTGATTTTGTACTAGTATTGGTACCACTATCTGATTCAACCTATAAACTTATTGGAGAGTCGGAATTTAACTTAATGAAAAAATCAGCAATATTTATCAATGGCTCCCGTGGTGAGGTAGTAGATGAACAAGCATTAATTTCTTCATTAAAAAACAAAGAAATTTTAGCGGCAGGGCTTGATGTCTATGAGAAAGAGCCAATTTCAAAAGACAGTCCCCTATTAAGTTTAGACAATGTTGTTACACTCCCTCACGTCGGCTCAGCAACTAGGGATACAAGATATCAAATGGCGAAGCTGGCAGTGAAAAATTTGATCATGGGGTTGAATGGGGAGGTTCCACCATCACTAATAAATCGTGAAGTACTTACACACCAAGGGAAATAAAATATATTTGGTGCTCATCTTCTATTGAGTATATTGAAAACGATTTCAATAAAATTGAGTTGATCCTACGTAACATTGGTGTGTATCGAAAATGGAAGTTTGTTGCTACATGAGAATTATTAATACTAAAGTGAAAGTAGGGATAATATTGTTTGAGTACGACATATTTGTCCAAGGGTTTCCTGGTAAGTCCCCAACCCATGGAGGACTTGGTTGGAGTTCGATAGCCCTGTTGTCCCAGAATGACCAAAATATCATTATTGATGTTGGTAGTTTTGGTGTCAGGAAACTTCTATTTCAAAAACTTCATGAAAAAGGATTAACGCCAAATGACATAACGATGGTTTTGTTGACCCATACTCATTGGGATCATAGTGTGAACTGGAATTTGTTCCCTAATGCCACTATTGTTGTGGGTGAAGTGGATATGAATTGGGCATTAAACGAACCAACCGGACATTCAGATGTGCCAGAACTATATATTAAGGAATTAGATCGTTCTCCGCAAAAAAGGTTAGTTGGCCATTTAGAAGAAATTGTTCCAGGAATTGTTGCTCATCAAACGAAGGGCCATACACCGGGGCATTTAGCTTACAGTGTAGACAATGGTGATTTCGATATAATTTTCAGTGGGGATGCAGCAAAAAATAGGGCAGAACTTTTATCCCGCAATGTAGATATGACATTAAGTCTATCAGATAGCCTGGATTCCATTGATTATTTATGGAATTTATGGAGAAAGAAGAAAGACAACATCATGGTACCTGGGCACGATATTCCTATGAAACTTGTTGATGGGAAGCCAGTATATCTTCAAAAAAGAGAAGCTGAATTGCAATGTTGGTTTTCTGATAATCTGGAAGATCTCACCGACGTCAAATTGGTAGATTAATAGACTTTAAATAAAAACCTAACCAAACACATTAATTACAGAAGAAAATGGAGTGTGAATTCAATTGAGTAACAGACAAAAGCAACGGGTTATCGTAACAGGTGGCTCAAAGGGACTTGGACGGGGTATTTCACTAGCTTTCGCTAAGTCAGGTGCCTCAGTAGTCATTGCTGATGTAGACTCGGATGCCGGTGAGAGATGCGCGAGAGAGATCAACGACTTAGGAGGAAATGCACTCTTCGTATATACCGATGTGTCGTCTATTGATGATGTGAAAAATCTATTTGAGCAATCTCATCAGTTCCATGGTGGCGTTGATGTACTAGTTAACAATGCGGGCATCGCCCACGGGCCTAATTCGGAACGACACTTTCTTAAAACGGACTATGTAATGTGGGATAACCTTATGAAAGTGCATCTCTATGGCCTTTACTACTGCAGTCAGGAGGCTGCCAAATCCATGGTTCGCCAAGGCGATGGAGGAGTAATTATTAATATGAGTTCAGGAGGGGCAACAAAAGCTCATCGAAACCGCGTAGCTTATGATGCAACAAAGGGTGCGATTGAGGCTGCTACTCGAGCAATGGCACTTGACCTTGCTCCACGAAAAATCCGTGTTAATGCTGTGATGCCAGGAGCTATGGAAGTTGAAAGCCGTACTTCTGTCGGGGAAGAAACATCTCCTGCAGATGTAATCCCACTAGGGAGGTTAGGGACCCCACAAGATGTAGGTCAAGCTGTTCATTTCTTGGCTTCACCAGAAGCTTCCTATATTACAGGGCATGTACTAGTTGTTGACGGGGGGCTTACCTCACAACTTCGACCACCAAAAATGGATGCGAATGTTGAAGTACACTTTGATGAGGTTGAACTATAGGCGCTTGAATAAATCCAATAAACTTGGATCCAAGGGACAGTAATACGATAAGACGCTAAGTTAACTTTTTTTAAAAAAATTATATGAAACTACTAATAAGGGGTGCAAGACATGTTAAATAAAAAAATACTATTTTTATTAATTTCAATACTTACTTTAGGAGTAATTCTTGCTGGTTGTGGAGACACAAAAGCTTCAAAGTCTTCTGACGGAGATAAAGTTATCGAATTCAATGCAGGTCATACGCTATCACCAGGTAGTGCTAGAGATGAAATATTACACAAATTTAAAGAGGCATTAGAAGAAAAATCTGACGGTAAAATGACAATCAATATTTTCCCTCAATCACAACTAGGTGGGGAAGTACAAATGCAAGAAGCTGCGCAATCCGGAAATCAGGACATTGTTTTTACATCATCATCAACTCTTGCAAATCTTGCACCGGAATTTGGAATTATTGATTTACCATTTCTATTTGACAGTTTGGATGAAGCAAATCAAGTATTAAGATCTGATGCGGGAACTCAACTGTTAGAATTGCTTCCTGAAAAAGGTCTAATTGGATTAGGATATTCCGAAACTGTAGATAGAAACGTCTTTGCAAATAAACCTATTCATACAGCAAAAGATTTAGCTGGGCTTAAGATTCGTATTATTGAGGCTCCGGGTTATGTTGAAACATATAAGGCAGTAAAGGCCCAGCCAACACCAATGGCTTACTCTGAATTGTATACTTCTTTACAGCAAGGAGTGATTGATGGAGGAGATACTTCTGCTGACCAATTTGTAATGGATAAGTTCATGGAAGTATCTGATTACTTCAGTCTAACTCAAATGAACTATATTGCTATTGTTGCTATCATGTCAAAAGATGTTTGGGATGGATTAACTCCCGAGCAACAAACTATCGTTCAGGAAGCTTTTAATGAAGCTTCAGATTTTGCACCGGAAGAATTTAAGAGACAGAGAGCACAATACTTAGAAGAAATGAAAGCAAAAGGTATAGAAGTTGTAGAGCCAGATTTAGATTCGTTAAAAGAAGCAACGAAAGGCGTACAATCGAAAATTATAGGAAGCATTCCGAATGGACAAAAATTGTTTGATACCTTCCAAAAGGAAAAGGAAAATTTAAAATAACCTACTAATAATTAATGGTAAGGTTGTAAAATTATGTGGAATCTCGGTTGGTATCGGGATTCCATATTGTTTCCATTAGTTATCTACTAAATAAATAAGACTATATTGTCTATAGCTCGGATTATATAGATTCATGAAAGTGATAACTTTTTGACGAAATATCAATGATTCAAATTGGGTTTTGAAAATTTGAATAAGGAGGTAAAAATATGTTTTTTTTAAAGTGGATAGACAGAATAAATAAGTTTTTTGAAGTGTTAGTAGCAATAGCATTTTTACTGATGACTGTTTTTATAGCTTTACAGGTAATAGTACGATTTGTTTTTACAAGTTTTGATCTTAATATTTCTGTACCTTGGACAGAAGAACTCTCAAGATACCTTATGATATGGGCTGTTTTTCTTGGAGGGGCTTTAGCCATGCGTAGAGATAGTATGATTCAAGTGGATCCTTTTGTAAATGCACTTCCTGGGGCTATAGGAAAAACAATAAAAGTTGTTTCCTTACTATTGACCGCTTCCTTCTTTATGTTTTTATTTATCTTAGGCTATCAATATGTCATACAAGGAATGGGGCAGATGTCTCCTGTTATGAGAATTCCTATGGCGGTAACCTATTTAGCAATTCCAGTCGGATCATTTGTAATGATACTGAATATAATTGCTTTATTCATTGAAGCCCATGTAACTAAAAAAGACATTCGCTATTTGTCTACTGTTGACGAAGAAAAATATTTAGATGATATAAAAGAAAATTAAGCGTTAGTAGGAGGCTTCAAAGATGATAGTATACTTATTTATTTTTATGGGTGTATTAATTTTAATTAGTGCCCCGATTGCTGTGGCTCTTGGATTTTCATCCTTGCTTGTTTTAGAAATAGGAGGAGTGCCTCTAGGAATCGTTGTCCAAAGAGCATTTTCAGGTATAAATAGCTTTTCTCTAATGGCCGTTCCATTCTTTATTTTAGCAGGAAATATTATGCAAGGAGGAGGTATAGCCAAGCGATTAATGAGTTTTGCTAATGTACTTGTTGGGTGGTTTAAGGGCGGGATCGCAGCTGCCACTGTATTAGGTACCATGTTTTTTTCTACCATGTCTGGATCATCAGCAGCTACTACAGCAGCAATTGGTTCGATAACTATACCTAATATGACCAAAAAAGGATACCCCAAACCATTTGCGGCTGCGGTAATAGCATCCTCGGGGGAACTTGGTGTTATTCTACCACCATCGCTTGCCCTGATTATGTATGGCCTAGCAGCTAACGTGTCCATTGGGGATTTGTTTTTAGCTGGAATTCTCCCTGGCATCTTTGTTGCTTTATCGATGCTAGCGACTGTCATTATTGTGGTTAAAAGAAAAGGATATGATGAAGGTGAAGGTATAGCCAAGGGACAATGGTTGAGACAAGCATGGCTTACCTTTAAGAGTGCGATATGGACTCTTATCATGCCTTTAATTATTCTTGGGGGAATTTATTCCGGTTATTTCACACCTACAGAGGCAGCAGTAGTGGCTGTTGTTTACGGTATTTTTATTGGTTTTGTCGTACACAAAGAGTTAACGTTCAAAAAATTAATGAATATTTTTGCTGAGTCCGCTATTACATCGGGAATTATATTATTAATTGTAGCGTTTTCTACCGTTTTTGGACATATTTTGACTATTAATCGCGTGCCCCATATGATAGCTGATTTTATGTTAAACATCACTGAGAGTGCTATTGTATTCCTGATTATTGTGAATATCATGATACTCATCACTGGTATGTTTATGGAAGCGCTTGCGGCTATTATTATTTTGGCTCCTATTTTAGTTCCAGTTGCTATGCAATTTGGGGTTGACCCGGTTCATTTCGGTATTATTATGACTGTGAACTTTGCTATTGGGATGATTACCCCTCCATTAGCAGTTAATCTGTTCGTTGCCTGTCAGATTGCTAGAATACGGTTAGCGGAAATCATACCGCCTGTATTGATCTTTTTATTTGTTTTACTTGTTGACCTTGTAATAATCACATACGTACCTGCTATGTCTACTTGGATTCCTTCACTTCAGTGATAACCATGCTTAATACATGATTGATATCGATAAGGAAGGAATATTCTCAAAGAAAACAAGTGGAGTAAAAGTATAGATTCTATGTTTTTCATTTTTTGGGAAATAAGTTTATCTACTTTTCTATTAAGTTATATAAGGAGAGAACAAATTGAAAATTGGTATTATCCATGCAACATGTAATGCGGTGCCACCATTAAATGATGCTTTTAAAGAACTGGCTCCTGATGTAACCGTTCTCAATTTTGTTGATGAACATCTTCAATACTATGCCAATCAAATCAAAGGTATTGATGATAAAATATTTCGAGATTTTGTCAATATGGCTACTACGGCACAAGAAGCAAATGTTGATGCCATTATTGTAGCATGTACTGTTTTAACACCTGTTGTTGATACTGTTAAGCCATTCATAAAGGTTCCGATATTAGCGGTGGATGGGCCTATGTTAGAAAAAGCTGTTAAAGACTATAAGAAGATAGGTGTTGTTGCAACGAATGCACCATCTGGTCCAGCTACAAAAGCCCAATTGGAAAAAATAGCCAAAGAATTCGGTAAGGAAATTGAGGTAGAGACAGAAATAAATACAGAGGCAATGACAAAACTGAAAGCTGGGAATGTAGAAGAACATAATCGTTTGAATGCTCTTGCAGCAGAGCAATTAAAAAATAGAGGCTGTGAGGTCATCGTTCTAGCGCAAATTACACAGGCATCTGCAAAAGAGCAAACAGAAAAAATAGGACTTCCTGTTTTAACTAGTCCGAACGAAGCCGTAAAAACAATCTTAGAGTTAACAACTATTTAATAGATGAAGTCGAAAAAATAATTTCATTATACTAACCCAAAAAACTAGTTCCATTTATGGAGATAACGAATACTTAAAATAATGTGTATCAGTGGTCAGGTGTATCTCGTAGATATACTTGACCCAAATAAGTACAAATTCATCAGATGAATTTGTAAGGTACCATATTATGGAGGAATTTAATGTCTAAGATTCAATACCACGAGCTTTTAGAAATAATGGAAAATAAGATTAAAAGTGAAGAATGGAAAATTGGCTCTAGGCTACCAACCATGAATGAATTAGCTGCAAAATACGATGTGGCAAATTGTAGAGGCAACACATAATGAATATGCCTTAATAGTATATGACAATTTACAAATAGAATTAAAAAGAATGCGTGCTTATACGAGACGCCCAGACATGATTGAAAAGGCAGTTCATTACCATGAAATGATAGCGAATGCAATTGCCAATAGAGATTCTCATAATGCAAAAATGCTAATGGAGTCTCATCTTCAAAATAATAGTGAACTAGCAATGTATGAATTGGCTGTATTGTCTACTAGTAAGCAAGATTGAAATATTACTGGATTAAAGCTATAGAGGTAATAACATAGTTAAATAGTGTACTAAAAAAATATATAAATGGTAATTAAAATAAAAAGATATGTCTAACAAGGAGAGATTGATAATGAAGGTAAGCTATATTGGATTAGGTGTAATGGGTGCAGGGATGGCATTAAATCTTGGGAATGGTGAAGCAGAAGGACTCTATGAGTTTCTTGCGTGTGATGCAAATGAAGCCTCTCTAGAACAGTTCAAAGAAAGAGGGCTGAAAACATCAACGAATATTGTAGATACAACAGACAGTGATTATATCTTCTTATGTCTACCAAACTTAGAAATCGTAAAATCGGTTGTTTTAGGAGAAAATGGACTACTTAACCATTTGAAGCCAGGTCAAACGATTGTTGACTTCAGTACGATTAGTTATTTAGGTGCGGTAGAAATTGCAGAAGCATGTAAGTCAGAGGGAATTGAATTCCTGGATTGCCCTATTTCTGGTCAACAAGCAAAAGCTTTAGATGGAACACTAAGCATTATGTGTGGTGGTAATGAAGAAGTATTCCATACGATAAAGCCTATGCTGGATCGAATGGGCACCCAAGTTCTTTATATGGGTGAAAATGGGGCTGGACAGTTAACGAAAATGATTAATAACTGTGCATTAAATATTTGTGTTGCAAGCTTTAGTGAACTATTACCAGTTGGTGTGAAACTTGGATTAGATGCAGAAAAATTAGGTGATGTATTAATGACAGCTACTGGATCAAGCTTTGCATCGAAAACATTAATTCCTAAAGTATTAGAAGGAAACTTTGAACATGGATTTTCACTAGGTAGAGCGTACAAAGATATGGAAAGTATGTATGAAGTATTAATTAAATCTGAGATTCCACTACCAACATTAAATGGAACCATGCAATCCTACCAATTAGCACTACAAAGTGGACATCGTGATGATTATAAGCAAGGAATGATCAAATTCTATGAAGACATGCTTGATGTTAAAGTTCGTAAAGAAGGATTTAAATAAACAAAACAAAAGTAATGGGCTGAGCAATATTCCCCATTACTTTTGTTGTTAATCAATTTTCAAAAAATAATGCGTTCTATAGGAATTAGTGAATTATGTCGTAAGGGGGAATAACTAGTGATTTTTGGTTGTATTGCAGACGATTTTACAGGTGGTAGTGACATAGCATCTTTTTTTGTTAAAGGCGGACTTCGAACGGTTTTATTCAATGGAGTGCCTAGTGACCAAACTATTCCAGAAGTAGATGTTTGTGTAATCGCCTTAAAAACCCGTACACAGGATACACAAGAAGCTGTAAAGGTTTCTCTGGATGCCATCAAATGGTTGAAAGAACAGGGGGCACAGCAGTTTTATGTAAAATATTGTTCGACGTTCGATTCCACTCCTGAGGGAAATATTGGACCAATTAGTGATGCAGTGATGGAAGAATTAGATGCGCCTTATACGATTCTTTGCCCAGCTCTTCCTGTGAATGGACGTACTGTAAAAAATGGCTGTTTATATGTCCACGGTGTTCCTTTACATGAAAGTTCGATGAAAGATCACCCGTTAACACCAATGTGGGATTATGATTTAGCACGTATAATGGAACCGCAAAGTAAGTTCACTAGCATGAAATTACCGAAAGGGCTAACAAAGGAAGAGGCAGAGGAATTTATCGTAAAGGTTCAACAAGAAAACGCTTCTTCTCCTTTTTATATCATTCCAGATTTTGAAAAGGAAGAAGATGCGGAACAAATCGTTCAGTTATTTGGCAATCTGATACTACTTACCGGAGGCAGTGGGTTGGCAGAACCCCTTGCTAAAATGTATCAACAAAATGTAGAAACGGATGAATTTGGACGTTCTAATTCGAAGGTTATACTCTTATCGGGGAGTTGTAGTGAAACAACCCGAAAACAGATTGAAGCCTATTCACAATCTGGAGGAGAAAGCTACTTCATTGATCCAATGAAATTGTTATCTGGTGAGGAGTCGGTTGAAAAGATTTGGAATGTCATTAAAAACACAGATGAATCAATCTTAGTCTATAGTAGTGATACACCAGAAAATGTGAAACTAATCCAAGAGCAAGGAAAAGAAGAGGTTGCTGAGTTGTTAGAAAAAACAACGGCAGAACTAGCTGCACTTGCTGCAGAAGCAGGTTATCATCGCATAATTGTTGCTGGTGGGGAAACAAGTGGCGCCGTAACAAAAAGACTAGGCTTTACCAGTTATCATATTGGAGAAAGTATTGCACCTGGAGTTCCTATTATGATTCCTACACAGGATACTAGCATCAGACTTGTATTAAAGAGTGGAAACTTTGGAGATACAGACTTTTTCTTACAGGCATTGTCAAGAACATAATAGAAAGTAGGGTTACATTGAATAAAACATTAGATGAAAAGTTTGATGATGCAATTTGGGTCGCCCACAGCCTCTTTAATCGTGGAAAGGCAAGTGGCAGTATTGCTAATCTAAGCTTCAAGCATGAGGATAAAATTTATATTACAGCTACTGGAACATGTTTCGGCACCCTGAAACGAGATGAGTTTGCTGTAATTGATTTGGAAGGCAATCCGTTTAATGAATTAAAACCTAGTAAAGAATTGCCGATGCATTTAGCAATATTTAAAGCAAAGCCTGATGTTGAAGCTGTCGTTCATGTACATAGTACGTACAGTGTACTTTGGAGTTTTGTTCCTGGTTTAGATGAGGAAGATTGTATTCCAGATCACACCCCATACTTGAAAATGAAGTTAGGCACAGTTGGACTTGTTCCTTATGAAAAACCAGGAAGTAAAGAATTATTTCATGAGTTTGACAAACGTGTAAACACAAGTGATGGGTGGCTCTTGGCACAACATGGTCCCGTTGCACCAGGTAAGAGTATCCTGGAAGCCTTTTTTGCATTAGAAGAATTGGAAGAGAGTGCACAGATAGCTTGGGAGTTACGAAATAGATTGTAATGAATTAGTTAAAAAGTTTACCAATAAATAATTGTTATTTTAGGAGGGAATTGAATGAGTAAGAAGATTGGCCTTGTGCATGCTACAATGAATTCCGTCGAACCAATATTACACGCATTTCGAACACTTCATCCAGAAGTAGATTTAATAAACGTGATGGATGAGGGACTAATTTGGGAATTAAATGAAACCAATCAAATAACACATAGTATGACTCGTAGATTAATAGATATTGCATCCAAAGCAGAGGAAGCAGGTGCGGATGCCATTTTACTGACATGCTCTTCCTTTTCTCCATACGTTCCTGGATTTAAGCATTTATTCAAAGTACCTATATTAAGTTCAGATGAAAGCATGTTAAATGAAGCAGTGAAATTCGGTGGGAAGATTGGTGTGATTGCAACTGTGGAAAAGGCAGGCCCAACTACGACGAATTTACTTTATGAAACTGCAAAAGAGCAAGGGAAAACAATAGAAGTGGAAACGGTTGTCATCAAAGAGGCTTTCCAAGCATTACAGAAAGGAAATCAAACGGAACATAATGAATTGATTCATGCAGAGATTAATAGGTTATCTAATTCTTGTGATGTTATTCTACTAGCCCAGTATTCTATGGCACGTGCACTTGATACATATGAAAGAGGAGAAATTCCAATTTTGACAGGTCCAGAAGTCAGTGCGAATGCAATAGTTGCGTTAGCGGGGGAATAGCATATAGAGTGCTTGGTACTTCCCTAATAAATAAAATTACTAAATAGAAATCCGGGTGAAGTGACCAGTGAAAAAAATTAACGGGTTCGGTTGATGGGGAGAAAACCGTCATTAACAAGTCAAATAACAAACATTTTCGCATAATGTTTTAGACACGAATTGACGATAGAAAAAGCAAGCAAAAACGCACAGTATGCGTGTTTTTGCTTGCTTTACTTTTTCAATAAGGTTTCGTATTAAGCTAGTGATACAGCTTCGAAACCGTTGATTTCCGTTCCAGGCGGACGCTTTCCGCGGGGCGCGGGTGAGCCTCCTCGTCGCTTCGCTCCTGCGGGGTCTCACCATTCGCGCTTAATCCCGCAGGAGTCGCCGCCTTCCACTCCAATCAACTTAAAGTGTGTTATTCCATTAAAGCGCCCGATTGCTTGAATTTCATTTCAATTAATTCTTGTCCAAACCATCTACCTCAATCAATTTAATATCTTTGATAAAATCATACTTTTGCTTATTAAAATCTGATTGATTTAGAGGACCCGTCACTTCCCAATTATCGACTTGGATTATCCAGAAATAATTCTTTCCATTATCAATTTGCTTCGCAACGATATATTCCTCATTCCAACCGACCTCTACGACTTCAGAAGGAACGATATTAGCCCCCCAATGACCCTCTTCAAATTTTGGAGCAATTGTTATATTATACGCCGATGTCCTAACAACAGACATACTACCTGGCAAATCTATATCATAGTCAGACGCTCCTGCGCATCCAGCTAAAAGTAATAAATTTGTAATTACTAAATATATAAATGTTTTTTTAATCATAACATCCTTGTCACCTCACGAATTTCATAATAGGCTCCGTTTGTTGAATAATCAATTTAACTGTAATCTATTTTACCATAAAAAACTCTTTTCCCTTCAGTAGTTTCAATACTTTGAAATTCGTTTTTATACGATTTCCCTTCAATAAATTAACAGGTGTTTTAACAGCGCAATTAGCACTGCAATCCCAATGCCACATAAATTTATGTGATGTTGTGAATTATTATGCTAAAAGCTGTACCAATTCATTCACATTACGTGTCATAAGGTTGATATAACAACGAAAACAGGGACACCAATTCATATGCGAATTGAGTCCCCAGTTGGTATGTTATTTAATGTTTTCTCCCCACGTTCCGAACCCGTTAGAAAAAAATATATGTCTCTTTATTTCTCATTATGATGGTTTGGGGCTTTAATGTGTCAGCTGACTGTTGGGTAAGCATACACCTGTAGGTAAAAGTTATACGTCATTCGAATTTACTTCATTAAGGCAATTAGGCTATATATCATCTTCTTTTGCTGTTAAGTCTATACTCAACAGTTTGGTCCTTCTGTTGTATGGCGGTTAGTCTACTTCAAACTAATACTTGCTGTCAGATGACACGAAGTACAGTAATGAACTCCAAACTTGGATTGTTTTTTTGATATAATAAAAGGAACAATGACTAAAAGGAGATTTTATAATTGAGTATCCAAATTAGACCCGCACAACCGACAGATGCGGATAAAGCCGTCCCGCTAATTATCGACGCAATTGGTGACATCGCCAATCGGCTAACAGGAGCAACCGAAGAAGAAATTGTCACAGAAAGATTGCGCGAGCTATTCATGCGAACCGACAACCGGCACTCCTATCTGTATACATATATTGCGGAGATAAACGACGACATGGTGGGCGTTATCGTCTTGTATCCAGGGGAAGATGCCCCTGACCTTGATCGTAATTTGACGAATTGGCTGATGGAAAAAGGTGTTCCAACTCCAGAAATCGATGCAGAATCATTATTAGGTGAATTGTATATCGACACAGTTTGTATCGATCCAACTTTCCGTGGCAAAGGAATCGGAACTCAATTATTCACTTTCGTAGAAGAGCTTGCAAAGCGAAAAGGGTACACACAATTAGCCTTAAATGTCGAAACTCAAAAAGATTCAGCAATCCGACTTTACAAACGACTCGGCTACGAAATTGTCTCTCCCTGGACAATCATCGGCGAACCATTCCATCATATGGTGAAACATATCTGATTTTAAGAGTCTGAGTGTCTTAGGTTCTCATTGATATAACATGAGGAAATTTATTTTTAGAAAGCTGTTTTCCGGACCTTATAACACGAATTTCAAAATGAAAGCAGTTTCCCTTTGACAGGAAACTGCTTATCCATTTCAATTCATCACTTTAGGCAAGTTGGCAAGTTGTATGCTAATTTCTTTTAGTTGATCATTGTCTATATCTGTAGGTAATTCTTCAATTGTCCAGTTTTTTGAGAGAAGCTGATTCAGCATTGTTAATTCTTTTTCTGTAACTGTTAAATGTTCCATGCCCTTATCTGTCGAAATGTAATCTTCTCCAGCCGTTTTTTTGAATTTCATTTCCAAAAGCGCTTGTAGCCCTCTTATGGTAATGAATTTCACTTTATATCCATCCGTAAGGATTGATTTGAATGCACTTTTATCTTGATTGTAAAGTACGATTAAATCATCGTAATTATAATTTGGGTTAATGGATTCCCAAGCCCTTTTATTCCCTTGCTCAAGTTGGGTCAACAATTCCTGAATTGAAATGCCATTGCTTCGGATTGTTTCAATCATATACGCTTCCATTAATGTAACTTTATTAATGCCCATCGTGAACCCTCCAAAGTTATAGTAATAACTGCGGGACCTAACACCGTATGGTTATCTTCGGAAAATAGAATCGCCAAGTTTAAGGACATTGGTTTGTCCTTCATCAGGTATTGTCAAAGCATAAGTAGTCTCATCCGAGATGAATGTGAAAGGATTGTCTTGTGATACCTCGGCTGTCCATGAGTTTTTTACATCCAATCCAGACAAAATAGAGGCATTGATCTGATTGGAATCTATTCGAATAGTAATTTGACCGTTTTGGTCAACTTCCGAAACATGTAATTTTACAGTAACATAATAACCATCGGCGGAGGTAGTCTTGTAAGTCCAACTTCCAGCAATATCATATGTACGTTTCCAATCATCCATCCTAACTTCTTCCGTCTGTTCCCATTTACTCGTATCTTTGTTAAATATGAAAGTATATTTAACTGTACCGCTTTCCTCTAACATCCTATTTTCGGCTTCTTTATAAATGAATATAGTATGAATTCCATTTTCAAGATCCAAATTTTCTTCAACCATTTCATTTTTCCAAGTTCTTACCTTTGGCGCACCTTCAACGTATACTTTCCCTGGAGGGTGTACAAGAGCTGAAGCGTTTATTCCTTCTTTTGGGGTGACACTACTATCATTGACTTTTAATAAGTCTGTCAATCTCCATTGTTTATCCTCATACAAAAATTCTCCCCGGTAAACGGAATCCATTCGCAAAGGAGGTCTATCTTGAAGATTTACACCAAAACTTAGTCCCTCGACTTGTTCATCAATCAGTACGCTCACTTCTACAGTATCGGAATTGCCATCTGTTTCTCGGTTAGTGAGTTCTTGGACAGTAATTTCTGTGTCTGCACCGAACTCTTGCTTGAGTCTTTCTTCGATTTGCAATTTTATGCTTTGTTCATCCTGAGGTTCGGGAGAACTTAGCGAGCAACCGGCCAGTAGAATGGTAAGAATGAAAACTGTGAACTTTACTACAGGATAATTACTCGTAATACTTTTTATCATATGGTTACCCCTCTCAAAATCAACCTTTATATCAATACTTGTTCTCAAATTTAACGGAATTCATCACTCAGTACTCTAGCCATAAATACAGAGAACTGAGCTCTGTTCAACTTACCGTTGGGATCGAAAGCTCCCTTGCCTACACCGACAGTTATTTTATTAGCTGCCAAAGCTTGAATGTGACTATAGGCAATGTGTTTTTTGGGCACGTCCGAAAATTCAATTCCCGAATGTCCTTTAAGTTTATACGCCTTTTGAAGCATCATTGCCATTTCGGAACGTAGCAAAGTTGCATCCGGATTGAATTTAGATCCGCCACTTACTATTCCTTCATCTACTAACGCTGCAACTTCCTTATAGGCCCTATGAGATTTCGGTAGATCGCTATATTTGGGATCGGGACGGTTTGAAACGTCTAACTTTAACGCTCTTACTAACATCATCGCAGCTTGGGCTTTTGTCACTTCTGCATCCGGCTTGAAATCCCCACCTTCGAATCCGTTAATTATTCCTAAGTTTGCAAGGAAACCAATTTCCTTTGCTGCCCAGAAATTAGTAGCAACGTCCTTGAATTCTTTATCCGGGTTAGCTGAGGATTCCGTATAGGCAAGAATATGCCTGGCTAAGATTTCGGATTGATCATTAAATAAGTAATTCGCTTGTTTAGCAAATAATGCTTGTTTGCTTGTTTTAGTAATCATACTTTTCGAATTGGATGTGCGGTAAAGATTGGGCATGATGTCCATGAGTATTAATTCTCTAACCCTGATAACTGAGGTGATAACACTTCCATATTCTTCAAAATTGTACTCTACGATAATTGTGGCTAACTCGTTTGCAAGCTCGTTAGAAAGTTCTTTGCTGGATATATAGGAGGAAAAGTATCCGCTAAATTCATTTTCAATCGATTTTATAAGGAGTGCCCTAGGAATTATGGAAAGATCGATCGGCTTCTTCTCTACAAAGATTTTTTTTAGATCCTCAGCAGTGCTAACTTGCGCAAAAAAGGTATCTACTGCATAGGTTAAAGATTTCAATTCGTCTTCTTCTTTAAGAAATAAAAAATAGTTACCCGTTTGCATATTTACAAATTGAGTACCTAACGCCTTAAACTCTGCATTCACTTTTACTAACATTGAGTCATCCGCGTTTTTCTTATAAAAATCTTTCAGATTATCAATGATTGAGTTATGACTTTTGGCCACGAAGGATAAATAGTCTTCGAATTGCTCTTTATTCTTTTTATTAACACAAGTACCTAATTCTTTTAAGTTACCAAATAGCTTTTCATTAGCATCAGCCAATTTAGCCTTTGTACCATTTCCCTGATCAAACATATTCATGACCGATTGTAGACTAATTGTTTTTGGCCACGTTAAGCCGCCACTTTCATCTAATTCCCCAAGCAATTCCGGTATTACTTTAGTCTGTAATCTTGTAATCTCATCTTTTAGCGCTTGATAAGAACATGTTGTCTCACTCTGGGCTTGTCCTTGTGCATGCACTTGAAAAGGTGAAAAAAGTGTTGAGGAAAATAGTAGGGCAAGAATGCAGCATATCAGCGCCTTTTTACACATCCAAATCTCTCCTTATTTACTGTATTTTTACTATTTTGGCTACACCTAATAGTAGGTAAAAAGTGGAATGTTGTCAAACTACCGACACATCGTTTGAGTACCTGTGCAATATTGAATTTCTTTTGTAAAGGTACCTGTGCGAGAATGAATTCAGTTAACTCACTACAATTGCATAAATATAAATGAGAATTGTATAGATTCAAGGTTTGTGTTGAAAAAATGTATATATATTCAAATTGTATGAATTGTCATGAATGTTTGCTGCACAGGTACCCTCAAAAAGAACCAGGCACCTTCAAGAAAAACATATTGACAACGCTTTCAATGGAGATTAAAGTTAGATTAGAAATAAGGAACACTGTTCCGTAATGCGGAACAGATAGAGAGGAGGAATAATACAGGTGGTTCAGTCCGTTGATCGTGCTTTACGCATACTTGAACTACTAAAGGAGAACCCGAGTGGCCAGGGAGTTACTGAAGTCGCGAATGCTTTGGAAGTCGCAAAAAGTACTGCCCATCGGCTTTTGCTTTCATTAGAAAGGCACGGGTATGTCCAGAAGGTAGGTAGAGAAAGTACTTATCGCTTGGGCTTGAAATTTATTGAAATGAATTATTTTGTTGTTAAGCATTTAAATATTGTTGAGATTGCTAAACCGATTATCGAAAAGCTTAGTAAGGATACTGGTGAGATTGTTCATCTGGTCATGCTTGATAACCAACAGGTTGTTTACATAGACAAAGTGGACAACCAATCATCTATTCGAATTTATTCACAAGTTGGCAGAAGGGCTCCATTGTATTGCACAGCAGTAGGTAAAAGTATTTTAGCTTATAGAAATGAAGAAGAGGTTCTTGAATATATTGATCAAGTTTCTTTCAAAAGGTTTACTGAACATACTTTTGTTAACGGTGAGGACCTAATTAAGGAACTTCATGCGATTAAAAAAAGAGGATTTTCCTATGATAATGAAGAGCATGAATTAGGAATCCGTTGCGTTGCGGCGCCTATCTTTGACTATACGGGTGAGGTTCAATACGCAATCAGCGTTACGGGTCCAGAAAATAGAATGACTGATGAAATATTGAAGAGCACAATTCCCAAACTGCTTGAAACCGTTGAAGAGATTTCTATCAAAATGGGTTTTCAAAAAAACATATAAATGAGGAGGATTTATTGTGAAGAAATTTAAGGGATTAAACGTATTGGCCATGTTAACTGTTCTCGTTTTAGTATTAGCTGCTTGTGGTTCAAAAGAGGGGGACAAAGGTGCTTCATCGTCCGCTGACTTTCCTAACAAGAAATTTGAGTTAATCGTTCCTTACTCCGCAGGTGGTGGTACGGATACAGTTGCCCGATCTTTTGCAGATTTAGCTAAAGATGATTTAGGCCAACCAATCGGAGTCGTTAACCGTGAAGGCGGTGGTGGAGCCGTAGGCATGCAAAATGGTGCAAATGCAAAGGCTGATGGTTATACTCTATCAATGGTAACAGTTGAATTACTAACATTACCGCATACAGGTTTAGCGCAATTTACATATGAAGATTTCAAATTGGTTTCCCTTTTGAATGAGGATCCAGCTGCTATTACAGTTCGCGCAGATGCTCCTTGGAATACAATTGAAGAATTTATTGAAGCCGCAAAAACAGAAAAATTAAAGGTTGGTAACTCGGGAACTGGCGCTATCTGGCACCTCGCTGCAGCTGCTTTTGAAAAAGAAACGGGTACTACGTTAAACCACGTGCCATTTGAGGGGGCTGCTCCAGCAGTAACTGCTCTTTTAGGTGGACATATTGATGCTGTATCAGTAAGTCCTGCTGAAGTTCAAACTCATGTAGAATCTGGCGATTTTAAGGTTCTTGCTGTAATGGCAGACGAGAGAGTAGAAAAGTTGTCTGACGTTCCAACTCTTAAAGAACAAGGTATTGATCTATCAATCGGTACATGGAGAGGTATAGCTGTACCGAAAGAGACTCCTGACGAAATCGTAAAAGTGTTGGAAGAAAAATTCGCTACAACGATTCAAAGTGAAGAATTCAAGGCTACCCTTGAGAAATTAAACTTAGGCCATCGTTATGAAAACGGAGAAGGTTTCTTGAATTTAGTTAAATCACAAGATGAATTGTTTACAGACCTGATTCCCGCAATCGGCTTGGGAAAATAATAAAATAAGTTGGTAAAAGGCTAACGATGTTTAGCCTTTTCCTACATTCATTTATAAGTTTAGTAAGCCCACGTGGGATGCTCTCACACCACAAACTTTATTATCGGAGGTGTCATCATGACGCTGGCGAATCGGATCATCGGTATTGGTTTACTTCTATTTTCCATTTACGTTTGGTTGTCCGCAAACGCATTCCCACCATCAAATTCAATCGGCCCCGGAGCTGACTTTTTCCCTAAGGTAACAGCGACTATTCTTGGCATTTTATCAGTTTTCTTAGCATTTAAAAAAGAAGAAGATGCTGAAGGTATTTTCACTTTACAACGTAGCAACGTTCCTAAATTTATCGGTGGGTTTATCTCATTAATTATTTACGTGATCTTAGTGCCTTTTCTCGGATTTTTCGTTTCAACGGTACTTGTAGCATTTGTATGGATGCTGTTAATGGGAATCCGTAAATGGGTTGTCCTAATTTCTGTATCAATAGTATTTAGTGTACTCGTTGTGATTCTTTTTGAATATGTCATGAATGTTCCAATTCCACACGGAGTTTTATATTAAAGGAGGTCTAAAAAATGGATTTACTCCTGAATGGTTTTGCCCAAGTATTTCATCCTAGTATTTTCATCTTAATTATGCTTGGGGTTATCGCCGGTATCGTCATTGGTGCCTTACCCGGTTTGACAGCAACTATGGGTGTAGCCCTCTTCTTGCCGATAACATTTGGTATGGATCCAGTCGCGGGTCTCTTACTTTTAGTAGGCGTTTACTTCGGAGGGGTTTATGGTGGTTCGATTGCATCGATTTTGCTGAACACTCCAGGAACACCTGCATCCGCAGCAACAGCTCTTGACGGTTATCCATTTACGAAACAAGGAAAAGCGGGCAAGGCTTTAGGCATTTCCGTTATTGCTGCAAGTACTGGTGGAATATTTAGTGTAATCATGCTGATCTTCATATCTCCACAGCTTGCACAAATCGCATTGGATTTTAGTGCGCCTGAAATGTTCGGATTAGCCCTCTTCGGTTTAAGTATTATCTCGAGTATTTCAGGAGGTTCCGTCCTGAAAGGGTTAATTTCCGGAGTGTTTGGTCTTGTCATTTGTACAGTCGGTATGGACCCGATGACAAGCTACCCGCGTTTTACATATGACAATATTTCATTATTAAACGGATTGAACTTTATCCCAGTTATGATTGGTTTATTCGCAATTTCAGAAGCACTTGTCATTATGGAAGAACAATTAACGGGTGGACAAGGGTTCAAAAAAATCATTGCAAGCTACGCACTTCCAAAGTGGAATGAGTTAAAGAAGCTTTGGGGAACGATTCTTCGTTCAAGTGGTATCGGAACGTTCATCGGGATTATTCCTGGTGCCGGAGCCGATATAGCAGCATTCGTTGCTTACAATGAAGCAAAGCGCTTTTCGAAGAAAGAAGAAAAAGAGACGTTTGGTAAAGGTAATCCGAAAGGGATTGCAGCACCGGAAGCAGCAGGTAACGCTTTAACAGGCGGTGCATTTGTACCGTTATTAACGCTTGGTATTCCTGGGGATGCCGTTACTGCGATCATGTTAGGGGCTTTAGTCGTCCAAGGGATTCAACCTGGACCACAATTATTCGAAACAAGCGGCGATTTAGTGTATACACTTTTTAGTGGTATGTTAGTGGCCAACGTTTTGATGTTGATCTTTGGATTACTTGGTATCCGCCTATTTACAACAATCCTAAAGGTGCCTAAAAATATAATTGCACCTGTCATCATTGTATTATCAGTTGTTGGATCTTTTGCAATTGCGAACAACTACTTTGATGTATTTACAATGCTTGGTGCGGGTATTATCGGTTACTTTATGAAGAAGTTTGGTTTCCCTGCATCACCAATTGTCCTTGCACTTATCCTTGGTCCAATGGCAGAAAGTGAAATGAGACGTGCACTTGTCATGTCAGAAGGAAGCTATATGATTTTCCTGCAAAGACCGATTTCTTTAACATTTATCATTTTAGCGATCGTTTCACTAGTAGTGCCGCTAATAATGGGGAAAATTAAGTCTAAAAAAGCAATGAGCAAGTAATTATTTGGAGGTCATTCGTCATGTTTCCTGAACTTGTGACAATTGGAGAAACAATGGTTGTATTAGAAGCAGCAGAAGAAGGCCGCTTGAGATATGTTCCTCGGTTCAATAAAAAGCAAGGAGGAGCAGAATCCAATGTGGCTATTGGTGTAGCACGGCTTGGTCATACCTCTGGATGGATCAGTAAGGTAGGAGATGACGAGCTTGGTAAGTACATCGTTTCTTCTATTCGCGGGGAGGGTGTTGATACCTCTCGTGTTCTGTACAATCAGGATTATCCAACAGGACTTTATATTAAAGAACGAGTCACTCCTGAAAAAACGCAAGTGTATTACTACCGCAGCAATTCAGCTGCGAGCCAACTGACAAAAGAGGATATCGATTGGAATTATTTGAAGGAAGCTAAAATAATCCATATCTCAGGAATTACACCTTTCTTAAGTGAAAGTTGTCTTGAAGTCACTCAAGCAGTTGCGGATTTTGCTAAGAAGAATAATATATTCCTATCATTTGATCCGAATCTCCGTTTCAAATTAATGGCTAATGTAGAGAACGCTAAAGAAATTCTATTACAACTTGCTAAACAAGCGGATCTTTTCATGCCGGGTATTGACGAGGCGGAATATTTAGTCGGTACGAGAGACTATGAGGAAATCGCCGAGTATTTCCTGAGTGCGGGCGTTTCTAAAATTGTCATTAAAAATGGAGAAAAAGAGACGTTTTATGCTTCTAAAAACGGAGTGGCCGGCACTGTTCCAAGCTTTAAAGTAGAGCGTGTAGTCGATCCGGTCGGTGCAGGTGATGGTTTTGCAGCAGGTTTATTAACAGGTTTATTAGAAGATAAATCATTGCAGGAATCTGTTGAAATCGGCGCGAAGGTTGGCGCTATGGTCGTTACCGCAAGAGGAGATATTGAGGGATTACCAGAAAGAAGCGAATTGGAAAACTTCCATAACAAGATTTTAGATGTACTAAGATAGGAGATGGTTAACGTGAAACAGGAATTACTAAGTAAAACATTGGAGTCTGGTGCAGTCGCTGTTGTCCGTCGAATTGAAGAAGAAAAAGTCATCAAAGCAATCGAAGCACTTGTAGAAGGCGGCATTACTGGGATAGAAGTAACCTTAGATTCCCCTAATGCACTTCAAACCATCAAAGAAGCAAAACGATTATTTGGCGACAAAGCCGTTATCGGTGCTGGAACAGTATTGGATGGAAATGCTGCAAATTTAGCCATTCAACACGGAGCAGATTTCATCTTCGCACCTACTCTAAGTCAAGAAACAATTGCTGTTGCCAACCGTTACGGAAAAATTGCTATTCCAGGAGTATTCACTCCTACAGAAATTTTGCAAGCATACGAATGGGGTGCCGACGTAGTAAAAGTATTCCCAGCGAGCGTATTAGGCAGCCAATTTATCAAAGATGTTAGAGGTCCACTCGGCCACATCCCAATGATGCCAACTGGTGGCATTAATCTCGATAACGTCAGCGAATATATCAAAGCCGGCGCAGTAGCTGCCGGAATCGGCGGTTCCCTTTTAGACAAAAACTTCATCGCCAATAACGAATGGGACAAGCTTGCCGATTTGGCGCGCCAGTATGTTGCGAAAATAGCAGAAGCACGAAATTCTGTTAGTTGATGTGAAGTTCCCTTTTTGGAGTAAACGAGAACTCTTTGCGCCAGAACGAGAACTCTTTACGCAAAAAAGAGAACTCTTCTATTAAGAATGAGAACTCATTTGGTGTAAACGAGAACTCTTTGCGCAAGAATGAGAACTCTTCTATCAAGAATGAGAACTCGTTTGGTGTAAACGAGAACTTTTTGCGCAAGATCGAGAACTCTTCTATTAAGAATGAGAACTCATTTGGTCTAAACGAGAACTCTATGAACATAATCGATTCACTACACAATGAAACCAGCATAAAAGACAGAGTCACGTCATCACAAAAAAGGGTATCCACGTAAAACATTAAAAATTGTTTTACGTGGATACCCTTATCTTTTTTATTTCACTACAATTGCACAGTTACCTTCAAACAGAATAGACGATTGTCCAAGGAAATGAAAAATGATAGAATGGTCTTAATTAACTATAAAATTGAGGTGTAGTGATGACGTCAGTCATGTCAGAATCAACCTATAAATCCACCCACTCAAAATCAGGTCTTCATAGAGGGGCTGTATTGGGGTTTGCTTTATTAGTCTTATTATCCTATCAAAGCCCTATATTTTTGGTAGGTGGTTTTATCTTGTTTTTGTTAGTAACCTCGCTTCATATGGTATGGAAGATGCTTATTTTCATTGCCTTGTTAAGTATCGTATTATTTATCCTTCCATTTCTTGCTCCGTTGGCTATTATATTAATGATCATTTTATTTATTCTTAGAATCGGTTATGTCATAAATAACTGGCGGCCGATCGTTCTTGGGCTCCTTCTATACGGTTCGTCCATTCCGTTGTTTTTCAGTACACAAGCGTATAGTTACCTCTATTCGAATACGATGGAACCGTTCATTGTTTCTATTATCGGTGCTGCATTTTTGCATTTTGGACTAAAATGGGTGTACGGCTATGGATATAGTACGAAAATGGCACTCGGAATCATGGGAAGTGTACCGCTCGTTATATTGGCATTCATCTTACCATTTTTGAAATTGCATCTACCTACTCCAGAAGTATTCTTCGAAGCAGCACCCAATGCAGTACCAGCCGGAGAGCCGGTTATCATTGCAAACGAAGTTAGGCCAGTGCCCGTTGGACAGATTGTGTCTACAGAACCTGTCATAAGTGCGGTCGAACCAAGGTTGGCATTAACAGGGCATACGGCACCTGCTGAACCGGTGCTATATCAGCCAGCTGAAGTACGTTCTGTAATTGGAGCACACACACAGACTGATCTTAATGACCAGCCTAAACCAGTCCAATATCCAATTGTCAACCAGCCGGTACATGAAGTACCTACTGGAATATTGCCGATGCTCAATGGATTCGTGCAAATTAATCCGAATATTTTCGCGGGAATTGATGTCGTGCAAGATGGGGTTGTCCAAATGAAAACCCATTCTAATATATTTGGTGGACAAGATATATACGGCACATCTGGACAAAAAATGGCATTCACCCAGCCAAATCTGTTCGGTGGGGAAACACTCGTCAATACTGAAAACCAAACCCTACTAAATACGCAGAAAAATGTATTAGGAGGCCATGATATTTTCGATACTCACAATCAGAAGTTAGGATACACCACGTCCACAGTAAATGGAACCATAGAAATGTACGATAAAAATGGAAAACATATCGGAACAATGCGAGATAATACACTAAGCATGAAATGATATAAAACTATTCACAACCAGGGTACCTGTGTAAAACATAATTCATTTGAGGAAAGATGCTATGAAGTTGTCGAACTTTATGTGAAATAGAAAAAACCGCTCAAAGCAATGAGCGGTTTTTACATTTGCTTATAAGTAATCCATTAGTTCTCCTATAGCGGAGTCTGCGATAAGGAGTCCAATGATAACGCCAAAAATTACATTCAGAACCAAATAGAACATATATGCATAGAAGCTATCAATACCCTTGGATTTAAGGCTAAGTTCCCTGATAAGAACAAATACCGGGATCAGACCGAATGCAATGATTAAGCCTAAATAGATGCTTATTGTTGCAATATTTATGGATTTCAGCAGTCCAAGTAGTATTCCAAGCACCGAAAGGACAATTGGTACAACAAAGTAGCCCCCGAATTTAGTTAGTACTTCAGAGAACTTAAGGTTTTCCGAAAAAAATTTCGACGTCAAGAAAACGGCCGTAGTGTTGACTCCAATTAATATGAGGAAGAAAATGGTTGCATAGAAGAATATCTGGAAAAATGACGGTCCGATATAACTAATATAGGGATTACTTAAAAATCCTTTTAGCAAGATATATACCGCCAAAACTGTAAGCAGTATATACAACCCTATGCTAATAAGGCTGTTTCTACTATCTGATTGAACAGATGGAGATTTCAATTGCTTGGCGAAATAACTGAGATACATTTTCGATTGTTCTTTGACTTTCTCTAATTGTTCACTCTTCTCTATAACGGGTTGGACTGATTGAGTTGTAGCCGCTGTCTGTCCTCCCGCCTGACCATCAAGCTTTCCACCGCATTTTCCGCAAAAGTTCCCTTCACTTTGCGCATTTCCACAAACTGTACAAGTTTTCATTTCCAACACTCCTTACTATTCATTTTTAGTCTTTTTTGTATCCAAATCTGTTATCTCGGTGATATAAAACTTGTCATCTATATAAGAGAAGACATATTTCTTTTTTCGTTCATAATATAGACTCTCGTTATCCGTCTGGAAATTAAATGTCTCGAAAGTATAAAGCTCGAATTCTGTTTCTGAGATTACTTTTATATCCGTGATGTCATTTAGAATGAACTCATAATAGTAGTATCCTTCAATATCATCATGATCTGTTACAAACTTTGCATAGTCCTGTTTTATTTTACTTCCATCTATGAAATAGTCTTCTATATAACTGAAATTAGTATAGTAAATAGCAGTTGAATAATCGGATCGGAAACTTTTGTATAGATCTTGAATTTCCCATTCCCTTTCGGCAATTCTTTGTTCTCTTTGGTAATGTTCAAAAGGTAAATAAACATAGGTACTATCCAATGTAAGAATATCTGACTTCACTTCATTGCCGTCTTTATCCTTTGCCACTGCGAAAACCTCAACAGTTGGATTCAGTTGTGCCGGGTAAAGGGAATATAACTCACTTACCTTTTTGCCTGTTGATTTACCACCAACATAGACAATTGCATCTTCCAAATCAGATTCCAATGTTATGTACCTAAAATCCCAGTCAACATCAACCATTTCTGTATTGTCCCAATAATTATGTAGTGAATAAGCCCCTTTTCCGGACAATGGCATAATCCCCTCGTCATATTCATAAGACCATTCGTAAGTTCCTGGGATGAAATTCCCAATAATTATCTGTTCCTCATTCGCTTTACTAATTACTTCCTTGCCGCCGAAATTAAATTTCATATTCTCATATGGTGCCCACACACTAACCTCGACAGGAATGATTGTAAATTCGATGTCATTGTATAATCCCAACAAAACAGGTTTCTTTTGTACATTGATAAATTCACCATCGTTATAAATGATATCTGTATGTTCTTTTCGTTTAATTTTCTCGATTTCATTAGTTAGGTCATTACGTAGATTTATCCACCCATACTCACTGACCGTAGCGTAGAAATTTTGCGGATTTGCAACCGTTCCTTCTTTAAAATGAAATGCATTAAAGAACGTGTCTTTATCCTTGTTATTATAGGCAATATTCATTGCCTCAATTTTTTTAATAGGATCATACACGTTTGTTAAAACTATGTTAGCAACAATGCATGCAAAAATGATAATGGCAATAATGAAGATGAGAGCCTTTTGCATTTTGCTCATTGGCTTTCTTGAAGTTGGCGGCGATGGTGGATTTGTAACTGCTTTGGGTAGTTCTACAGTATTAGGAGTACTAACTTCATTTTCAAATCCCTGTCCACAGCTCGTACAAAAAACAACTTCATTACTCATTTCCTTTCCACAGTTTTTACAAAATTTCATGAATCCAGCTCCTTCCAAATTGTTCAGTAATAGTATACCTGTTTGAATTCTGAAAAAATAGACTGGGTATATTCACATATTTGTCAATAGTTATTTTTAATTCTAATTAACTATATAAACAAGTAAAGGTACCTATGAAAGGTACCTGGGCAAGGGGTATTCAGTTAATTCACTACAGATGTATTTGTTTTCTCTTAGAGTCATGCGAGCTTCAAACTATTCCAAGATAGATAAATACATAAGATCATTAGAGCAAAGAAGAGGACGGAAACCTTTGTGTTATTCCGAAATTTGAATCCATACGTACAAAAAAAGATTGCGGCGGCTAATTTGGCACAGGATTGATAATAACCATTGTTAAAACTGCTAAATATAATCGAAATAAGCAAAGTAGTTAAGGTAAGGATTTTAAACCACAAAGGCTCGGACAAGTAATGTTTATACATAAATTTCATTTGCTTCATTAAAGGCACCTCCTTATGAATAGTAATAATATGCATGATTGAAGATTGATATCCCGATTGCAAGAATTATAAAAAGCTCTATTATAAATAAGTGGGAAGTAAAGAAAAGAGAGTGAGTATTCATCCAAAGTTAAGGAGGACTTCATGGGATTTAAAGATGAAATTAAGCGTGAAATGCGCAACGTGATGAAAGATGTAGAAAAAGAAGTACGAAAATCGTGGGAGTTTGATTATAAAGGGCATCGTATTGAAATTAGAAACGAGATGAAAGAAGAGCTGCTGATCATTGACGGGATGATAGTGGCTCGGAATAAACGAAAGTCAATACTCTCCCATATTATTCCGTATTCTAAATTATCGGGAACACTTGAAATGAAAGATGGAAAAAAGCATAAGGTTTCCGTTAAACTTGGTGGGTACGTACAGCTAAATTGTATTGTAAAAATCGACAACAAAAAGATCTTAGATGACTCATTGAAGCTGGAATTTCTTCCATGGGATCATAAAGAAAAGATTGTTCCCTTTATTCAGCAACAAGTTCAAGAGCATAATAAAATAATCGATGAACGTTTACCGGATGAAGAATACTTATATGATGAAAATCAACCGCGATTGGCTGCAGGTTTGGCCGATAACTTCGCGGATGGCATACCCACCCCATTTTACGTGAAAAAACTGCTGAAACTTTTTGAAGAACAATTATCAAATCCAACGATCAAAACGCGGAAAGCGACATACGAAAAAATTATCTTTGACACTATCGCGAGCTATGGCGACGAATTTATTGTTCAATTCAGGCAAGCTCAATTGGACGAAAACCTTGTACAGGAAGAGGCAATTTGGCTTCTTAATCATGCGGCACATAGAGAGGTTGTGAAATTCGCAATCACAATACTTGGTTGTACTAATTGTGAAAAATATAAAGAGCTCTTATATACATTAGGTTTGCATGAGGAATTCACGTCATATGTCATATTCGCCATGAAAAATGGTACAATTCGGGCAAATGATCAAATTTGGCAACTTGCACAGTCAGTTCGTGGATGGGGGAAAATCAACGCGGTTGAACAACTGGACGCGACAACGCCAGAGATTAAACATTGGCTACTCACAAAAGGCTGTGAGAATAACATTGGAAACGAATATTTAGCTTATACATGTGCCGTAAAAGGTGAATTGGACGTAGCCCTATACGAAGAAACAATTTCAAAAGAACTATATGATGGAGCGGGTCTAATCATCCAAGCACTGCTCAATGAAGATGCTCCCCGAGGAATCGATGATTATCCGTATGCAAGCGTAGTTCTCTCCCGTTTCGTTCACCATGCTCAGAAATACTGTCAAACACTAAAAGATTTTTATCCACTTTTGGCAATAAATGAGTTTATAAATGCTGATCCAAAAGTTTGGGAAGAGCGCTTTACAAACCAATGGAAACAACATGAATACAAATCTATTCAGGAAACGGTTCAACTGTTCATAAATGACCCTAAATGGTCTTTGGCAACAACAAAAAAGTTTTCGAATTGATAAAGCCTAAGAGACTGTCCCTAAATGAGATTCAGTATATTCACTACAATTGTATAATAGTAGGTGGAAATATTGTAAGGCCAGCGTGTGTGATAGCTGGTCTTTGTTTTGGGTTGTAAGGAGCCCATTGTAAAGGTACCTGTGCAAGGTTGGATTCAGTTTATTCACTACAATTACATAAATATAAATTTGTAGAGTTGAGGTTTGTTTTATAATGATGTATTTATATTCAAATTGGTTGAATAATCATGAATGTTTCTTGCACAGGTACCTTCATAATTTGCACAGGTACCTTCAAAATTGAAGTTTGATATCCCGATTGAAGCGCATAATAAAGGAGGTGGTTCTTATCTGTGTTGCATTTCACTTCTTGGACCCCATCAACCTCTACTATTCCGAGTTCTTTAGTTTGACTTGAAATTGTTATAGGGGTATACTTTATTTAAAGGTATCTCGAATTCGAGATGTCTTAAGTTAAAATAATAGGGAGGCAATGTCGTATGAAATTACAAGACAAAGTAGCCATTATTACTGGTGCAGCTCAAGGAATGGGTGCAATGCATGCACGGAAATTCGTTGAAGAAGGTGCGAAAGTAGCTATTACAGATATTAACTTAGAGGCAGCTCAACAATTGGCTGATGAACTTGGAGAGAATGCAATCGCATTGAAATTAGATGTTTCCAAAGAAGACAACTGGAAAGAAGTCGTGAACAAAACAGAAGAGGCTTTTGGAGACATAACAGTATTAGTGAATAATGCGGGTATTGGTATATTTAAACCTTTAGAGGAATTGACGGAAAAAGATTTCCGTTTAACATTTGAAATTGATGAGCTTGGGGTATTCTTTGGTATGAAGACCGTTCTACCATCAATGAAGAGAGCTGGCGTTGGTTCCATTGTAAACATTTCATCTGTAGATGGATTAGTCAGTGCTCCAACTGCAATTGCTTACAGTGCATCAAAACATGCTGTTACGGGAATGACAAAAGGTGCTGCTGCAGAACTTGGCCAATATAATATTCGTGTGAACTCAGTTCATCCGGGTGTAATTGAATCTCCAATGGCTGAACAAGGTGATGTCGCAGAGTTCATTAAAAAACTTGAACAAGACATTCCTTTACGTCGTCGTGCAAAAACAGAGGAAGTTTCAAACCTTGTCATTTACCTGGCATCAGATGACTCCAGCTATTCGACAGGTTCTCAGTTCGTTGTAGATGGCGGTATGATTTCAGATCTTTAATACAAAAAGAGAGGAAGTAGTCATCATGGGAAAACTACAAGATAAAGTAGCAGTCATCACAGGCGGGGCATCAGGAATTGGTGCAGCGACAGCTGAACTTTTCGTTAAAGAAGGCGCGAAAGTTGTACTTGTCGACTTGAATGAAGAAAAAGGGAAAGCTTTTGAAGCGGAACTAAAAGGACAAAATGCGGAAGCTTTGTTTGTAAAAGCAAATATTACAAGTGAAGAAGATGTACAAAACGTCTTCAAAGAAGCCGTCAAAGCGTTCGGAAAAGTCGATGTCGTCTTTAACAACGCAGGTATCGGCCGCGTTCATCCAACTGAAACATTGGAGTACTCTGAATGGCGCAATACAGTCAATGTCGACTTAGACGGCGTATTTTTAGTCGCACGTGAAGCACTCCGTGAAATGTTGAAATCGGGTGGCGGAACGATTGTAAACACTGCTTCAATGTATGGTTGGGTAGGATCACCAGGCTCAGCTGCATACAATGCTGCAAAAGGTGGCGTTATTAACTTGACGCGCTCACTTGCATTGGAATATGCAACGAAAAATATTCGTGTAAATGCATTGGCTCCTGGTTTCATTGACACACCTATCATTCCTGAAGAAAGCAAAGATGTTTTAAAATCTATGACACCAATGCAACGTCTTGGACAAGCTGAAGAGATGGCAAAAGCAGTATTGTTCATGGCTTCGGATGATTCTTCATTCATGACAGGGAACGTACTTACTGTTGATGGTGGGTATACTGCGCAGTAATTAGGGTGCAGGGGATTGTAAAGGTACCTGTGTGTGGTTGAATACAGTTAACTCGCTACAATTATAAATTAGAATAGATCATTTGTGAGGTCGGTGCTTTTCATAGCCGACCTTATTTTTATGCATTTTATTTACCCCACTACTTTTTAAACAGTTTCCTCAATCTGTTGTATAAGCAACGAAATCAATTTTCTATTGGTTTTTCCTCTGTCAATCATGGTCTACAATTTAGTTGTAAAGCAAATCAAACAAGTTTGCAAAAATCAAAGTAGACATCATTGGGAGGAATGGGAAATGGTTAAAATCGGTATTATTACAGGAAGTACTCGTGATTCACGGGTGAATTTACAAGTTGCAGAATGGGTGAAATCTATTGCAGATCGAAGAACGGACGTTGAATTTGAGTTGGTGGATATTAAGGATTACAACTTACCAAAATTCAATGAACCGATTCCAGCAATTATGTCACAGGATTATCAAGCGCCCGAAGCAAGAGTTTGGTCAGAAAAAATCAGTGAGCTTGACGGGTTTGTATTTGTCACTCCTGAATATAACAAATCAATTACTTCCGGGTTGAAAGATGCGATCGACTACCTATATATTGAGTGGAATAATAAAGCGGCAGGTATTGTAAGTTATGGTTCAACTCTCGGAGTCTCAGCAGCAAATAATTTACGACTGATTTTAACAGTACCGAAAGTCGCTACGGTAGGGACGCATCCCGCATTAAGTCTGTTTACTGATTTTGAAGAAATGAGAACGTTTAACCCAGCACCGTTCCATGAAGAAACTGTTCAAACGATGTTGAATGAAGTTGTTGCTTGGTCGACAGCGTTGAAGACGATTCGGGAGTAAGTTTTCTAAGAGGGAAAGAGCATCTGAGCTCTTTTCCTTTTTTTTGTATGTTCACTGTTCACAGGTATTACCCAAGTAATAAAAAGTAGTCATTTTATATCAGATGCTTCTATAGTATATTATTCATATGACTATATTGGAAAAGTTGGTACTTTAGTGACGAATAATCCTGTGGGGTGACTGAATGTATTGCAAACAGTGTGGCAGTGGAGTTAAAGAAACTGATAATTTTTGTGGGGCGTGTGGTAATTCATTGGAAGAGAAAAGTGGTGATTTATCCTCGGCTAAAGAGATAAACAATCATACCAATTACAATGAAGAGGAATTATTGGCAGGTTTCGTTGGAGGTGGAAAGAGTGACTTCTATTTGGGTAAATGGAAATCAGGCAAGATGCGTTCTTGGAATTGGCCGGCTGCTCTTTTTCCACCATTCTGGCTTGGCTATCGGAAAATGTATAAAACAGTGTTCTTATTGTTTGGAGCGTTTCTGTTAATTGATGTAATCGTGGCCTTCCTTGGTTTTGATAGTTTGAGAATCGACAGTTCACTGGGTATTGCAATGGGGGTTGCCTTTGGAATAAGTGGGAACCTTTTGTATAAAAACTATGCTCAAAGCGAAATCAAGCGGATTCTTGATTCGAATAAACATGGAAATGTTATGGATCGTATCAAACAAAGGGGTGGAACAAGCCAAAAGGGAATATGGATAGTCATTGCGGTGGTCATTTCTTACGCGATTATCAGCACCATCCTCACGGAATACATAATAGATCGCGAGGAAATCGTTGCAATCACTCCTATATCCGATGTCGAAGGGGTGCAGTCCGAGGAAACAATTAAACAGTCGATACTGGACTTAATCGCCCTTAATTTTCAAGCCCTTGAAGAAGAGGATCTGGAAATGTACATGACTATGATCTATATGGATGACGCAAATGAAATATATGAAGAAACACGAAATTTAGTAGAGATGTTGTTTACAGAATACGACTTGGAATATGAGTGGTATGATCCGAAATTTATCTTCATCAAACAGGATGAGGTAATCCTAAGTTTACGCCAAATTAGTAGAGTGGTTGAAGGGTCAGCTTACCGTGACAATGAAACAACGATTGTTCATACGTTTAAGTTTGATAATGGAGTATGGAAATTTGCGGAAAGTGAAGTTGAATCAGTTATCTATTTGGATGAAGTTGCGCTTGATATAAATGTCGAACGACGTAATGACCAGTTCTATATAAACGGGATAACGTTGGGGATGGAAGATGACATCGTATCAATTTTGGGAGATCCGGACGATGAAGGCTACAATACGGATACATGGTATTTGGATGGAAATGTGACTATGACAGCGTATTATGACGGCGAAAGGGACTTTTTGTTAGATGCTATACACGTAGACTTTCTTGATGAAATGATTGTGGAACAATTAATAAATATGCTTGGGCCTAATTTTACAAGGACTCAAGATGGCGTTGAATTTGCAACTTCAGATCAAGTAATTGGTATTTATAAACACGAAGGCGGATTTGAAGTCTTCTTACGGAGTGCATTAGTGTATGTCGAGGAGACGGAGTTAACCGAGGAATTCATTCCATCCTTAAATATAGATCTCGATGGATTCAGTCATTTATTTGTACAATCCTATAATGAAACGTTGGCAGCTTTAAGTAATGAAAATACCATTGATGAACTTGACTTTACGGTACTTCAAGACGGATATTTCTTTACCAAACTTTACAAAGGAATTCAGCTCATTGGTACACTAAATCCCAATAAAGAAATAAGGTGGATTGGTGTTCGTTCAGAAAATGGAAAATCCAGCGGGGATATGGAAGAGTCGTTTGTTGAAGTGGAAATAGGTATGGCTGCAAATATCGCATTGATTACCGCCTTGGGGGATGAAGATGTGCAGGAAGAGATTTTCCAAAACATTGTTCATCAACAATACAATCAGTTCAAAGAAATTGGTGAATATTCAACAGGGATAGTTCGATATATTGACTCAGATTCTGAATACTATTCCATTTTACATGCGGAATCGGTCGACGATAGTGTGGATTTGGGGGATTATTACTGAGTTGTAAAGGTACCTGTGCGTGGTTGAATTCAGTTAATTTACTACATATAAATAATGATATTTCTGTGAACGGATCCGTGAGCACTCTAAAAGTTAAAAACTTTTGGGGTGTTTTATTTATCTCCTTTAAATCAAACGGGTCTCCTCGGAGAATACATTCATCATAGAGAACATATATAGAAAAGAAATCTACAAAAGCAGTGTCTCAGAAAGGGAGAAACCTAATGGATAAGTCGGTATTTGAACATTTGCATGAAACGAGAAGTAACCTCGAAATGGAAATTGCATTCTTAACCGATGCTCAATTTAATAGTAAGCCTGATATGAATTGTTGGAGTATCTCACAAGTTTGTCATCATTTAGTGCTTGTAGAACAGTCGACTATAAAGGCTATTGCATGGGGATTAAAAGGGGAGGATAATTCTTCGAAAGAACGCAAGAAAATCGAGCTTTTCATTTTGGACAGAACGAGGAAAATAAAAGCTCCCCAAATTGTTGAACCAGGAATAGAGCCATTTGAAGTTCAAGAAATCATTGATTTGTTAAACGAATCGAGAAAGAAATTAATGATATTCCTTAATGGAATCGAAGACCAATCCATTTTGAAGGAGAAATCAGTTAAACATCCTGCTTTAGGTGATTTGCCCCTTGATCAATGGATTGAACAGATCTATTTGCATGAACAGCGACATATTGAACAAGTAAAAGAGATTAAAAACCTATTAGATGTGAGGCAATAGCTTGCTGTACCGGCACCAAATAAGAGGAGGTTAAGATACTGACACAGGATAGAATGAATGGATTGATAATAGGGATTTTATATATAGTAGCTGCGGTCACATCAATCATCGCTGTTGTCTTTTATCAGCCAGTACTGTCAGAACAATGGTATATGGCCGTGGCTAACGGACTTGAGACGAAGGTTTTGATCGGAGTTCTAAATGATATTCTTCTTGTCTCCGCGGCTGTTGGAACAGCAGTCATGCTGTTTCCGTATATCCGTCGTTGGAATGAACAAATAGCATTAGGATATCTATGTTTTCGATTTATGGAAGCAGTTATTATTGCAATAGGTTTGGTAAGTATTTTAGGTCTATTGCATCTCAGTATGAATTTTGAAAGGGGCAGCTTAGGAGATGGGGATCTCCATGCTGCAGGTTTACTATTGCAAGCTTTTCATCGTTGGACCTTTATGTTAGGTCCAAATTTAATGTTAGGTTTAAATACTCTCATGTACAGTTATTTACTATTTAGGACTGGATTGGTGCCGAAAAAATTAGCGCTATTTGGGATGGTTACAGCAGTTATGGTATTCATAGCTGGTTTAATAGACATGTTTGGTATCGTGGAACCTAACTCTACAGCAAAAGGACTCATTGCTTTGCCTGTAGGCGTTTATGAGATGAGTTTGGCTGTCTGGTTAATTGTGAAGGGATTTCATATGCAAAATCTTGAAAAACTAAATAGAGGTAATCTTGTAAAGGTACGTGTGCGTGGTTGAATTCAGTTAATTCAAGACAATTTCATACTTGGTCAGCTTTTATAATGGCTGACCTTTTCTATGTTTGATTCATCGTACTGCTCTAATAAATATTTCAATATTATAAAGGAATTTCTCCATTTTGATAGAATTCTATTAATAAATACAATGAAAGGTGGAATGTTTATGAATTCAGTTTCTTCTCCCCTCGCTTGTAAAGTAAATAATGTTTTTATCCATGTTAGTAACTTAGAGAAATCGTCTGAATGGTATAGTGAGCTACTTGGACTCCCATTCAAGAAGGACAAGGTTCAATCACCTGTTTACAACATTCCTGTTACTTCTAAGACTGGACTTACTTTGGACGACCACACTTTTGATCCGGAGTTCATACTAAATCCTTCTGACCATGTTTTATTTAACTTTTTAGTTGAGGATATTGACGAAGCGTATGATTTTATTAAAAGCAAAGGGATTACAATTGTTCGAGAAATAGAGCGCATTGCCGATTTCGCTTATTTTAACTTTGAAGATTTGGATGGAAATGTATTAATGATTTGTAATTGTTAAAAGTATGTAGATGGTCATAGAAAAGGAAAGGCTGTCCAGAAAGATGTCGGAAACCGACTTTCTGTGACAGCCATTAATTCCTTTATTTTACTTGGCATTCTCGTCAGGTTGATGAATCCCAATCACATTGCCTTCTGTGTCGATATAATATCCTTGCCAAGCCATGCCTGGCAGGGCGTATTTAGGCAAAGCGACGGTACCGCCATTTGCTAAAATCTTCTCTTCCGTTACATCGTAATTCTCCACACCCATTGTACAAGCGAAACCGTTCATGGCTTGTCCTGGTATAGGTGGAGCACTTTGCCTTTGCATTAACGCGCCATTAATGCCAAGTTCACTATCATCGCCTGTCACTGCTCCGAAGTAAGGCATACCGGCAAAATCACTCCAATCCTGGAAGGACCACCCAAAAACTTCCCCATAAAACCCCTTTGCCCGCTCCATGTCATCAACATGGATTTCGAAATGAACTAATCTCCCCATAACTTCCTCCCGTTTCTTGTGGATTTTTATAAAAAATTTTACCTATTCGATTAATTATAGCATTACTGTTTTGGTTGTGTAAATAATGATTAGTTTGTTACTAACTATGCATCAAAAAGTAGTGAGTAGTTCCTCTGAACACTTTCTGGTTAATTTTTACTATTAAAAAGAAGGATTAGGTAAAGAACTGTCGAATAAAGTAATTAATATCGTTTTATTATAGGGAAAATCAACTAAAATCCTGATAACAAAATCCAAGAACGAAACATCCTGGTTGAATACAGTCTACACTCTAATGATGAAGGAGGATCCAAATGAAAGTATTTCGTACTGTCGGAAACGGAGTCAACTTAATAGCGGGAGGCATCGTCAAGGGCGGGGTTCATGTTACAAGTTCCATTGTATCTACAAAATTCCCCAAGACAGGGGCTTATCTAAAAGAAGTGGGAAATAGCGTCGTAGACTCGTCTGCGAAGGTCATCTCCAACACCGCTCATTTTGCGGACGGTGCAGCTAATGGGATATATGGCGCAGTAACTAAAGATCCGAGGCGGCTTGAGGAGGGCTGGGACGATATCAAATCTTCATCCAAAAATACGGTGAAGGGAATCGGCAGTGGAATTGTCTATACTGGTTCGGCACTAGGTCAGACACTCAAAGGCGCGGCTTTTCAGGACAAGGAATTAGTCATTGAAGGTATAAAAAAGGTTGGTAAGGTGGCAACTGTTGGTGCATTAGGTTTGGGCATAATTGATGTCCTTGTAGACGAAAATACCGTTCAAGCTGAGGAGTTAGTTACCCGAAATGGACATTTGGATGGTTCCGTACACGAATTATCAAATGTCCAGTTCGAGAAGAATATCTCTGTTCAGACAGATGGCACCGAGATTGAAGGCGTCTTCCCAGTCTTTGATACTCACTTTGAGGCAACCTTGCCGGAAGAAACTTATCTTATGTCAGATACAGTGCATATCGGAATTGCAAATATGCAACTTTATGAAGCGATTCAGGATAATCCTTCATTAGCCGATCAATTGGGATTCAATGAACAAGATATTGTGAACTTGAAATCCTCCGTCACCCCAGAAGGTTATGACTGGCATCATCATGAAGAACCCGGTCGGATTCAGCTTGTAAAGGAAGAGATTCATGGGATGACTGGTCACACTGGAGGAAGGGTAATTTGGGGTGGGGGTAGTGAGTTTAGGTAAGATATTCTGTGCCAAAAGAGTTTGTCCCGCTACCTATAGATGATATTAGAAATTGTTTGGATATACTCAACGTTCATAGGACTAATACCATTTTGGATAATTCTAAATGAGGGCAAATCGATTTATGGTTTTGATCCATCTGCGATGATGGTTGGCATAATTATAGGGGGCATATTTAAGTATATTTCACTTATTTTTTTGGCAAGAAAATATGGTAAAAGTTAATTTGTTAGCGATGGTTTATCGGTTTAAAAAGATAATGCACATAACAAATGGCCGTTTCTGCCGATTTAGAAAATCGGAGAAACGGCTTTACTTATGGATTTAAGGGTTAGGGTTAGGATCTAATAAATCTGCTCTTCGGAATATAGGAGGAATTCATAACTGCTTCGGAACAAGGGTGTTCCTCCAACCAAGTATGGTTCTTCTCTATAAATCGATAAGCTCTGCTCCAAGCTGGATAGGAAATGACACTATTTTCAAGGATTACTTTATCCATGAAGCTGCTAAATTCAATTGGGCCCCAACTGCCTCTAAAGACTTGGTCTAAACCATGATTTATATAAGGTAACGTTGAATTATCGAAGTCCGATAAGATTAAAGCTGCGACAAACTCCTTGCACCCGTTTATGCCAAAGCTGACTATTTTGTTATACTTTTCGCGTAGGGAGTTGAAGATACTATCTACAATGGCTGCAAGTTCATGCTGGTTGTATTTCATTACCTCCTCCAAAAAAGCAATGTCAATTGCCGACTTCAAATTCGCTCACTCCATTTGATATGTTTTTATTAGTAGTATTTATTTCATTAGTGTAATGTGAACAATTCGTATGAATTGATGTTATTGTACCATGACAATGATACTGAATCATAGAAAAGTAATGTGGAAATAATAAGATATTTAGTTCGAAAGTTATTTTATATGTATATTTATTACAAGTGAAAGACAGAGAGTATGATGTCTTGGATTTCCGGTGAGTAATTCATTGCTAATATAAACCGTCATGCAAAATTAAAAAGCCCAATTTCCATAGAGGGAATTGGACTACGTTTTTAAGCTCCTTGCACATTGCATTTTATATAGGGTATAAGATGAATATCAGTCATTATTAGAAGGATTTAGGTCAGTTGGAATAAACACTTCAAAGTTTTTACTGTTTTTATTCTTTTTATAAAAAACAATTGGAACGTCTATTTTTTCTCCTGACTTTACCATCTTATAGGTATCAGGTTTAATGGATATAGGCGTTTCTCCGATATATCCATCAATTCCTTTACTTTCATCCAAGGCTGAAGAAACCTTATAAGAGACATTAAAATGCGCACTAACCTTTTGTAAGACAGCTTTTTGTACATATAAGCCGTTGTAAGTCTTGTCTATTAATAAATCATCCAACCACTCATCCACAAGCGCATCATCGATTAACTGAATTGCCTCTTTTAACCGTTCGATTTGAGGAAGAATCTTTGCCTTTGCACGTGCTTTTGCCTCGGGTTCACGATCCGTATACCACTTTTCCCAATCATCAACGGTATGCTCTGGTACCTCAACCAAAAATTCGGGAAAGTACAATGTTGCCAGGGAACCAACGACATCTGGAACGGTTCCTTTTGCATTTCGATTTGCCAGATTTATGAGTTGTCTTGTATATTTCGGAAACTTCCTTTTCGCGGTTTTATTTGCTGATTCAATATACTTATTACTAATGTTCCCTATACTTTTCATTCAAACACTATCCCCTTCCACTTTTTAACTGCATACGACTATAATAATAAATGTTACTAAATTATACCAATTAAACTATCGTAAATTGGGTACCCACTGGCGTTGCATAGCTGTAAAAAATAGTAAAATAGCATAATAACTTGAAATTGAAAACTTGCAGAAAA
>NZ_JBHSRM010000027.1:0-71517 GCF_042658975.1 Sporosarcina thermotolerans | reverse complement strand
ACAGAAGCAACGATAAGTCGAGAAGCCCCCACTTCAAACGCGAAGCGTTAAGTGGTGGGTAGGTTCACTTCAATATTTAGTAGAATGAGTATGTTTAAAGCAGGGAAATAATAGAGTCATGTAGAAGTTGAGTAGTGTAGGTATTTTTTGGTAGAAAGGATGCTTGTCATGGAACCAATTATTGAGGCTCGAAATTTAATGAAATCTTATAAAAAGCGAAAGTCGAAGGAATACATTCAAGCGGTTAATGACATTTCTTTTACAGTGAATAAAGGCGAAATTCTTGGGTTACTAGGGCCTAACGGTGCTGGGAAGACCACGACCATTAAAATGATTTGTGGTTTACTCATTCCTGATGCTGGAACCATTACGATTAACGGGATGGACAATCGCGAGAAACGCCTCGGGGCATTGCGGCATATTAGTGCAGTGTTGGAAGGGAATCGGAATTTGTACTGGCGATTGACGGTTCGGGAAAATCTTGAGTATTTTGCTGGGAACCGAGGTGCTTCACGAAAAGATGTTGCTCATCAAATCGAAGTCTTGTTAACAAGCTTTCATTTAAAAGAGAAGGAAAATGAACTCGTCAATCGGCTTTCACGTGGCATGCAGCAAAAACTTGCGATTGCCGTCGCAATGCTTGCGGATAGTGATGTCATATTATTGGATGAACCAACTCTTGGATTGGACGTGGAAACAGGGTATGAAGTGCGCGAATTGTTACGAACGATTGTCGATGAATACAACCGAACCATCATCATTAGCTCGCATGACATGAACGTCATTCAAGAATTATGTGATCGAACAGTAATCATTAATGACGGTAGAGTCATTGTAGACGATAAAGTGGAAAATTTAATGAAGCTATTTGAAGTTCGTGCCTATTCAATAACAATCGGGGACGCTTTGAGTGAGCACCAACAAAAATTGTTGCAACAAAAATTCCCGGACTATACTTATGTTGCAGATTCCATGCAGCCTATTATCCAAATTCATCTGACGAAAAGCGATGAAATTTACGAGTTATTTGACATGCTCAAAATGGGAGGAACTTCGGTCGAATCGATTGACCGCGATACGATCAATTTCGAACAAATCTTTATGAAAATCGTGAAAGGGGAAAAAGAATATGTATTGGGCTAACCTCCTGAAGGCAAATGTTCGGAAAGAATATATCGAGTTGAAACGGTATTTGCCAAATACACTTGCAATGGTTTTTACGTTTTACTTCATTTTTTTAGGAATGTTTACCGGAATTCAGTTGATTGGCGATCCGAATATGCAAGAGGCAAACATCCAATATGCGATCGTCAACTATATATTTTGGTTTTTAGCGATGATGGTGATGAACAGTGTCGGATGGACGATAACGAACGAAGCTATGCGCGGAACGCTTGAACAACTTTACATGTCTCCAATGGGTGTCTGGCGAATTATGGCGACACGACTCATTGCAACAACAGTCATATACTTTTTTATTATTGTCGGGTTGCTCTACTTATCAATGGCGACAACGGGTCAATGGTTAAATATAGACGTCATTTCCATTATGCCCATCCTTATCTTAACGCTCATTAGCATGTTTGGTGTAGGGTTCATGATTGCGGGAATTTCTATACTCGTGAAGCAAGTAGGAGCATTTTTACAAATACTGCAATTTATTTTAGCGGCTCTAACATTTATTCCGTTAACAGTGGCACCATTTTTTGCGTTTCTTCCATTTGTAAAAGGCGTAGATCTTGTCCGCCAAGTGATGATTCACGGTTACTCATTAAGTCAGTTTACAGTGGTGGATTTTTTAATTCTTGGATTTAATGCGATTGTGTATCTTACATTAGGCCTTCTATTTTTCATTTATTGTGAACGAATTGCTATGAAAAAAGGATTGCTTGCGCATTATTAAGTGAAGATGGGGAGAGAGGTTTCATGTATTCCATCATGTCTTTTACTAGTAATAAAAAAGGCTTTACTTCTATTTGAAGTAAAGCAGAGTTCAATATTCAATATGTTAAGAAAAAAGAGCAGTCCATTGATTTAAAATGAAAGCATCCCGTTAGTCGAGGACACTAAACTTCTTATGTAGTATGTTAATGCACAATGGAAGATCTTTCTTGTTCTTCTTCGAATTCATCTAATACGAAATCGATAAATCGATCAAGGTAAAGCTGTACGCCTAATTTCGCGACTGCTGAAACGTTCTTCCCATTCATTTCTGCGACAAGTTTGAGTTTCTTCATTTCGTAATCATTTAGAGTGACAGTGACATTTGTTTTCATGCATTAAACTCCTTTATTATTCCCTTACACAGGGATGTAGGGATTCTATATCAATTATCAACACTTGGGAAGCAATTTGCAATGGTAATTAAACGTAATGGCGATTATCCTGCTTCTTTACCTCTACGTGGCAGGGGAAAGAGAGTTTTATAAATAAGAAAACGGGCCTAGTCAGCCCGTCTTTTTTTCCAACCTCCCCCCCATCGCTGTTGTTTTATTGTATGCACGTTTACATCTATTGACTGGCATCCATATCCCTTAACGATGGGCGGCAATGAAAAAAAGGTAACGGCCCTGTGGACACGCCGCGGAACCGTTACTGCCCTTCAATCTATTTTATTATCCAACGTCTTCACCCATTCACTATCATTCCAAATGTCCGGATTGTCAACCGTCACATTATCACCACGCACCATGAAGTCATACGTATCTTTTCCACCTGTGTACCAATCAACGATGACTAACTTACCATTTACATTACGGATAAGAAATTCAGTACCTTCCCCATATCCGCCGCCATGATATTTAGTAATCGCAACAGGCAAGCTCAAGTAGAGAAATCCGCCGTCCTCATCATCCGTAAATTTCGCTTCCCAATCGTCTCTAATCTCAATATGTTTCACCTTATCATTAAAATGTCCGTACTTATCATGTTGGGATTGCACTTTCGTTTCGATATATTGTTTCAGGTTTTCATTTTCAATAAATCGTTCCAAGTCAATCGCCGTACCGTTCCATACGGCTTTATAATAGTCAGTGAGCACTCTCACACCCATTTCATAAGCCGTTTCGATATCCTCTTCAGATAATATCTCTTCATGTTTAGCTACATATTCGGGCTCATTGTTAGACCCAAGTCTTTCCCATTCCTTCACCTTCTCGTAAACAACTGGATTTCCTTCGGTTGCGACAGGGAAGGACAATGCATCGTAAACCACTCTTATTTTCATTCCAGAAACAATCCCTTCCAAAGAATCATCGATTAGAAAGTAGGAGGCTGAATTATGCTTGATCAGTACATCTACCCATAACTCCGCATCATCCATGAATTCATTTGTTACAAGGACTCGGTCACCCTCAATGGAGGCAACTGTCCCTTCATGTTCTTCGTACTTTACAGTCATGTCGAAAGATGGAATCGACTTTTGTTCCATGAAATCGGCTATGACATGTTCGTTTTTATTCTTGAATAAACCAAGCACTTCGCCCCTCGTTATAGGATCTTCCGGAAGATGTTGAACGAGCCAGTTGTTGGCGGCCTCAGCTTGGACTGTCCACTTTTGCAGGACGTTGAAATACTCATCATACGAAATACCGAACTTGAAATACTCATCATACGATATACCGAACATATTCTCTTGTGTTTTGAGGATACTATTCTTTTTATCTTCGCCTTCTTTATCCAAATCCGCATAGAAACCATCGCGCTGTTCAGCCACCTTTTTATCGATTGCTTCCATGTCTTCCCTGTACCCATTCGTTTTGGCATAATCAATCAAAGCGTCAATTTGCAACATGGTCTGCAAGGTAGCCTGCCTCATCTCGTCACTAACCTCGCCTCCATCTCCATTGCCAACCACTTCTTTCCTCAGCATAAAGTCATAGATCAGTTCATTAATGTCATAATCTTCTTCATCCGCAGTGGAGAAACTGTCCTGTAGCACATTGAATGCAAAAAACAGTACGGCTGCCGCAACAAGAGCAGTGATGGCCGCTGGCAGCGGATTCCGCTTTTTATGTTTGCGCTTGCCGCTAATAATCCGTTGTTTCACTTCATCCATGTCTTCCGAAGTAAACCCGGACACGGCATCTAAGCTCTTCTTCACTTCATTCATTGGAAAGCACCTCCCAATCTTCAGATCTCAGTTTTTCCCTCAATAACTTCCGCGCCTTCACCATTCGTGCCTTCACGGTGTTTTCGGACAACCCTAAAAAAGCGGCGATTTCTTTGATTTTATAACCTTCGTAGTAATAAAAAATGAGAACCTCCCGATATTTCAGAGGCAACTTCATAATCGAAATGGCAAGTTCCGTTCGTTCTTCTTTTAAAACAAGCGGATCCTGTTGCCTATGTATCGTCTCTACCCAATCATCAGTAAACAGCAAATTTCGAAACGACCAGCTACGCAGATGGTCCTTACATCGGTTGACGGTCAGTTTTGTAAGATACGCGCGCAACGTACCCCGTTCCTCATAGTTTGTTGATGCATTAAAGGAAATGAAGACTTCCTGCACGATATCCTTCGCCAACTCGCGATCTCGCACATAAAAGAACGCCATTTTCAATAAATGCTCGCCATGCGCATTCATGATCTTTGCCAATTCATCCTGATCCATGTCATCACCGCCTCTTCATAATGTTAACGGAGCTCAAGAGGAAAAGGTTGTCAAAATTGCAATTTAGGGAAAAAAAGAACCCAAACCAATGATGGTTTAGGTTCCTTCGCAATGTGTTCAAGATGATGAAGTGGCTGTATTTAACGTTTTGAAGTGAAGAAATATCCTATTTAAGAGGATCAATACAATGCCCAAAATAATATAAACGCACAAATACGCGATTATGAACACCGCCACATTTGCATAACTTCCAACACCCTCCGGAATTACTCCAGTAGGATTCAGAAAGAAATAAGGATAAAAACCATCAACCAATCCACGTAACAATGAAACAACACAATAAAGCAAAGGGAAGAGCATCCACAAGAAGATATGCTTATAGCTAAATTTTTTCTTGACCTCAAAAACGATCCAATTCATAAATACAAAGATTGGCAGTAAGTAATGAAGGGTAAAGTTCGTGATAATCCGAGTCCCAACATATTCTCCTCCGCTTGCAAGGAGGAAATGATAAGTGGTAATGACGATGAACATATAAATGATAGAGCAATTCTTAAAGAAATCCAATAAGGGAGTCAGGTGCTGCTTTCTTGATCTTATTGCGAAAACACTCAGTAAGAAAGTGACCGATACAAGAAGGTTCGATTGTATGGTGAATTTTGTTATCGAGATCCAAGGAGCAGGAGAATAGACGATATGTAAGATAACACTGAGGAACCCTATGAAAGAGGTGATCATATGAAAAACTAACTTTACGTTGTAATTGATCACGATGACATTCCTCCTTACCGCTCGTTACTTGAACAAGACAATATTTTACACTTCGCTTAAACTATACTATTATTCTGTTAATAGTTCAAAGAAGATCGTTACAATACCAAGAAAAATAGAGGGGGTTAATAAATGAGTAAACCCGTAATTCGAACTTATAAAGATTCAAGTGATTTAATACGGATGCAGAAACTTACACAAGCCATATGGTCACTTGAATCGAATTACCATATTGGCGATTTGGCATGGCAACGCTATCGACACGCCGGGCGCGAGGATGAATGGATTACTGCAATCTGGGAAGTGGAGGATAAACCAGTGGCATGGGGATGGGCAAAACTACCGGACAGTTTAATGGTTCAAGTTGACCCTGATTTCGGTGAATTAGCCAAGGATGTCATTGATTGGTTTGATAAAATAACGGAAATCAATGAACAAAAGGTAATCGTTCTTGAAACGGAGTCTCACCTTATTTCAGCCCTAAAAGATTCCCGATTCAAAATAGTAGAAGAAACTCCCGAAGTACTTGCAAAAGTTTCATTGGAAGATGGTCCTTTATCTATTAATTTGCCAGATGGATTTAAAGCGCGACATCTTTTGGGGGAGGGGGATGTAACAAAACGTGTGGCAATTCAAAAGGCTGCCTTCCCGCATTCAAGAGTCACGGAAGAAAGCTACCGGAATGTCATGAATGCCTATCCATACGATTCTTCTCTTGATTGGGTAATAGAATCCCCTGATGGTGAGTTCGCAGCATGTTGTTTAATTTGGTTTGATGAAGTAAATAAGGTCGGTTTACTGGAGCCAGTGGGGGCGGATCCGAAATTTTGGAGAATGGGGTTAGGCAGTTCCGTTTGTAAGCTTGCTCTCAATGCCTTGCGTGATAAGGGGGCAACCACTGCCGTTGTTGTTTGTACTTCCCCTAAAACACATGCATTTTACAAGTCTATCGGATTCGAACCATTTGCAGAAACAAGATCATTTCATCGGGTTAAATTTTAGGTTCCTGTGTGATGGCGGCAATGGTTAGTGGTTTTCGGAGTGTAAAACAATCAATCATCGGTTTGCATACGATAACATTAGAATCTGTGCAAAGGAAGTGAAAGACATGCCGAACGACCAGCTGCAAACGCTGCGCACAAAAAATCCGGAAGAAGGTTATCAATTAGCAGTTAAGCTTGCGCAAAAGGGGATAGTACTTACACAACCTTCTGAAGAAATCAGAAAAATGTTGCGTCCTGTTTATTCAACAAATGCGGATAGCTTAATAGCAACCTCACAAGTTGTCGCCATACATTTCCAAACTGTTGCTTTTGCCAATAACTATTGGAATCAGTAAATAGTAAGTGTTTGTTAAGAAAGCTATTTAAAAAATAAATAAAAGATTTATAGATAATAAACAGCCATTGGAATTTTGCTATTCAGTGCACCCCAAAAGTTAGAGTCAAATCTAACTTTTAGGGTGCACTTCACATTCACGGCAGGATTCAGTAATCGGCTTCCCAATACCGATCCTGTTTCATGTCGTCCACGATTCGTTCGAAAAAAGGAATCATGTCCCCAGATTTTTCCCTCCAATGAAAAATAACATGTAAGGCGGCATTTGAATCTCCGGTACCATGGCTTGTACACGGGTAAACGATAGTCTGATAGGGAGTGTGTTCCTTCCCAAAGTATACACTCTTGCGATGGAGCACCTTAACAATCCAATGGGTTCCATAGGCGTATTCCGTTCCAAAGCCGTCTTTGTGAACCATGTCGCTCTTACCTATCTCGACGATTTCGTATGCTATACACTTTTCCCCCTTACGCTTTTGCGCCTGCCTTTGTGCTTGCCGCAAGAGGTGATATCGAGTACCCACCTTCTTCTTTTGCCTTTTATTCATGCTAATTCACCCCTAAATGGTTATCGCTTATTCAATGTATGGATTTAGAAGGGAATGGTTTCGGATTAATTTCTTGATGGTGATAGGGAAGGGATGTTGTTGTGAAGGTACCTGTGCACCACACAATCGTGAATATTCATCAAAAATGTATAAAATGTAATTGTGAATGGCTTACTTATGGTCCTTTCGTAATCATTTGTTGTATAATTACCCATAACGGTGAATTGTCATAAAAGCATCGCGCACAGGTACCTTTACAATTAAAACTGTCAAGATATATATAGTATCGGGACTAAAGCCAAGCTAGGGAACCTATAACGCTAATTTATTCGATGCGAAAGTTGAGTAATTATTAATAACTACTTTCTCACTAAATATTTGTTTTTAACATGATCCCTTCTTCAATTAGTCTGCACAGCCGTAATTTTGCAAATTGAAATTGCAATTCTAAATATATCAGCATTTATTGGTAAAGTTCCTAACACTATGCCAAGACCCGTTTGTTCCACGTTAAAATTCATTGCAATAGAACCATTACTTACTAAAATATTCACTGTAGAACCAATAAGTGTATTCAGCAATTGTCTAATTGGTCGTTCACGACAATCACATTCGCACCCAGAATTAACAGGGGGCAACAAGTTGATAGTAGGTCCTGGTGGTAAAAATGCCACCGCTATTATATCAGATATATTTACCACATAGGTATTCACTCCATCTGTCACAGTAACTAAAAAATCATTCACTTTAGTAATAGTGACTAAATAAAAGAAAGGAAGTGTATTTGGTTGGTCTGCAATAGTGGCAAGAATTACACTTTGCCCAACAAGTTGTTGTAAGACGGACTGAAGTGGAGAAACACAACAGTCACAAAGACTCAAACAAGGTGGGTTTTCAGGAGGACAGCCACTATTAAGTGCTGTGTAAGTAACCGGTGGGCAACATCCGAAAGTTTCTATTTTAGCGATTTTCTTTTTTTCGGACATAATTTCACCTCCTCATTTCTTTTATAATATGTGTTTAAGAAATAATAGATTGTGTTAAAAACCTACACAAGTTCTTATTGAACAAACCTGCCCCGTTAGTTGAAGAACGTCATTTCATAATCTTCAATATATTTTAACATAGATTTCTCTTCTTCCTTCTATATCTATCGTTCCAAAATCCAATCAGCAAGTGATTAAACAAGCGAATTAGCAAAGGCACATAAATTTATGTGCTCTTGTTAATCCCTGTGCTAATTGCGGTTCCAGTTCGTCTATATAAATCTTCTAAACGTTGAAATAACAACAAAAATGGGGACATCAATTCATATGCGAATTGTGTCCCCAAATGCTGTGTTATTTATTGTTTTCTCCCTATCAACCGAACCCGTTACCCTCAAAGGTTGGCTTTTTACGTTGTTCTATTTCCTGTATTTCTGTCATTTTGAATATATAAATGAAGATAGTGGTATTTCACCATTCCCCTATGTGCCAAAAGAAAAAAGCAACCACCCTCCGCTAACGACCAAGTAAGCAGGGTAGTTACTTTCTGTAAAAAAATCCTTATTACTGGCCAACCGCTCTTCATGCGGAATGTCAGTTGCATTGACCGGATATTAGAGCATCTGGTCTTTTCTTAATATATGCTCATTTTACCTCAACCAAACGGAGTTTGCATATTTTTACTTAATTCATTCATCTTCAGGACCTAACATTCTTTACCCTGAAGGCCATCACCTAACAATCTATATGCATACTATTTATAGAACATCTCAACAATGGCGGCATGCAAAAATCAAAGGGTTAAAACTGTATATATTTTCACGCTAAAATATCGTATAAAGCGTCGTAGTTAATTAAACCTTAAATGTTTGAATTAGACATAGCTCATCATCAATTAGGTCTTGTCTTTCTTGAATTTCAATATTTAATCCATTATAAACTTTTTTCCAAAATGCAACCGCTCGCTTATTTTCAACAACTTGCATGACAAAATATTGCCCTGGTTTATCTTCAAGAAATTTTCTTACAACCTGCACAGCCAATCCTTTACCTTTGTACTTATTAAGTATGAACAAGTCATTTATTCCAAAATCATTGCTTTTTTTCAAGAATGGACGCTCTAATAGTAATATAAAACCGATAATTTTATCATCCAACATTATAAAATAGGGCGATAATCCATCTACTTCCCAGAATTTATCCAATTCCTCAAAATGAAAAACACCATCTTCTGCAATATCCAAATTCGTGGTGAAATTCGAAAGCTCGTGAAGATACAATGAGTAAAAGTTACGCAAGATAGATTTTTCCGATTCCAAAACTTCTTGAAGTTTAACAGTCATCGTACAATACCCCTTAACTTTTTTCTATATTATAGCATATGAACAGCCGTAATTTTAAAATATTCGGACAATATAACTTGGAGATGAAAAGTATTAATCGTTCCACTCATTTTCTCTTTCTATCTGAATATCCGTTCCAAAAATAGGAGAAGACCCACTAATAGAATGTTTATTTGTTCTAATTATGAATTCCCACCTATAATCCCATCTTGGATAAACCAACAGTAACGTAATGTCATCCTCTTTATACTCGCTTTTTAATGTTTGTTGAAGTTGTATTTTTGAATAGGTTAATACACCAAGATATAATGCCACTATTAATAATGATGATAAAATCACTAACTTTCCTTTCCGATAAAAAACTGCGATTATTGTTGCTATCGAAAGAATATATATAAATAGATCATCTTGAATTACGTGAAAATCATACTCTTTTGTAATAAATGGATAAAATAATGCTACTCCATTCCCTATGAAATCAATAAATATATGGCTTAAAACAGAGAATGATAGCACAAGCCACAATTTAACAACTGATATCTCCAAAAAAAGTTTTCTTGTTATTAACATTATGACCAGTCCTAAAACCAGAACTAAAAATAATGAATGTCCATATAAATCACCAAAAAACTTTGTTATGTCTGGTGTAATTCCAGCGATACCACCTGTAAGCAAAATCAAAATTACCTTAGGCATTGAATTATTATATTTATTAAGTAGTAAATATGTAATACAAGCTCCAACGGAAAAATGAAGTATTTCATGAATGATATGACCCATTATCTGACCTCCTTTTGGTTGATATAATTTCTTTTAATATTTCAACACCCTTCAACTAACCTGCTCCGTTGTTCAATAAGAAGAAATGAGTTGACTATGCCCCTAAGAAAAGTGAAGCTTATTCAGCCAAACAAGACCATTCCATTTTTGATTGATTAACTGACCCTATAAACAATGATTTTTGATCAGGATTATTTAAAAAGTGTTTAAGCATATGATTTACGGTCAAAGGCATTTTTAAGTTTAAAACTTTCGAATGGTCTATCCAATGCAGAACACCTTCATCTGTGTTTATTAAATTCTTCTTTGATGTATTTCCGAAATAAATATAGTGTTGGCGAATTTCATCCTCGCTTCTACGCATTAATATATAACGAAGTTTAAATTGTTCTATTTCATTCCTTCTAATTCCTGTCTCTTCGAAAATCTCCCTTAAACAAGACTCTTCAGGACTATTATGTTCATTAGCTTCCACATGTCCACCAATTCCAGTCCATAAATTAGATGCTAATGCTCTATCTTTGGATCGTTTCAACATCAAAATTTTATTGCCATGAAAAAGATAAGCTCCAGTCATTATTCGCATTCTTATCATATACACCCGACCTTATGTTTCAGTTTAGTTTTGTAACAAACTCCTTATTCAAACTAAATGCCACGTTAGTTAAAAAGCTTTACTCCTTATAGAAGGAAAGCACCCGTTCATGGAAGACCAAAACTATGTTGATTTAAAGTAAATTATCTCTGGATCTCCGTCGTCTAAATTTTCAACATATCCACTTTGTATAAATCCATTTTCTTTAAATACTTCCTGCATTCTTTTATTTGATTGATTGGTTGAAGAGAATATTTTCTTAGTAGGCGATATGCTTATAAAATAATCTATAAGGCAGGTTGCATATCCTTTTCTTCTTTCAGTCGGTTTAACTATTATCAGGGATATAAAACTACAATCAAAAAAATGAATATCATAGATTAAAAATCCTACAAATGAGAACTCGTTTTTAATAGCTATACATCTTTCTTCCTCAATAGCTTTTTTTATGTATTTTCGTCTGCCATCACTACCAATTACTTCTCTATCGATATTCACTATTTCATCTAAATCGCTTAATTGAGATTTAATCAAAGATACCATATCAAAGTTCCCCTTATTGAAAATTGACTTTGTCAAACATTTCCTTGTTCAACAAACCTGCCCCGTTAGTTGAAGGGCATCATTTCAAAATCTTTAATTTATTTTAGCATAGTTTCCTCATATTCCTTCAAAAAAATATTCATTCAAATATCCAATTAGCAAGTGTTTAAACAATCGAATTAACAAAGCATATAAATTTATGCACTGGTGCTAATTCCTGTGCCAATTGTTGTGCCAATTCGACCATAAAAAGCATCCGAATGTTGATATAACAACAAAAACAGGGACACCAATTCATATGCGAACTGTGTCCCAAAATACTGTTTTTTTTAATGTTTTCTTCCCAACAACCGAACCCGTTACTCAAGAGGGGTGGCTTTTTACGTTGTTGATAATTTATTATCTTTGGTATCTGGTTCAAAATGAATTCTTCTTTTGTTTCTGAACCATACAAACCTTCACGCTAAAATATCGTATAAAGTGTAGTATTAGCGACCGTTACCATTGTCATTAGCAATGTATTAATAAAAGCTGCTACATATACATTCCCCGTTTTCCTATAGAGATAACGATTGAATATGGCGGCTATGATTAATACAGGCACAAGACCGATTACAATAATGGAGGAGAGTGATTCACTTGGATATCCCGCTGTTCCTGTTGTGAATAATAATCCATATTGATAGATCAGGTACAGAACCAAGCCACCCACGAAATGCAGAATAGAAATTAGATAGCCTTTTATTCCGTCATACTTTGCACCGGCTGTATTGATATTCACCGTCATCCCTATGATGAAGTAGAAAATGAAGAAAAGGGGTGCGTATTTAAGCATGGCGATTAAGTGATGAAGCTCGAATGTTTTAACCGCAAATGTCCAAAGTCGGAAGTCGACCTTGAAAACTGCATCAACCGCATACAGGACACCATAGCCGATCGCAACTGTTACAACAGCTGTTACGAATGAAGCCACAATCGATTTTATGTTCACCTTTACTCCGTAGTTCTCGATCGTCGCGCCTGCAGGTTTCTTAGAAACAAAGTGATAGCAAACCGTGACCAAAAGCATTACAATCGCCACATTTATTGCCCAATAGACAATCGAATTCACAACCGGTGCTCCGAAATTCTCGGTTGTCGCAAAGAATCTACTTTGCTCTCTTAAAATAATATATTGAATACCGCTTAAAACAAATAAAACAAAGGAACCTGTTTTGATATTCCTATCTAATTTTCTGATCCAGGAGAGAATGAAAACAATAGCCGATAGTACGATAAAGATCATACTTATTTGCCGTAACAATCTCATTCCTGAAACATCGCCACCATACAATGCGGAGAAGAACAGGGCAGGGTACAATCCAACAAATACAATGATTAAATATCTTGCGAGTTTTGACCCATTTGTTGCCGGTTCAGGCAGTAGGGCTGGCTTTTTAGTGTAAATCCAAGCGAAGAATGGCAGTTTGGATAATAACGATGTAACTGGTACTACAAGCATGAAGAACCCAATCAATGCGATAAATGAAGCAAACTCTTTAAACATCCATGACTGTCCATCCTTGCCAACCTTCACAAGGTCGTTATAATCCGCAAATGCCATATCATAAAAACCGATTGCATATGCGGTCGACTGTTTCGAAAAATGGTTCCATGGATGCGTCTCATTTGGTTGATAGATTACTCTTTTGCCACCATTAACATCGTAAAACTCCCCGGTTTTAGAAGTCTCAGGATTACCAAGGAATCCTTGGCCCTCCTCCGTTCCAACATAATTCTTCTTTACAACTGTACCACCTGCCGACGCACCAAAGAAGAATTCGTCATACTGCGCAGCAACCATGCCAGATGTTCTTGGGCCATAAGAATTGTTAATATCCTCCGCGCTATATCCTAACGTCTTCACCCATTGATAATCGGATCCCATGGTCAGTGAACTATAAATCTTCCGAACTCCTGATTCCTGAAAATCACCTTCATCCAACATGACAGCATGAGTAGAAGAAAAACCACCCATGGAGTGACCCGAAACCGCGATAATCCCATTTCCATTTTCATCTTTCAATACATAATCCTGTTCATACATATATTGAACAGCATCATAGATAGCATGTGGCCAAAACGAGAAAAACGGTATCGGCTTTTCCATCGTCCCTGTCGAATGGCCATGATCGTATTGATCCAACGCCAACACGACATACCCTCTCTTCGACATCTCAATCGCCTGGGCATCTTGCATTTCAGCAGAGTTCAAATAGCCATGCGTTGTGATAAGTGTCGGTTTAGGGTGCTGAGCGGCATCCTTCGGTTTATACAAAAGACCCGAAAGTTCTCCTCTTGGCGTTTCGAAATAAATTCTTGATACATCCACGTCTCCAGCGGAACTGTTAAACTGTGAGGCCGTTATACTACCGATTAAAATTAACACCAAGGAAATTACTGCCCAAACGACCGGTTTCTTTAGGCTTTTCATAATACCCCCCCATTGGTTTAATATATTTCGGGTATAGAAATAAACCCAATAGAGTATACGCTGTCATAAATTCAACTATGCAATGAGTCAGTTGACTTGGAAGGGGTTTTCTATCTGTTCGATGCAGCCTAACATCTTTTACCCTTTAAGACGTCACCTAATAATGTATTTGCATACTATGTATAGAACATCTCAATGATGGAGGTATGCAATTGACAAACTTTCTATCTTTTACCGGTAGAGTGATGGGGATCGAGAATTTTCCGATCATGACAAACGATCCAAATGTAGGCTGTTACAAATTATTTACATTGACAGACATGGACGGTTCGACTGTAAATTTTGTTGTTGGGCCTGCCACTTATTTTGTTAGACATGAGAAAGTGAGGGTCGGTGATATTGTAACAGGATATTACGATGCGAATGCGCCAGCGCCGTTAATATACCCTCCTCAGTATCCGGCGATCGTGATGGCGAAGGTCCACAGTGATTACCTTGTAACAGTGAGTTTCTTTAACAGCCAATTACTAAGCAGCGACGGCACTTTACAATTAAATCCATCGAGGCAAACAGAAATCGTTCTCGAAAACGGCCAAGATTTCAACGGAAATATAGGAAACCGAGATCTGATAGTCATCTATAGTACTTCTACAAGAAGCATTCCAGCTCAAACAACACCCTCTACAATAATCGTTATTTGTTATTGAAAACATATTTGAAAGAGCCAACCGCATTAAAGCAGTTGGCTCTTATTTAGGTGAGGTTCTCATTCAGACCATCAAACTATAAATCAAAAACTCCATTGAATTTAGCGGATATTAAATCACACGCAGCTATTCTTGACATGGACTGGGTGAATGAAAACTACGACCGAATTCGAAATGAGTGGAAGGATAAGATAAAGTAAATTAATTTGACCCTTTTCGAGTCTACTGACTTGGAGAGGGTTTTTTAGGTGCATGCCTATATTCATTTTCCCGCACTCTTTGATTTTTAGGTATAGAAAAAGCACTCAAAGATTTGAGTGCTTAATAAATAGTAGTCTTTGTCTCTTTATAATAGTTTAGAATGACCGCGTACTTGTTTTCACCGCACCATAGAACCTGATGGATTTCGACTTCTTGAGTTCCTTTTTCTCTTTTGCAGTTCCATACAATTCCCTCTATACCAGATTTTACACTCAGAATGCAGGACCCTAAAGTGAATTCTCCGATATACTGTCCCTTTGTTAATGTAGATATCATTTATCACACCCCCACTGAGACCATTCGCCAAGAAAGGTGAAAATCCTTCAAGCAAAAAACAACCTGTAGGATGCTCGTTATTGTTTCATAAACTCTGTTTTCACCAATATCTTCCTACACCCAATATTTGATGTCTTAGAACCTTCATCCGCAAAGAAAAAAGTAACCACCCACCGCTGACTGGCAAGAAAGCAGGGTAGTTACTCTTTTTTTAACACTAACTATTCGCTCTTGGCCAACCGCTCTTCATGCGGATGTCAGTTGCGCTAACCGGATGTCACAGCATCCGGACTTTTCTTATTATATGTTTAGTTTACCGCAATCAAACAGATATTTCATGTTATTAATTTGGGTACCTAATTTCTGCACAGGCACCAAAGAAGCATGAAGGGTGGAATTAAATAAATATCGATTGACAGTGTTCGAATGTTCAATAAATAATAGAATAGGATGTTAGAGAGTCATTACTTCAAATGAAGGCTGTGAATAAATGCGTGATTGTGAAATCAATGTCGATCAAGCTGTGGAAAATAATATCGCCTGGTGCAAATTGATTTGTGAAGCATATGGCAAGCGCTCAGACACAACAGAAAAGGTATGGGCCCTTACTTCGGAAGCACCTACATACTATCCAGAATTGATTACTATGAATAGAAAAACCAAAGACACGGATATTCTTGAATTCTTGAATCTAAATCATATCAGCAGCGTTAAAGATAGCTATGCAACACTTCAATTGGCGTCTTATGGATATCAAATGCTATTTGAAGCTGAATGGATCTGCTATCCCACCTTGAATGAATATAAACCAGACCAATATGAGTGGAATATCGTCCGTACCGAGAAGGAATTTGAACATTGGAAGAACCTAACAGGGTTGGAAATACCCTCAAGACTGTTAGAAATAGACGGAGTGAATTTTTTCTTCATAGATTGTCCGTCTAAATTCGCGGCTTTTATTGTAAATAAAGCAGCAAACGTTATCGGGATATCCAATGTCTTTTCAAGCGACATGGACATCACCGGCCTGTGGCGTTCAATCCCTCAAGCGGTATCCAAAGAATTTCCCGGCGTCCCACTTGTTGGGTATGAACAGGGCGAATCCCTCTCGGCTGCACATGCATCCGGTTGGACTTCAATTGGCCCGCTTCGTGTTTGGATAAAGTTTAGGTAAGCAATCATCATCTTGTAGTGAAGAGGAAGAAAACAGGAGGCTATATAATTGGGGAATGAAGTGGAGATTCAAGCAGCAATAGAACAGGGGAAAAGAGAGGTGTGGGATAGCAATTTATTTACGATAGATTGCGGTGAAATCATACTGAGAGAGTTTACAAGTGACGATGTGGATCATATTTTTGAAATCACGTCACAACCTGAAGTTTATGAGTTTCTGCCAGATTGGCGATCCACAAAAGAGCAACGGTTAAACTGGCTGACAAATTATGAGATTCCAGCCAATAAAGAGTTCCTTGCAGCCGTACCTATGATCGGCAACCAGAATTATTTGAAACTGGGAATTATATTAAAAGAAACTGGTGAATTCATAGGTTTCTGTACGACAGGCATTAAAGAAGAGCTGAGTGAACCAAACCGGGAAATTGCTTATGCGATTTCAAAACAGTATAGAAATCGTGGATACACAACAACAGCAGTAAAAGGGTTAGTGAACTTTTTGTTTCAGTATACAGATGTAGATCGACTTAATACAGTTGTTCTCCCCCGCAATGGAAGCTCAAATAAAGTTAGTCAAAAATGTGGCTTTCGTTTGAATGGAGAGACCGAAATTGAAGGACAAATACATTTTCATTACACCCTTACCAAAGAAGAGTGGAAAAGAATAAATAGCTTTTAGGCTAAGAGGGGTGAAATTAGTTCATAGGAAAGGTAGGAACAGTAATGATATTGTGGTTTCGGCATTTGCCACAGCGAAATCTGAATTTGCATGAATGGAAACCTTTCATTGAAAATGAATCGTTTCGAAAACATTACATGAAGTTTATATACCTGTTAATGGTTACTTTTTTTTCGGTTCCTTATTGGCTTATCAAGGCAAGTTTCACTCAGATGACATACTTTCCAGTACTGTTAATTATTATTGCGGTTTTTGTAATTCATGAAGCTCTTCATATTCTTGTCATATACAGGAAAGGCGATATAAGCTTGACGATTAAAGGAGTCCATTTTTGGCTCAATACAAATGCAATTCTATCTAAAATGAGATTTTGGATCTTCATGAGCTTGCCTTTTATCGGATTATCAGTACTGCCGGCCATAGCTTCGTTTTTTGTGTTAGGTGAAATTAAAGAACTCCTTTTATTCATCAGTTGGTTTAATTTAATAATTTCAGCATCCGATATTGTGAATTCAATATTGATTTTAGCAAAACCAAATAACTCGGTGTTTTGCAGAGGCTTCTACCAAGTGAAGTGAATAGTAAACACAATAAGGAAGAGAAGAAGAACGACATTGACCCTTTTCAAGTCTATTGATTTGGAGAGGGTTTTTTAGGTGCATAGAAGTATTCATGCCAACAACCAATTTACTGCTTCATTCAAATCCTCTGCAATCAAATCAGGTGTAACATCTTTCCATCTACCAAAAAACTCTCCATTTATGTATTTGTTATACGCATCCTTCCCACTCCCTGTTTTCACCAATATCTTCTTACACCCAACTTCATCCGCAGCCAACAAATCAGTCCACCTGTCTCCAATGACTACACTTCGCTGCAGATTCAAGTTATTCTCTTTAGCGGCTGTAAGTAGCATTTCAGGTGAAGGCTTTCTACAAGTACATCTATCTGTAGACCTGTGCGGACAAAGGTAAATCTTATCGAAGCCGAAACTGATGAGCTCTTCTTCGAAACTTTGATAGGTTGCTTCGCCCTTTGATATACCTGGTTGGTTCGTGAATGAACAAATTAAGATCCCTGCTTTTTTCAGTTTCTGAATCGAATCTGCAACACCAGGGAACAGCGTAAACTCCTTAGGATAAATAACACTGTCACTGCCCCCGATAGTTCCATCCCTATCTAAAAATACTGCTTGAATGCTCAAGATTAATTACCTTTATTCATGTATCATTACATCATTCTCTAAATGGTAAGGGAAATCCTTGTGTTTTGATAAATGTGAAACTTTATTTGTTTAATTCTGTCTAATTATTTTATAGAGGGAGGGAGGTGCTTCTTTGAAAAGGTTGCCACTGTTATTGATAGCTGGGGTTTTCACTTTGTTTTTCGTTAGTGGATGTTCCTCTAAAAACAATCAAAAAGTAGTTGTTTACGAAATGGAAAGTTTTTCGGATATCAAAAAAGATTCATTGACCTCCTTTACAGACCCCGAAGTTGTTAATGATTTTGTGAAAGCGTTCAACAACGCAGTAAAAATGATAGGTATAGTTAATATGGCCGATCCTGAGTATAAAGTTGAAATTGGTGAAGAATCCTATTTTCTTTGGATAAATGAAGAAAGAGGCACGATAATGAATTTAAACGATACTCATACCATTTATACCCTTTCAAAAAGTTCAGCAAAAAAAATTAATGAGTTATTGAACTAACGTGGCAGTTTAGTGGAATAGGTTGTCTTTAGAAACAATGAGGGGGGAAGTATATGAAAAAGGTTTTAATTTCTTTATTAGCAGTAGTTGTGTTAGTAACCGGGATTTATTTTGTATTTAACCATACACCACCTAAACCAACTATAACTATTGAAAATAATACAGTAGAAGTGGCACAAGGTTCTTATTGTTGGGGTGGGCTTATTAAGGGGCAATGTGTTGATATGATTTCCCCACCGGAACTTATTAAACATCACGAACTTAAACCTGTTGCAGTATCTCCTGGAGCTGAATTGAAAATAAAATTTAATCGTAAACCACAAGAAAATACGTTGGTCGCATCTATATGGTTTAGTAACGATGAAGTAGAAAATGTCCCATTAAATGACGATGTAATATTAGTACCAAAAGAAAAAGGCGTTTATATTTATAGTGTTTCCGCACGTTGGGAAAAGGGAAGTTCGAGTTATGTTTTTGTAATTGAAGTTAAGTAAGTCTTTTTTCACTAACGGGGCAGTTTAGTGTTTTTAGTGACATATCTTTTATTCGGTGTAGAATCTATTAGTGAAAAAATGAACAATCACCATTCCTCACTGAACATCATCATCTTCTCTTTTATAGCTGGCAGTGCAGCAAGCATTAAAATGAATGAAGGAGGAAAATATTGTGAAGACAAGCGCTTTCATAATCGTTATTATCCTTACCGTAGTCACTGTGCTTAGTGGATGTATGGAATTAAAGAACAATGTAGTTGTATCTAATGAAGAGGAGATTCCTGAGGATATAACTGAACAAGCTAATGAGCAAATCAATGAGGAATCCAATGAACAAACCAACGAGCAAACCATCGAAAAAGAAGAAATTAATAATTTCGCATTAAGTATCAATGATACATTTATTAATCTTAAGGATTGGGATTACGAGGCAAATATAGAAGAATTATTGGGAGCACCTACTTCACAAGAAATTGAAGAAATTGAAGGAGCAGGTCAGCTTACGGGTTCCTTTATTAAGAAAATTGAGTATGACGGACTTCAGTTTGAACTTTTCTCTCCAATGCAAAATGGTAAGGAATTTTGGATAATGACTATTGACATCAGCAAAAAAGGGTACAAAACTTCTAAGGGAATTGAGATTGGAAATACCGTAGATGAAATAAAAGATGCCTATCCAAATATATCAATAGCCCTTGACGGTAGAACAGATCCTAATAACTGTACTTACGCTCTTAATAATGAAGACATTATGGATTATAGTTATTTGCAATTTGAAGTAAAAGATGGACTGGTTAGCTTTATAAAAATTTTTTACTCAATTCCATAATATTGATGAATTAGATTTCTTCATAAACTAACGGGGTAGGTTAGTAACAAGGTTTGAAACTTTTTCAAACAGAATTCGTTTGAATTTTTAATGAAGAATTTATCAGATTTGGGAATGGGGGGAATATTAGTATGACACGGAAAAAAATTATGATAATAGCTATCGTAATACTGTTCACTATTATTTCAATAAAAGTATTTAAAAAAGATTTATGGGAAGTTAATGAAGAGCTATTGAAACAAGAGGTGTTGAACATTGGAGAATCCGTAGAATCAGTGAATTTATCCAATGTAACTCCATTTGAATGGGATATAATGTATTCTTTTCACCCGTATACTTCTAAAGATACAATCTATAAAACCGTTGGCTATAAGTGGGATACTATCAGTGAATCAGTAAGTGAAGGTATGAATCAATTAGTTTTTATGAAAGATGAGAAAGTGGTTTGTTATTTATATGGATATCCTGCGAATAATGGATATGGAATTTATTTTTTTAATAGTGGAAGTGATACCAGATTAACTTCTGCTTCTATGCTTAGTTTTGATGATGATTTGAATTTTCAAGTTGAAAGACGAGATAGTATTATTTATTTAATGAAAAATGGATGACAACACTCTTCAACTAACGGTGTGCTTTACTTCAATAAGGATAGTGAAATATTCCTTAGAAAATAAAGGAAAACTTTTTATGAAAGAGCTATATCCAATGACATTAAAAAAGAAGCATGAATCCTTTGAAATGAGGAATCATGCTTTTTGAATTTTCGGGGAGTCTTAGGCACCCGAAAAAAAATATTTTCCCAATCGAGTATCCTTTTCCCCTGTTCATCTCTATATAGTTAGTGAACGGACCTATCCGATCACGAATGGGAGGAATGGATATGAATAAGGGATGGTTGAAATTACATCGGGAACTGAAGGACAAGGCGATTTGGAAGACGTCGACACCTGAACAGCAGGTAATTCTTGTGACATTGCTCATGATGGTGAACTATGAAGCAAGTGAATGGGAGTGGAGAGGGCAGAAATATGATTTACAGCCGGGACAAGTCTTGACATCCCTATCTAAACTTGCTGAAGAAAGCGGCAAATACATAACCGTGCAGAACGTTCGAACAGCTTTGAAGCGATTTGAAAAATACGGATTTCTAACAGATGAATCAACAAACAAAAACCGGCTCATGGAATTTCGAGTACCAGGTTCCCATTGAATTTCGAATTGTTTTAGAACCTGGTACCCTTCAAGAGCCAAGCACCACAAAATCTACGGTCAGCTCGCACAGCGCATCATCGACATAAGCAATAAGATGGACGTGGCGCTTTACGGCGAAGAGACGGGCCTTTCCCGGTCGTTCCGTGAGTTGAAGCGGGAGGCGGTGAAGTTTCCGTATTATGCGGGGAGTTTTTGGGGAGGTAGGGAAGGTGAAATGAAAAACGACCCTGTGCTAATTTGTTAACAGGGTCGTTGTCATCTTAGGGTCAATTATTCGCTTTACCATTGATAATCAAGTGAACCTCTTCTTTCGATAAATCTGCAAGCTTACAGATTAGATCCAAAGGAAGCGATTCATCATACATCTTTAAAACAAACTCTTTGATTGTTTGTTCCTTTCCTTGATTCTTCCCCCGAATCTCCGCCTCTTCCAACCGTGTAAGATGATCACGTAATGCAATTTCCCGACTAATGGCTAAATCGACAGTTTCCGGATCCATACTAAGTCTGCGAATTTCCTCGAAGGCTTCTTTAAAAGTGGAACTTTCCATACCGACTTCCTCCTTTGCTTTTTGGTCTCCTTTAAAAAACAACAGCCATTTTTCCAAGTCATCCATGTCGGTTACTGGTTTTTCTCCCTGTTTTCCCATTTGTAATGCGTGGATTTCCAAGTGGTTTGAGAAGATCACGCCGGACGATGGTTCTATTAATAGGAATGTACTATGAATCCCGCTTGAAGGCAACAGTTCAAAATCGGTGATGATAATCTGGATGACCTTCTTCAGCTTCGTGTAGGGATCACTGCTCTTAAACTGGGCAGTATAAGTTTTCGCCCAATAGTAAAGTACTCGCTCATTGAAAGCGGGATGCCGTTGCAGCTGTACCTCAATATTGATCCGTTCCCCACGATCTGTCGTTGCCCGCAAGTCCAAGACGGAGTATTTATCGTCATTATGTTCCTGCTTGTTCGTGGGGTCGATTACCTGTAATGACTGAATGCTCCCCCCTAAAATCGAATTGACAAAATGTAAAAGCAAACCGTTATTCCGTTCATCCGTGAAAAAGGATTTGAATACAAAATCATTTCGAAGTTCCAGTAATTCCAAATCGTATCCTGCGGACTCCTCTTTTACCAAAGCGACCAACATAGACACCCCCATATTCGTTATACAAATAATAAAATAAATGTTCGCAATAAACAAGTAAATTGATTTACTACTCAGATAACAATTTGACAGTTAGGTGGTGAGTTGGATTTCGATGTACTCATTAATACAGGGGTGATGAAACGTATTGAACGAGGAAATGATGAGCGATTCGAAAGAAGAGGATTGCGGGGGAGAACCAGGATTCCATGAGTTTTTGACCATTATGGTAAGCATTCATGCCAACAACCAATTCACCGCTTCATTCACATCCTCTGCGATGAAATCAGGAGTAACATCTTTCCACCGTCCAAAAAACTCTCCATTTATGTATTTGTTATACGCATCCATCCCGCTCCCTGTTTTCACCAATATCTTCTTACACCCAACCTCATCCGCAGCCATCAAATCAGTCCACCTGTCTCCAATGACTACACACTGCTGCAGATTCAAGTTATTCTCCTTTGCGGCTGTAAGTAGCATTTCGGGAGAAGGCTTTCTGCAAGTACATCCATCTGTAGACCTGTGCGGACAAAGGTAAATCTTATCGAAGCCGAAAACAGTGAGCTCTTCTTCAAAGCTTATAAAGGACACTTCGCCCTTTGAAATACCTGGTTGGTTTGTGAATGAATATATTAAAATCCCCGCTTTTTTCAGTTGCTTTATCGAATCAGCAACGCCGGGGAACAGCGTAAACTCCTTAGGATAAATAACACGATCACTGCCCCCAATAGTTCCATCCCTATCTAAAAATACTGCTTGAATGCGCAAGATTAATTGCCTCCATTCATGTATCATTACATCATTCTCTAAATGGGAAGGAAAATCCTTGTGGTTTGATAAATGTGAAACTTTATTTGTTTAATTTTGTCTAATTATTTAGAGGGAGGGAGGTGCTTCTTTGAAAAGGTTGTCACTGTTATTGATAGCTGGGGTTTTCACTTTGTTTTTCGTTAGTGGATGTTCCTCTAAAAACAATCAAAAAGTAGTTGTTTACGAAATGGAAAGTTTTTCGGATATCAAAAAAGATTCATTGACCTCCTTTACAGACCCCAAAGTTGTTAATGATTTTGTGAAAGCGTTCAACAACGCTGTAAAAATGCCTGGTATAGTTAATATGGCCGATCCTGAGTATAAAGTTGAAATTGGTGAAGAATGCTATTTTCTTTGGATAAATGAAGAAAGAGGCACGATAATGAATTTAAACGATACTCATACCATCTATACCCTGTCAAAAAGTTCAGCAAAAACGATTTATGAGTTATTGAACTAACGAAGCAGTTTAGTTTAAGAAGGACATTCTTTATTACTTTTAGAAGTGTAAAATGATTTTTTTAGTAATTGTGAAACGAGTGGAGGGATAAGATGTCAGTAAAAGAGAATAATCAGTCTGGTATTGAAATAGTTACATACAATGAAAAATGGGAAAAATCCTTCATATTATTAGAAGATTTCCTAAAAAAAACTTTAGGTGATTTAATAATATGTGTGGAACACGTTGGAAGCACATCAGTTAAAGGGCTTAGTGCCAAACCAATTCTAGATATAGATGTAGTAATAGAAGATTATTGTGTTTTGCCTGCTGTTATAGAAGGTCTAGAAAAGATAGGTTACTATCATCAAGAAAATTGGAATTTTGAGGGTAGAGAAGCCTTTGGAAGAAAGGATACATTTGTTCCGTGGAATGAAAAAGATACAAATTGGATTGAACATCATTTATATGTGTGCAATAAAGATAGTAAAGAACTAGCCAGACATTTAGCATTTAGAAATTATCTTCGTAACAATACAGAGGCAGTTGCTGAGTATGAACAGTTAAAGAAATATTTGGCAAAGATTGCGATAGACAGAGCAACTTACACTGAGGGTAAAACTAAATTTGTTAGTGAGATATTAGAGAGAGTTATGAAATAATGTATTTATTGTGCCTATAATAATTAATATCTTTTAGTATCTTGTTCAACTAACGGGTGCTTTAGTAAAAAAACACCGAAGTAAAATGAGCGTGGAGACATTTTCCAGCTCATTTTTTTATGTGCATTTTAAATCAACCATTATCTTTGTCATAGCGTTTATTCTCTATGAGTGTTTTATTGTATTTCATATTCCTAACACTTAAAATGTAAAAAGGGCTTTACTTTTTGTAAGAAGTTCTTTACATTTGAGATAGAGATAAAGGAGGAAAGAAATGGAGATTAAGAATCGAATAAAAGAGCTGAGGGCAAGGTCAAACCTTACGCAAAAGGACTTGTCTGAGAAAGTAGGTGTAACACGACAGACCATCATATCGTTGGAGAAAGGAACCTATGTACCATCGCTATTACTTGCGATGAATGTTGCGGATGTATTTGAGGAGCCAATAGAAAATGTCTTTTTCAAGGAGGATGGCAAGTGAAGGTCGTGATATTTGAAAGTGTTAGCAAAATCATTATTATAGGTGTATTTGCGTATGCGGTGGCATTTGCTTATGAAAACGTTTGGTTAATCGATGAATTCGATCGAGCATTGGCTGAAGGTCAATTCATGCCAGTTGACGTGGAATTTAACTTGTTCCCATTTGCATTATGTTTCCTTCTGATCCTCGTTTATATGGTGATGTCAAAGAAATTAAAACCGAGAAAGAAGTTAGATTTACTAATGAAATTTGGAGAATTTCAAGATTCAGATGAACGGGAACTACTCATCACTAATAAAGCAACCAGAGCTTCGCATGTTACCCTCTCATTGGCTGCAGTAATTGCAATGTTGGTTATGTTTGCCACTACAAATTACACTTATCATCATCCTTCTTTCCCTATCTATTTATTCGCGGCAATAATTATTGCATCAAGTGTTGCTTATGCTATAGCATGGTGTCTTGAATTTAACAAATAACAAGAGTCTGCACCGAGTAATTTGTTATCCGGAGGTTTTGATTTTGTCAGTAGAACGAGATGCAATGGTTAATTCATTGAAACAAATTGTTATCCCAACATTAAGAGATAAAAGTTTTAAAGGCTCGTTTCCACATTTTTATAGGAATTTGGAAAATCAAACGGACTTGTTAATGTTTCAGTTTAGTCAGTGGGAAGGTACTCTTTACGTAGAAATCTCAAAGTGTCCACTTAGCGGAAGGACGGGTTATAAAGAAGAACAAATACCTGTAAATAAAATTAAGGTATATCAGGTTGTTGGTAATTCTTTTAATGATAGGCATCGTATTGGAGAAGGCTTTGAATTCAGTGTTTACACTACTGAGGAAGTTGCGAAAGATATTCAAAAATCATTAGATAGAGCTGAGGTTTGGTGGAAAGAACACCCAAATTGGTGGAGTGAATAAAAATCTTAGTTTTGTATTTACTCTTCAGCTAACGGGGCGTTGATCCAAGAAGGGATTGATGTCATTTTTGTTGAACTTATTGAACTAAAAGAGCAGTTTAGTTCAACAAATATTAGAGAATAAAGCTGTAATATATCTGATTTAAGGCGGTGTTCCTTTGAAAGAAACAAACAACAGAAGCGTATGGATAGAAGCTGAAGAATGGGCTGAAGGTGAATGGAATGTTGAAGATGACAACCTTGATGTCATCGTAACTTTCTCTAACCGTTCTAAATGGATTGCGAGTTTTTTCACCTACAAAAACATACAAACATTGAGAGAGAAGAATGCAAAAACAGGGGAATGTATGAAAGGTGCGTATCTTTGGTCAAGCGATATGGTTCTAATAGATATTGTAAGTAAAGAACGAATTTATGAAGTTATTGACTACCTTATCGAAAATGATAAGTTTGAGTCTGTTTTTACTCGGTACCCAGATGTAGATGTTGAAGATGACTATTTGTATCCAGAGGGTTTCTTTAAAATGAGTATTGAATAAACATCTTTATTGAGCTAACGGGTGCTTTAGTGAAGGATCATGTGGCTGCTTAGACGGCTCTTTTTTCTTATTCAACTAACGGAGCAGTTTAGTTGAAGAAGGAATGAGGAGTTTGATTGAAGAATATACACGCCTTGTCTTAGGTATTTTGGTAATAGTGAACTTTAATTTTTCTAGTTCGTATATAAGTACCGAGATTAATATAGTTTTGGAGGTGTAAAATGTGTCTAAAGAAGTTATTTTCATCTTAGTTATAGTATCTATGGCTATATGGATTGCAGTTTCCCATGAGGCTGTAAAACCTTCAAAAGAGATAAAGTGGGGCAAAATGATAACATTATTGTCTGCAGGATCTTTATCTGCATTAGTGATAACGATTACACTTATTCAAAGCCTGCCATTTTAGTTCCGTTAACAGGTGCAAAAGTTTAATAAGAGCAACGCACAATTATGGCGTTGCTCTTATACAATTATCTGGGATTTCTTCTTAGACATCAGGATTCTATTTTAGTCATCTTTTACCTGTGTAATGTGATTCAATCAGTCTTAGAGGATTTGTTTACTTTTCTTCTATCATTCCTCAATCTCAGTCAACGACTATCTTATCCAGAATAAACGCTAAGCATGCCGATTCTTCTTTTAGCTGATTGAAACGTCCGGATGCCCCAAAGTGCCCGGCGCCCATGTTTGTTTTCAGTACAAGTGTATTGTCATCGGTCTTCTTTTCTCGAAGCCGTGCGACCCACTTGGCCGGTTCGAAATAACCGACACGGGGATCATTAAGCCCGGCTGTAACATACAGATGTGGGTACTCTTTCTTCTCCACATTATCGTAAGGACTATAAGATTTCATATAGAAATAGTCTTCCGGTTTTTGAGGATTCCCCCATTCTTCCCATTCCAATGTCGTTAATGGAATCGTATCGTCAAGCATCGTTGTTACAACGTCAACAAAAGGCACTTCCGGAACAATTACCTCAAAGAGTTCACCAGCCACGTTTGCTACAGCTCCGACAAGCAAGCCTCCCGCACTCCCGCCGCGTGCTGCTAATTGACTGGAGGTTGTATATTTCTCGTCTATGAGATAGGTCGCAGCTGCGATGAAATCGGTGAACGAGTTCCGCTTTTTCTGCATCTTTCCATCTTCATACCAGCTTCGACCCATTTCCGAACCGCCACGGATATGTGCTGTCACAAAGACAATTCCTTTATCCAAGAGCGGGATGCTGTACGGATTAAAATAAGGATCACTATTGGCGCCATAGGAACCATATCCTTCAAGAATCAATGGAGCTGGTCCAGAAAGGAAGGCATCTTTGTGGTAGACCATAATCATTGGTATATTCACGCCATCTTCTGCAGTGGCCCACACTTGTTTTTGCCGGTAGGAGGAAGGGTCATAATTTCCACTAACCGGAGCAACTTGTAGCTGCTGCTTGTTACCTGAAAATAAATCAACAGCAAAAGTTGTTCGCGGTGTAAGTAACGATTGATACTCAATCAGCACTTCTGTTGTTGTATAACTTTGATTACCGACTACAGACACCGTGTAAATCGGTTCATCCCATGCAAATTGCTCGAGTTTTCCATCGTGAAATCTCCAAATCTGTGTCATTCCTTTCTCGCGTCCAAAAATAAGCAGTGCATCACGGAAAGGGTAAACCGCTTGAAGGAAGCGTTTCCCATCGTAATTGATTACAGGCTCGCGCAAACCGGGATTATCAAGCGGACACCGCAGCAACTGGAAATTGAGTGCATTTTCATTCGTTAAGATAAGTAAATCATCTTCCCAATGTTCGACATCATAGGTGACTCCATGCTTGCGTTCATCCACGAGCTTTGGCGGGTCTTCTGGTAGATCCGTGTCTAGCAGGCGGAATTCTGTCGTTTCTGTTGAATGGGATTGAATAAAGATAAATTTTCCGCTCTGTGATGTATTAATAAATAAGGTGAATGTTGGATCGGTTTCTTCGTAAATAAGTTCATCATCAGTATTGCTTGTACTTAAACGGTGGCGCCATAGCTGATATGGCCGCTGATTTTCATCCATGATGATGTAAAAAATATATTGACCAGACCGGCTCCACTCGATACTTCCGAATAAATAGACGTTCGGAATCTGATCTTCCAAGAGACTCCCTGTTTCCAAATCTTTTATGTAGAGTGTGTAACGGTCGGATCCGTCCCGGTTTTCCAAATAGGCAAGCAGGCGGTGGTCAGCAGTAATCCGCCTCTCTGTTACATTTAAATATTCATCTTCATGTGCGAGTTCGTTGACATCGATCACAATTTCTTCCTTTGCTTTATCCAGCTGTTCCCGGTTTGCTGCAATCTTCCGCGCGAATATCGGATATTGTTTCTCTTTTTCCAATCGGGAATAATAGAAGTAAGGCCCCCGCTGGACAGGCACTCTTTCTTCTGTCTCCGGAATACGCTGTACCATACTTTCGAAGATTTCGTCGGTTTGTTCTTTCAGCGGTTCCAAGATGTGGTCATAGTATTGGTTTTCTTCTTCCAAGTAGTTGATGACATCCTTGTTGTCGCGATCTTTCAGCCAATAATAATGATCTTCCCGGATATCCCCGTGTATTCGGTGTTTATATGGAATTTGCTTTGCTGTAGGTGGTTTCATAATTTTCTCCTTTCAATTTGAAACAATAAGACTAGTAGCTATTATTAATCATACGTTAGAATTTACCTACTGTCTTGTAAAATGTGAAACTTTTGAAATAGGTGGTAGATTAGATGCTCTTGTTCGAAAACATTAAAGAATAAACGGGTGTGTATCTTCAAAGGAAGGAGAAGCGCTGCTGTCTTTTGTTGAATTAAATAAATAGGGCAGGTTTTATGTAAAATAAATTCAGGGATGAATATGTATGGAATTGTTAAATTTTAGATCTGAAGCGGGAAACAAAATAAGTAATTACAATTCATTGTTAGCTACATATTCAAAGGTGTTAAGGACTAAACGTAGAAACAGTTTAGTGAAATAAATAATAATATTTTTAAACAATGGTTTAATTGCAATTGGATGTAATTTTGATTTTGCACAAGAAGATGAACTCGCACAGGCTGATTTGGTAATAGATGACTTAATTGAACTAACAACAATATTACCTAAAATGTAAAATTGCTTTACTTCAAGAAGGAGTAAAGCATTTTTCCTTATTGAACTAACGAGGCAGGTTAGTTTAATAAGGGATTAATATTTCATGTTTTTAGAGGTAATTATTCTTTTTAATAGAACTATTAATAAAAGAACTTAAAAAAGAGGTGTCATATTTGATAAATGTTAAAGATAATCAAATAATTATTAACTTTTCTGGTAGTTTGGTATCTTTAGGACCCCTACGAAGTGATTTAGTTTCTTATTACAATCGCTGGAATAATGATTTTCAAACTACTAAAACACTTGCTTCTACAAGACCTGTTATTTTGGAGGAAGAAGTTTCGGTTTTCGAACAAGTAGCTAAATCGAGGGATTATATATTTTTTACAATTTATGAGAAAGAAACATTGCTACCAATAGGGAATACATATTTATCGGACATAGATTATAAAAACCGTAATGCTGAATTTAATATTGTTATCGGTGAAAAAGATAGTCGTGGAAAGGGCTATGGAACGGAGGTAGCACTACTTATTCTTGATTATGCTTTTAACATTTCTGGACTACACAATGTTTTTTTGAAAGTATATGAGTTTAATGAAAATGCAATTCGAGCTTATAAAAAAGCAGGGTTTGTTGAATGTGGTCGTAGAAGACAATCACACTTTATTGGAGGCCGTCTATGGGATGTTATCTTTATGGAAGCATTAGCGACTGAATTTGGGGATTCTGCAATAAATAAGGCACTATCATTCGAAGTCAAAGCTGAAGTATAATACAGAATTTTTTATTCAACTCCCATGAAAATTAAAAAACGCTCAAAATCTATAAAATTGCATAACAAAAGAGACTCAGAAAAAGCTTTTTTAAAAAAAGGCTGAGCCTTCAGATTGTATATTGAGTTGGAAGATAGATCAGGAACCAACAACTCCATTCTTCCTTGAATAAAGGCAGGCTGGTGCAATAACCAGAGTAGGATTAATCTCCCATGAGTGCTACTCATATAGAGTGCGACAGTCTGTGATGCACCGTGGTCGTTGGAGTCAGACTAACGGATGGGCTCAATGGCACCATAGTTGATCGACCTTCTTCGCCAGCCATACTAATCTATACCCGTTCTGAAACAATTTTCATCCTCTGTGGTGCAGCGTTTTTTGCTGCATGGATGGCTAACGGGGCAGTTTAGTGCAATAAAGAGATGAAGTTTTATGGTAATATCAAGGGGATAAATGAGTGTGAGATTGGGGGATTCTTCGTGTCAAATGAGATTATTGAAAAAGTAAAAAGAGGACTCGAGGGAATCGAAATGTATTTTATGAAAGGGAAATGAAGCAGCTTGTACATTTCCGTTAGAACAATCGTACATTTTATATGGTTAGAAGCAGAAATTTGGTAATGTTATTCAGAGCAATCCTCTTGTAGAGAAAATATGAGGTTATAGTATTGGAATAAGAAGGTATATCTTGAATTGTATCGAATCTATATTATTGGTTTAAAAAAGTTTGGAAATAGTGAAATGGGGCGTAATATTGGAGATTATTAATTTTCGAGATGAGTATGAAGAAGGTTGGTTACGTTGTAGAGTGTTAGCTTATTTACATACATCAATGTATGAGGATGTTGTAACGAAGAAGCCTACTTTTGAAGGTAGACCCTCTATTGAGTTATAGCAATAGAAAATGGCGAGGTTGTAGGGATTTTAGATATGATACTCGATGATGAAACACTAAAAACAACCTCATTAGGTGAGGGGTTAGGTGCTTTTTTACAAGTAATTGCTGTCCATCCAGACCATCAATACAAAGGAATTGGACAAAAATTATATGTAGAAGCCCTTACTAAACTTAAAAGCTTTAATGTGACATTTATTGAACTCTATACACGTGGGGATGAACCTGCGAATAACTTTTATAAAAAATTAGGCTTTGAAAAAAAAGTAGAGTATTACGACGTGTTTGGTATTGAAAAAGGGTTACGTTCACCAATATCGATAGAAATAAAGGATGGACGGATTTATGCACAAGATGAAAAAGGAAAGCCTTGTGATTATGTAATAACTGAAGGGATTTATGAGGTTTATACGTTAGAAGCGATAGATAAAATTGAATATGACCGTTATTATCCATCGATAGGCTATTATAAGCAGTTATAAGAACAAATTAAGACGTAAACGATATCGATGTAATTGAATGGTATAAATTAAAAGGTAACGAACTACCTGAATTCTACTTAAAATTACTAAAAAAATGAAAGTCATTGTGAATTCTTGCACTTAAACTATCGGGTGCTTAGATCAATAAGGATAGTAAACTATTTCTCGAAAAAAAAGGGAAATCTATTTTATAAATGAGTTAGATCCAATAACACTAAAAAAGAAGCATGAATCCTATGAAATGAGGAATCATGCTTCTTTTTTAGGCTTTTTCAGAAATACTGAAGTTTTGAAGAGGCTCGGAACTCAGAGTAAATGATATAATTTTTTTCTTCCATTGCTTGACGACATCAACATGATCGTCATAAGGGTAAAGATAGAAATTCATTTCCTTTTTCCTGCTTTGAACGTTGATAATAAACGGAATAACAGCAGTCTCTGGATGCAGAAACGATTCCTCAGTCCCGGGAAATATATGATTTCTCTTTACGAATTGAGCCTCATTAAAATAGTCACTTAAACGATTTTTATCTTCCTCTTCCAAGCGCTTTCCGTTAAAAGTTACAGTAATATCGTTTGGGTCAATCTTTGAATGAATTGCAAATCGATTCATTAACCACTCCACAAGTCTACTTGTGGGACTCGATATAAATATACAAAGTGTACCGATTACGATCGAAATAATCGTCCATATCATTTCCTATCAACTCCGTTATGTGGTTGCTTGTTGTATTGATTAATCGTAACAAATTGAGTTGAGAGTGTGTTTGACAAATTACTTACTTTTAATTGTTAACCGGGGGAGGTTTTGGGGAGGTAGTAATTGGGTGTCAGTGCTACACGCTATTCAGGCAATACACTAAAATTGCGTAAAATAAAGAAAAAAGCCAACTAAATAAACAATTAGTGGCTTACTTCATGCATATAGATAACTTTTATAGAATTGTCATAAATGTGTATTGCACAGGCACCACAGATTAATCCCTATTTTCCAATCCAAATCTTTTTGCATTACGGGCTTTAGCCCGTTCAGCTTCTACTTCTCGATTACGGGGTTCGGCATTCGTTACTAATGTGTTAAGTAAATTCTGTGTAGCAATAAACACTTCCTCAACAGCACGATTAATAGCGTCTTCGTTCGCCTTGGATGGCTTACTAAAACCAGAAACCTTCCGAACATATTGGAGCGACGCTGCATAAATTTCGTCCGTCGTAGCTGGAGGGTGAAAATTAAACAGTGTTTTAATGTTACGGCACATATCGTTCGCCTCATTTGTTAGTTTTTTTCGATTGTATCATATTCGACTTAAATGTATGGTTTCTTATCCTATTAGTTGGAAGGAAAATTAGCATCGCCCTGCACATTCATTTCGAGTATTAGGTTCTCATTGAATTTCGAATTGTGTTAGAACCTGGTACCTTTTTCAAAGTGGGAGGCGGTTAAATTTCCTTATTATGTGGGGGAGGTTTTGGGGAGGTAGGGTGAATTAATACAATGAAGCCAATCGTATGATTACAGTTGGCTTCGTTGCTTACATATAAATCGACACGTGTTCGACGTAGATTCGAAACAGTGATGTAGAGCAAAAACCTGGATCAATCTGCATCTTTTCAGGCGAAATCGAATCAGGGAGTGTTATCCCTCCCTCTACAATCGGCAATCGCTAATATGCTGTAATTACTTTGGACACCAGTTTCTCTATTTCAATTGTTTCCAATTTAACAGGCCCAAATATAGAAAAACAGGAGCCATACTCTTTTATATGGAATGGAAAACGTTTTTGTTCTTCGCTAATCGGATTTTTTTTATCTATCATAAAAAAACCTATCTTTTCTTCGTATGAAACCAAGTCTCGAGGGAAATTTCCACGTATTAAAATACTAAAAGGATTTCCATAGTTTATAGTTGGCTCAAACCAATATTTTGCTTCTCCATGACTATCCTCATTCTCTAATTCAAAACAAGTTTCTTGTAGTAGTTGAACTAATTTGTCCGTTGACTTTAAAAAATACCACACAACGTCAAGTAATTCTTTACACCTATTGATATCGGGTGGTGGGGCATCGTTATGCTCGATGGCATTGCGAATAAGACGGAGATTATCCATTATATAAGGCCTTACTATTTGAAAACTTTCTAATAACTCTAAATAACCTTTAGGTTTATTCTTGATATTTATGATTCTAAAAGAATAAAGAGTTTCAATATGATTCAATCTATGATTGTAGGACCTTTTTAAATTAGTGACTCCATCTGCAAGTGCGAACTTGCTATTATTTCCCTCAATTAATGTTTTCGCATGCTCCCAAATGCTATAAGCTCTTGAAATAGGTTCTTGGGAGAGTACTGTGCCACCGGTTGAAGAAGAGTCCCAATAAAAAATTTCACTGGAAATCCAAATCCTTTTTGAGTTCTTTTCCACTCTTTCAGCTCCTATTGAAATTGTCCGCTTTATTAATTATTATTAAGTCAACTATGTAAATATTACCTAAATATATTCAGGTTGAGTTTTTGGACAAATTAACTTCATAAGGATAGAAAAACTGTAACTTTTTTCAACAACAAGGGAATCTATGAAATTGGAATAAAAATTCGGGCGAAAGTAAGGATGAACATTAACATTGAGAAGTCCTTTATAAGATTTTGGGTGAAGTCAGTAAACATAATCTATTTAACTGAACATATAGGGGGGATATTAATTATTAATGATTATCTATCGTATTTACCAATAGTTATAGGAATAATCGTCGCTTGCTTGGGATATTTATTTGGACAAAGGAGTAATAAGATTGAACGATTTTATCGACAATTAGATGATAATTTAAATGGATTATGCGGTCCAATGTATTTCCATCTTAGACGCATATTTGGAGAAAATAATTATGAAAACAGAGAAGATTACTTGATTGAATTTTTCGGTAACTTTAATTCGACAAATTCTAATATATCAAAGTTAGGTAATAAAGATGCAATCGAGGAATTTATAAAAAGTGAAATTTTATTTGTGAAGTTTAAAAAAAGTAGAAATGCAAAGGATTGGAAAGAATTCTGGGAATCATTATATTTTCTTGATAAGATTATCTCTGATGAATACTGGGAGAACTTTAATGCGCTGTACGGTGAATATAGGTGGTTTCAAAAGACATTAACATCTAATCCATTTATTAGATTTTGGAATGAACTTATTCATATTTCATTTCAGACTTCAAAATTCAGTGTTATATCGGCATTGCTTTTCGTTTACTTATGCTTATGGGATAAGTATAACGCCAAACTTTATCCTGAAGAACTATATTATATATCAATCGATATACTTTCACTCGTGGTTACTCTATTTGGATTTCTGTTAATACTGAAATCAACTACTTATAATAGAAATCAAAAACGCTCGATAGTAAAAATCATATTGTTAAAAATTTCACCAAAGCTAGTTGAATTTTGGGATATGAAAGTAGTGCGTACACCTAAGAAAATAGTTATTCCTAACATGCATAATAAACATACTGAAAGGGATAACTGAAGTATTGGCCTTTTTCAAGTCAATTGACTTGGAAAGGGTTTTCTATTTGCATAGAAATATTTAAGCCAACAACCAATTTACAGCTTCATTCACATCCTCTGCAATCAAATCATGTGTAACATCTTTCTACCTACTAAAAAACTCACCAATACTATATTTGTAATATGCATCCTTCCCGGTCCCCGTTTTCACCAATATCTTTTTACACTCAACCTCATCCGCAGCCAGCAAATCAGTCCATCTGTCCCCGATGACAACACACTGCTCTCAATTCAAGTTATTCCCTTTTGTGGCTATAAGTAGCGTTTTAGGCGAAGGCTTTCTACAGGTACATCCATCTGTATGCCCATGCGGACAAAGATAAATTTATCGAAGTTGAATCTGATGAGCTCATCTTAGAAACATTGGTAGGATGCGTCGCCCTTTGAAATACATGGTTGGTTTGTGAATAAAAAAAAATCCCTGCTTTTTCAGGTTGCTGGATTGAATCTGCAACACGGGGGAATAGCTTAAACCCCCCGGGATAAATAACACTGTCACTGGCCCCGATAGTTCCATCCCTGTCTAAAAATACTGCTTAGAAGTCCAAGATTATTATCTCCATTCTTGTATTAGTACTTCTATAAATGTGAAGGGAAGTACTTTTGTTTTGAGAAATAATTGTTTATGAAAGCTGGTACATCGTAAAATCGTGTGTAGACAATTTAAACGCATAGACTTCGGATTATTGGATCAGCTCGAACAAAATGAATTGGTTAAGGGTAGGCCACCACTAATTCCAATGAGTAATGGGGGATAGATTCGTTGTAGGAACAATAGGACTTTAAGACCTTTGCCGACACCAATCGAATGGTAGCCGAAGTATCTGGATATATTACATAAACACCAGTAGAATAAGAGGTAAGATTAATGTTTTTGTTATCATTTTAATAATATGTTGAAAATATAAGTATTTAGGCATTTAGTATTGCGGAAAAGGTGGAATTATATGACAATGGAATTAAAGTACAGTGCGGCCCTTACTGGCGCGTCATTCATGCTTTTTGAGTTTAAGCAAATTGCAACTCTAAAAGAAAATGGTTTGTCAGATGATGAAATACGGCACAAAGTTTTGACGGAAAACTTATTTCAATATGAAAAGTTATCAAGTTTAAAGAGAGGACTTCCTTATATTTTGCAAAGAGTAAATGCTCTTGATGACTATTTACGCAAGTATGTTCTCCAAGAAACACTGGAGTCAAGTAAACTTGTAAACCTGTACGCGATTATGAAAACGGACAGGCTTTTCTTTGAGTTCATGAGTGAAGTGATGCAAGAGAAGTTAAGCACGCATAATTACACCTTGGAAAAGAAAGATATAAATTCCTACTTTGCAATTAAATCAGAACAAGACACGGCCGTTGCAAGTTGGTCGGATTCTACTGTCGAAAAACTTCAATCAGTCTTTCGTAAAATTCTTTATGAATCGGGAATTTTAACAAACTATCGAACAGGCGAGTTGAACCGGTTGATTGTTGATGAGCAAATCAAGAATCATTTACATGCTATTGGTGATGGCCGTTATTTACAAGTGATTGGAGAGAGCAGGTGATTAAATGAGTAATATTTACGGACGTTTGGATAAAATCATACCAAAAATTAAAGAGGACAAGTTCATAGACGGACGTGGACTTGGCAATGAAATTAGTTTTTATGTATTTGACTATGAGCCTCAAGCAGAGCTCATAGTTCGAGATTATGTAGAACATATTAAGAAATACTTCACTTATGAAGGGACGGACAGGAAAATCATTGAGTTTGACCTTTATAAGTTATTAATTGAGATAACCAAAGAAAAACGAATTTTTGACCGAATTTTTCAGATGGAAGAGCGACAAGGGAAAGATGCCCTTTTCAAGGCGATGACGACTTTTGCAAAACCTGAAGTATTCCTACAGAAAATTAAGGAACAAATGGGTGATCACAATGTAGTATTCCTTACAGGTGTTGGAAAAGTTTATCCGTTTGTAAGATCACATAATATCTTGAACAACTTGCAAGAAGTGTTAGATAAAACACCAGTCATCATGTTCTTTCCAGGGCAATACGATGGTCAATCACTACAATTGTTCAGCAAGTTTAAAGATGATAATTACTATAGAGCATTTCGCTTGGTTGAGTAGAAAAAGGGGGATTACAGATGATACTAAAAGACATGTATTTAAAGGACATTGAACGTGACATCCGTGGGGTAATTAAAGTCGCCCAAACAAACGAAGCTGATATTTATCAGGAATTGGACGAATATGTAGTCACCCAAGAATTACATAAGCATCTCTCCAAGTTCTACGACAATTACCAAAGAGGAATTGATGGCAAGACGGACAAAATGGGAGTGTGGATTTCGGGTTTCTTTGGATCTGGTAAATCTCATTTCCTGAAAATTCTTGCTTACTTGTTAGAAAACAAAGCAGTAAAAGGAAAGAAGCCAGTCGATTTCTTTGAAGAAAAAGTCAAAGATCCACTTGTTTACGCTAATATGAAGCGAACGGCTGACGTGGCTACAGAAACAATTCTTTTCAACATCGATTCGAAAAGCTCGCTTGATAACAAATCAAAAGAAGATGCGATTTTGCGTGTCTTTATGAAGGTGTTTTACGAACATAGAGGCTATTACGGGGACATTCCAGGCGTTGCAGAGATGGAGAAGTATTTGGACAAGCAAGGTGTCTACGGAGCGTTTAAACATGAGTTTCAGGCGTTAGCGGGCGAACCTTGGGAAGAACGTCGCAACAGCTTCTATTTCGACGCAGACTTCGTTATCGGAGCATTGACAAAAGTGACCGACATGTCAGAGGAATCGGCACGCAATTGGTTCGAAAACGGGGTTAATAACTTCGAAATTAGTATCGAGAAATTCTCAAAAGACGTGAAAGAATACATTGACGAAAAAGGCCCGAACTTCCATTTAGTTTTCCTTGTTGATGAAATTGGCCAATATATCGGAGACAGCCGTAACCTAATGCTCAACTTGCAGACGCTTGCAGAGGATTTAGGGACGCATGCTCACGGTAAAGTATGGATTATGGTGACATCGCAGGAAAGCATTGACTCGATTGTCAAAGTGAAGGGCGATGACTTCTCTCGTATTCAAGGGCGTTTCGATACAAGACTATCCCTGTCATCTATTTCAGTGGATGAGGTTATTAAGAAACGTATTTTGGAAAAACACTCGCATGTCAATGATAAGCTAAAAGTTCTCTACCCTGAAAAAAGTGCCATCTTGAAAAACTTGATTAGCTTCCGAGAAAGTACGGCGGATCTTAGAGGTTTTGACAACGAACAGGAATTTGCGGATGTCTATCCATTTGTCCCGTACCAATTCAAACTACTACAAAACGTGTTTGAACAAGTAAGGAAGCATGGTTCATCAGGGAAGCACTTATCAGAAGGGGAACGTTCGATGCTCTCAGCGTTTAAGGAAGCAGGGCTTCGCTTTAAAGATGATGAAGAAGGCATGCTCATTCCTTTCCATGCGTTTTACGATACGATTAAGGAATTCCTTAACCCATCTATATCACGGGTCATTGAAGGGGCAAATGAAAACCCAGCATTAAAAGATGATCCATTCAACATGGACTTACTAAAAGTATTATTCATGATCAAATACATTAAAGAACTGCCAGCAAACATCGACAATATTGCCACACTTATGGTGACGAATATTGATGAAGACAAGCTACAGCTAAAAGAAAAAATCAAAGGTTCCCTTCGTAAATTGATTGCGCAAACATTGATTCAAAAGAACGGTGATTATTACTTGTTCTTAACGGATGATGAGCAGGATATTAACCGTGAAATCAAACAGATGAACATTGATGAAGATATCGTCAAGCGGGAATTGGCAAACTATATTTTCCAAGACTTATATGATGATAAACGATTCAATTATTCCAAGGAATATGCATTCTCCTACAATCAGATTATGGATGAGAAAACCTACGGAAACCAAACATCAAGCATCGGGTTGCAAATTCTGTCTCCACTATCAGACCATTATCACAAGTCGGATCAGGAAATGATGATGATGACTTCTGGCAGTGGTGAAATGATCATCAAGCTTGGTGGCAATGAGGCATATGTCGAGGAAATGGAAGAAGCGTTACGAATCGAAGAGTATCGCAGGAAGAAGAACATCACTCAGCTTCCTGAAAACATACAAAACATCTTGAACAACAAGCAAGCAGAAGTGCGTGAGCGTAGACGCAGAGTACGGGAACTGTTAGATGATGCCATCAAAGACGGAACATTCTTCGTCAACGGCGACAAAATGGATATCAAAGGTTCTTCTGTAAAGGAGAAAATCAATTCTGCTTTCAAACAATTGGTTGACAATGTTTATACGAAGTTAGGCTATGTTAAAGAACATTTGGTTAGCGCACAAGACTTGAAATCCATATTGCTTTCAAATGAAGGGCAAATATCATTTGATGAACAAATCGGTAAAAACCCAAATGAATTGGCAAAACGGGAAATTTATGAATTCATTGAGATGCAAAATCAAATCCAAAAACAAAATCGAGTAAAAGTTGTCTACGATCGTTTTCAGGACAAGCCTTTCGGTTGGAAGCAGCTTGACATTGCAGGACTGATTGCAGAGCTATTGATGGAGCAACGTATCCGTATTCGTTATAACGCTGAGTATTTGGAGCCGGATACAGATACGAACAAGTTAATGACGGTATTCGAGAAAGTATCTGAAGCAGATAAAGGAATTATCGTTAAACGTGTGAAAGTTGATGAAGGGCTTATAAGTACTGCGAAACGTGTGTGTAGGGAAATCTTTAACACGACGGATTTAGCGGATGATGAGGATGGCCTTGTCAAAGATATCCTTGGATTGATAGACAAACAAATTGCTGAAATCAGAGGCTACAAAGCCCGTTATGAAGGCAGAAAATATCCAGGGATGAGCTTGCTTGACAAAGGCCTTGAATACTTCGAGCAATTTGACAGCAAACTCGATAATGCTTCTTTCTTTAAAAAGTTAAACGAACTGGAAGATGATCTGGCAGATTGGGAAGAAGACATCGTTTATGTGAAAAGCTTCTTTGGCACGAATCAGAAAGACATTTTTGATCAAGGTTTGGCTGGAATCACTAAATATGAGGAGAACAAAGCATATCTCTCTCATCAAGAAGTGATGGATGCTATGGGCAAACTTCTTTCTATTATCCAAGATCCTATTCCCTATCGGAAAATCAAAGATATCCCAGAATTGGTTCATACATTAGAAAAAGAAATCAAGGTTATCCTTGTCGAGAAAAAAGACAATGCTCAACAAAAGTTAAAAATGGATTATGATGAGTTGTCAATCCTGGCGAAACAATACGGAGTATTCAATCAAACAAAGCAGCGAGTCGATTACTATTATGACGGACTAAAAAACAGTCTCGATTCGTTTACAGATATATTCAAAGTAGATGCAACCATCTCACAAAGTAATAGTTACAAAGAAAGAACAACTACGGAAATTCGCCGTGAAATTGCTGAATGGAAACGGAAAAAAGCTGAAGAACACAACGAACAGAAAGGTGGAAAAGTCGTAGATCCACCAGTAAAAGAACCTGTAGTTCAGAAACAAAGTGTAAAAGTCACTAATCTTGTCCCTGTTACAACTTTAACATCAGAAGACGATGTTGATAAATACATTAATACGTTATCCCATAAATTAAAACAAATCATCAAATCGAATAAACAAATCGAGTTTATCGAGTAACATACCAACGGGTGCCAGACATGGACATCCATTCGCGTCCTACCGCGAATTGTGGCCGTGCCTGGCACCCTATTCAAAGGAGTGACTAATTTGAACAAAACAGCCCTGAAAAAATTCGCAACTGAGGCACGAGTAGAGTTGCTGGAAAAAGTAGAGCTACAAGCAAGAAAACTTGGCATTACAGCCGAATCCATTCAAAAAGCAAATGTCGAAAGCTCAGATGCCGTCTTTATAGGCGGCAAACAGCTTTCTGATACAGAAAGAAGGCAACGAAACAAACTCATTGCTCGAATCAATGAAATTGGCTTTGCCCGTGTTATGGAAGAAACGGCATACACTTGGTTCAACCGTTTCATCGCATTAAGATACATGGAAGTAAACGACTATCTTCCTACAAAAGTGCGTGTCCTTTCTTCAAATTCAGGCAGTGCCGAGCCAGATATGATGAAAGAAGCATTATCACTGGATCTTGACTTAGATAAAGAAAAAGTTTACGACTTGAAAATGAATAATGAGACAGACGAGCTTTTCAAATATCTGATCAAAATGCATTGTAACGATTTAAACCGCTACATGCCATTCATGTTCGAGACAATTGAGGATTATACGGAAATCCTCTTTCCAGAAGGATTGCTTGGAACGGATTCTTTCGTTCGTAAAATGACGGATATGGAAGTTATTCCAGAGAGTAATTGGGAAAAGGTTGAGATTATCGGGTGGCTTTATCAATATTATATTTCGGAAGAAAAAGATGAAGTATTTGCTAATCTGAAAAAGAATATCAAAATTACGAAAGATACACTACCTGCGGCCACACAGCTTTTTACACCGAATTGGATTGTTCGATACATGGTAGAAAACTCATTGGGACGCATTTGGCTTGATAGTTATCCTGAAAGTCAATTGAAATCTGAATGGAAATATTATTTAGATGAAGCGGGGCAAGAAGAAGAGGTTATCAAGCAACTCGATGAAATAAGATATAAAAATGTAAATCCCGAAGAAATTACGTTCCTTGATCCTTGTTGTGGAAGTGGGCATATTCTTGTATATGCGTTTGATGTTTTCTACGACATGTATCTTGAAAAAGGTTATATGGAAAATGAAATCCCTCAACTAATTTTAGAAAAAAATCTCTTCGGATTGGATGTTGATGATCGTGCAGTTCAATTATCATCATTTGCAGTCATGATGAAAGCAAGAGAGAAATCTCGAAGGATTTTTAGACAAGCAATTCAACCAAATATTTGTGCAGTGCAAGAAAGCAATTGGCTAACAGACGAGATGATTAAGAATATATCTGGTAATAACAATGAAATTAAAGATGCACTTCAAACTATTCAAAACACATTTTTAGACGCAAAAGAGTATGGCTCATTATTAAGTGTGGGACTAGTAGAGTATGGATTTATTGAACAGCGATTTATAGATTATAAAGGGGAACAGGCTGATCTCGTTGAGATGGTTGACAAACAAATAGTAGAAGAAAAACTACCACTACTACTTAAGCAATCACTATTATTAAGCCGAAATTATGATGTTGTGTGTACTAATCCACCCTACATGGGGAGAAGTGGCATGAATGCAAAGCTTACGCAATACCTCGATAAGTATTATAAAGAATCAAAAGCAGACCTATTTGCGGCTTTTATTGAAAGATCTTACAAACTTGCTACAGAGTACGGATATATTTCCATGATTACTATGGAAAGTTGGATGTTTCTATCAAGTTACGAGAAGTTGAGAGAAAAAATAATAGAAGAAAAAACTATTTCCCGATTAATTCACATGCCGTACCAGGGCAGAGGAAGAACCAGTTTAGGAATAAATTTTGGAACTTCTGCTGTAGTTATTAATAATCACCATGTTAAAAATTACAGAAATCAGAATATGTGTATAAGATTTAATGAAATTAATGAGGAGGGGGTACCCCTAACATTTCCAGTAATAAATGAAAGGTATAAAAGTTCGAAAGTAGTAGATTTTAATAAAATTCCAGGGAGTCCCATTGCATATTGGCTTAGCGATAAGATTAGGGAAGTTTTTGAATCTAACATTAAACTTGGTGAAATTGCGGCACCAAGAAAAGGTAATTCCACGTCAAATAATAATCTTTTTTTAAGATTATGGTATGAAGTTGAATTTGATAAGCTAAATATTAATAAAAAGAAAATCGTTCGAGAGGAAACAATAAGTAAAAGGTGGTTCCCTTATAATAAAGGGGGACAATATAGAAAATGGTACGGTAATAACGAGTATATAATTGATTGGAAAAATGATGCGGAAGAAATAAGGAAAATTCCAACTGCTGTAATTGCAAATTATGATTATTTTATGAAACCAGGCTTAACGTGGTCTACAGTTACATCTTCGAATTTTAGTATAAGAAAATTCGAAGATGGATTTATATTTGATAATGGTGGTTGTTGTTTATTTACTGAAGAAAATCAAAGAAATTACTTTTTAGCATTATTAAATTCATCGGTATTTAAATATATTTTAGCCGAAATTAATCCTACATTAAATTTCCAATCAGGAGAAATTGCGAAGTTCCCAGTAATAAAAGCAAATCCTCAACAAAATGAAATAGTTGATTTATTGGCAACTAGTAACCATCAAATTAGCAAGGGAGATTGGGATAATTACGAAACATCATGGGATTTTGAACAGCATGCTTTGTTAAAGAATAATGAAAAAATATTTACAATTGAAAACGCATTTGAAAATTGGAAAAGTCAAACTGATAATCAGTTTATAGAACTTAAGCAAAATGAAGAAAAGTTAAATCAAGTTTTTATAGAAATTTATGGCTTACAGCATGAATTGGCTTCCGAAGTTGACGATAAATATGTAACGATTCGAAAGGCTGATATGGAAAAGGATATAAAAAGTTTCATCTCCTATGCTATTGGTTGCTCGTATGGTAGATATTCACTTGATGAAGAAGGTCTCACTTACGCTGGCGGGGAATTCAATGCCTCCCGTTATAAAACATTCCCAGCAGACGAAGACAACATCCTTCCAATCTTACAAGGTGCTTATTTCGAAGATGACATCGTAACGAGATTCGTAGATTTCGTTCGGGTGACGTTTGGTGAAGAAACACTTGAAGAAAATCTTGATTTTGTAGCGAATGCAATTGGGCGTAGAAAGAATGAAACAGCAAGGGAAGCATTGCGTCGTTATTTCTTGAATGAATTCTATAAAGATCATGTGCAAGTATATAAGAAGCGACCAATTTACTGGCTGTTCACGTCAGGAAAGGAAAAGGCATTTAATTGTCTTATTTATATGCACCGTTACGATAAAACGACGCTTTCCCGTATTCGGACTGATTATTTGCATGAAGTTCAGATTCGCTTGGATGCGGAGAAGAAGGACTTACTTGAAATTATTGAAGGGGATTCCACAACTAAGGAAATCAGTAATGCAAAAAAAGAATTGAAATCGCTCGATAAGAAAATTGATGAGTTGAAAGCGTATGATGAGTTGTTGCATCATATGGCGGATATGCAAATTGAGATTGACTTGGATGACGGTGTGAAAGTGAATTATGAGAAGTTTAAGGGGTTAGTGGCGAAGATATAACCTTAGAATGAGAAGCGGTTTCTGTTCATGGACTTGCTTCTCTTTCATTCATATTTAGAGTGACAATCGGGTAATCGTTACTTATTTTGATGTAAGAGCTACTGAAATTGGGTGAATAATTAATGGGAATAATCGAATGGGAAACAGTTCTTACAGATGTTTTGTCTGGTAGTGCAGTGCTTATAATTGGAGCAGTAGGTGGCGGACTCTTTGGATACTTTCGTGGAAAAAAGAAATCAGTATTAGCAATCGAAAGGAAAAACATGATATACCAGCCATTACTGGATGAACTGAATCCAATAAGTAATTTTGAATTAAATGTTTTTAAAAATGAAGAAGCTTCTATTTTGAAGGAAGTTGTTACAAATGAATATAAGTACGGATTGTCAACGGAGTTACAAGAAAAGTGTAATCAATTATATTCACTAATACAACAATTTAATAAAATCAACTTAGTATCTGTTGCTCAAAATAAAATTGTAGGGATATTTGAAAGTGGATATAGAGAAATATTTGGAAGTATAATTGATGGAATCAGTAATAATAAGGACAGGGATGGGAATGAATGGGAGGTTGAGCATTTAGCTTTACCAGTTGAATTAATTCGAAGAACTGATTTCAAAAAATCTATTATTAATCTCCTTAATAATGAAGAATTGTATGATAGTGAAGTTTGTGTGGATGAAAATAATAATATTTTTGTTCCGATATATGGAGAATTAGTACATGTATACAATTCTGTTTTACATGCAACTATTAATGGTGTAAGTAATCAATTACCTCCACTAAAAAAAGAATTAGGTATGTCGCCTGCTGAGTACATGGCTCTTAATTATGACTTTTTTAAAATATTTAATGCAGACACACAAAAGATAAGAAAGTATGAGCTAAGAGAAGAAATAATATTCAAATCGCAAGAAGTAATAGAAGATTTAAAAGAAGTTATAAGAAAAATAGTACAGATATACGAAGTTGAAGAAGTCTAAGTGGATACTATGAAACTTAAATAAGTTGTAATTGACGAAATACTAATTAGCCTCAAAGATATATCTTCATTCACTGGTGAATCTTAGTTTTATTATAGCTGTAGAGAGTAGGTGATTGTAATGAACATGGGACAAATTGAATCCGCACTAAAAGACATTTTCAATGAACCGCTAAAAGACGGAGAACAGCGAAAAATCGTCTTCTGGGTGGACAAGGACGAAGAATTTATTGAAGAAATCGAGCAATTGGCGATTGCTGGAGTTAATGTCGAAACATTATCTGATAATAACCAATTCTACATGAAGCATTTATTAGAGGAAGAAGATCCGACTTCTTCTTATTTAATCTATACGAATGTGGAGTTAGGTGTAGAGGATAACTGGCTGGCGGATACGGTGTTGTATTCAAAGACGTTTTTTGCGGATCGAGTGTCACTTCTTTTGAGTGAGCTTCACATTGACCCATCACTTAGGGCGACTGTTAAAGAGCATGAACGATTCTTTAATAATAAAGAGCGGTTCCGAAAATTTAAGGCATTTGGCATCGAATCTTATACAGAGGAAACGATTGAATTGGCAATCATGAGTGTTCTTTGCAACGTGAATACAACTGATTTTGAAGCAGTGTTAAAAACAGTGCTAATGGATACGCTGGATGATAACGACAACAAGTATTTGTCGCTTATGGAGCGATTCTTTGATATTGACGTATTTTGGACGTATGTGGCGAATCATTATGGGTATGAGCGTGAAACGAAGACGTTGAAGACGCTGTTCTTTCATTTAACTGTGACGGCGTTCAATCATTCTGTGGGTGAAGAGTATTTAACGTCTGTGCAAGATTTTATTGCCAAGCGGAATAAAGCGAATGCATTGGTGTTCATTGACCATTGGATGCACCACAAAACGGATTACACGATTTTTGATGAAAACGCAGAAATGGTTGAACGAGAAATCCAACTTCCAAGTATATTGCAATCTGTCCCTATTGATGAATTCAAGCAGGCTGATACATTCCCATATATCGACAAAGCGATCATCATTCACATTGCCAATAGCTTGATGGAGAAGCTGGAAGATTATGAGGAATATACAAAACTTATTAAGTTAAGACGGGCGAAACATTACTACAATCAATATGCATCCGTATACGAAGCCCTCTATTATACGGTTATGATGCATGAATTCCATAAAGAACATCAGCAAGGCATTCCACAAGTGCGGGCATTCGACCTGTACGAAGAGTATCGTAAGGAATATCACGTCATGGATACATACTACCGCAAGTTTTACATTGCGTACGATGAGGAAAGCAACCACGAATTATTGAAGAAGTTGAAAGAGCTTGTGGAATATCTGTATACGAATTGGTTTATGGGAGAGTTGAGTTCGCACTGGTCGCAAGCGGTGAAAGCAGAAATGACCGAGGAATGGTCGCTTCCTGGTGTACAAAATCAACAAGCATTTTATTCATCCATCGTCGCACCGCATATTCGAAATGGCGATCGTGTCTTTGTAATCATATCGGATGCGATGAGATATGAAGTGGGAGTTGAACTTGCAGAGCGGTTGAACTCTGAAACGATGGGTGTCTGTGACATGCAGACGATTCTTGGGGTTGTGCCATCAGTCACTAAGCTTGGAATGGCCTCATTGCTTCCACACCGTAGTTTAGATTTTGATGCAAATGGTCGGGTGCTTGTTGATGGAAAAGATTCAGCAGGGCTTGAAAATCGTAAGAAAATCATTGAGTCATTTGTAGACGAAAGCATCGCTGTTCATTTCCAAGACGTGCTTGCAATGAATAAGGCAGGCAGACGTGAGACGTTTAAAGGGAAGAAGCTTGTTTATATTTATCATGACACGATTGATGCGATGGGCGACAAGGCTTCAACAGAAATGTACACGTTTAATGCGGTGGAAACAGCTTTAAATCAATTGTACGATTTGGTGAAAATCATTCGGGATGATTTGAGTGGAACGAACATTTATATTACTGCCGATCATGGTTTCCTTTATCAGCGAGATGCACTGGAAGAGAGCGATAAGATTGGCAATGAAATAGTGGATGCGGTTGAAGTGAAACGTCGTTATGTGTTGTCACAAGAAAAACGTGATGTTTCAGGACAACTGGCGATTAACTTATCTTCCGTTGTGAAAAACGAACATGGCTTAACGGCGTATGTACCGAATGGAACGATTCGTAATCGAATACAAGGCACTGGCGTGAACTTTGTGCATGGTGGGGCAAGCTTGCAGGAAGTTGTTGTTCCGTTAGTTTCATTCAAAAATAAGCGGGCGGGACAAAAAGGTTCGCAAGCTATTCAAAAGGTTGATGTTAAGCTTACAAGCACGACACGCAAAATTACGAATAGCATTTTCAACTTAGATTTCTTCCAAACGGAAAAAGTGGAAGATAAGAGGATTCCTCGTACAGTTGTAATTTGTATGGCAGACGACAAAGGAAATGTGCTGTCAAATGAAGAAAGAATTATTGGGGATCGTTCATTTGATAATCCAGCCGAACGGACATTTAGAATTCAATTTGTATTGAAAAATATTTCATACGATCGTAACAAAACCTATTACTTAATTGTAAAAGATACAGAAACAGGTGTTATTACGGAAAAAGTTCCGTTTTCCATCAACTTAGGAATTGTAAGTGATTTTGATTTTTGAGTGAGGGGGTGTAAGCATGGAAGAACGATTAGAGGGGACTCTGACGTTGGATCTCGATAAAAAGTTGAATGAAGCATTTGCAGGTCGTGTCGTCCGTAAAGACTTGACAAAGCTGATTAAAGAAGGGGCGAACGTCCCTGTCTACGTCCTTGAATATTTGCTTGGCATGTATGCAGCTACGGATGATGAAGATAGTATCCAAGAAGGTGTTGAGCGTGTTAAGAAAATCCTTTCAGATAACTTTGTCCGGCCAGATGAGGCGGAAAAAATTAAGTCGCGAATTCGTGAGTTGGGCCAGTACACCATAATAGACAAAGTTACAGTCGCTTTGAATCCGAAAATAGATACGTATGAAGCAGAGTTTTCGAATCTTGGACTAAAAGGTGTTCCAATCGCTTCAAATTTTGTAAAAGAGTACGACAAGCTTTTAGTTGGCGGCATTTGGTGCATGGTAAAGATTGATTACTTTTATGATGAAGAAGTGCGGGTAATGAATCCATTTAGTGTAGGTAGCCTGCAGCCGATTCAAATGCCCAATATGGATATCAATGAGGTGTTTGAAGGTAGAAGACAGTTTACGAAGGATGAGTGGATTGATGTGTTAATCCGTTCGACCGGGATGGAACCGACGCAATTGGAGGAACGGGTGAAGTGGCATCTTTTGCTACGACTTGTTCCGCTTGTCGAAAATAACTATAACATGTGTGAACTTGGACCTCGTGGGACAGGGAAATCGCATGTGTACAAAGAGATTTCGCCGAACTCTATTTTAGTGTCAGGTGGTCAGTCTACCGTTGCTAATCTTTTCTACAACATGTCTACACGAAAGATTGGACTTGTCGGTATGTGGGATTGCGTCGCCTTTGATGAAGTAGCGGGTATCCGCTTTAAAGATAAAGATGGCATCCAAATTATGAAGGACTATATGGCATCAGGTTCATTTGCGAGGGGAAAAGAAGAGAAAAATGCTTCTGCATCCATGGTGTTTGTCGGAAACATTAACCAAAGCGTGGATGTATTGCTAAAAACATCCCATCTATTTGCCCCGTTCCCAGAGGAAATGGCAAATGATACGGCGTTCTTCGATCGGATGCATTACTATATGCCAGGTTGGGAAATTCCGAAAATGAGACCCGACTTCTTTACGGACAAGTACGGATTCATCGTCGATTATATCGCTGAATATTTCAGGGAGATGAGGAAACGGTCCTTTGCGGATTCCATTGATAAGTATTTCAAGCTTGGCAACAACTTGAATCAACGGGATACAGTAGCTGTTCGCAAGACGGTATCGGGTATGGTAAAGCTCATTTATCCAAACGGAGAATACACGAAAGAAGACATCGAAGAAATCATCCAGTACGCAATGGAAGGTCGCCGTCGTGTCAAAGAACAGCTTAAGAAGATAGGTGGTATGGAGTTTTACGATGTCATGTTCTCTTATATTGATAAGGAATCATTACAAGAAGAATATGTCTCTGTCCCAGAACAAGGGGGCGGAAAACTTATCCCAGAAGGCATGGGCAAGCCAGGACATGTCTATGTGGTCGGACATGGCAACTCAGGCATGATTGGCGTGTACAAGCTTGAAAACCAGGTTGTGAGTGGAACAGGGAAGTTCGATAAGTCTGGGGTCAGTTCCTCCCGTGAGGCAAGGGAAAGCCTGGATACGGCATTCCGTTACTTCACAGCGAACAGCAAAAGTATCAGCAATGCAATTAGTACGAAAACTAAAGATTACCTCATGCATATCAGTGACCTTCAAGGTATTGGACTGACGGACGAACTGGCGATTGCTGAACTAATCGGGCTATGTTCGGGGGCATTGGATAAGCCTGTTCAAGAAAGCACCGTTGTGATTGGCAATATGACCGTCGGCGGTACGATTGCAAAAGTAGAAGAGTTTGCGAACGTATTGCAAGTATGTGTCGATGCAGGGGCGAAGAAAGTTTTGATTCCTGCTTCATCTGTAATGGACTTGCAGACAGTTCCACCTGATTTATTGGTCAAAGTGCAGCCGGTGTTTTATGCCGATCCGATTGATGCGGTGTTTAAGGCTTTGGGGGTTGGGTGAGGAAGTAAAGATAAAAAGCAGCAGCCATCTAAAGTGATGGCTGCTGCTTTTTATGATAATAAAAATACCCTAAGTCATGTCCCATAGCCTTCCCTTATAGCCTGCCGGATGTGTTTTTACTTCCATACTTAACTTCCTACTTTTTATTGTTTTAAAAGAACTAGCATCTAAATCAAAAATACTGATACCAACTTGTTGATTTCCATGCAAGTGGGCGATGATGTTATTATGTTTCGTATATGGGGCTTGTGCTGTTGAGCCACCAAACTCACCTGAATTAGCTAAGATTACAGGTTGATACATGTGATATTGCAATGCAGCAACCATATTGTCAAAAGTTTGAATATCCTTATTCAAAGCAGATACTACAAAGATATCGGATATATCTCGTAAATCAGAGACTAATGCCAAATCTGTTGCATCATAACATATTGCCCCAGAAATTCGTATTTTATTATTATTACCGTCTGTCATTTCAATAAGTATCTGGTAGGGGCGGTGTCCCTTTATATTCATCTGAGATTCTGCCTCAGTCACGTTTGCTTTTCCTTGATAAATATAATTAAATTGTCTTCCGCTTTTTCTATCATCCCGCAAAAGCCATAGAGCTTGATTTCTCAGTTCACCCGACTTTTTATCACTTATGAAAGTTAGACCTGCAAAGATACAAGCCCCTGTTTCTTGTGATAAACTCTCCAACAAATCAAGATCATCCAAATGTATAGATAGCTCAGGGAAGATAATTAAATCAATTTTATTTTTTGTGATTTCATTATCGGTTAGATTGGTTGTTGATGCTTGAGCGCGAATTAAATTACACATAGCAGCTAAGTGTCTTCGGTGTGTTTTTCGATCATTTTTCGACCAATTTTCCGGATCTTTAGTATTTATATCCGTTATTTTAGGAAATAGCGTTTGTGCGATTGCTATTTTAAGGGAATCACCCGCTTTATCAGGATCACTATTAACTGGGATAACGTAACTAGGTGTATTTGATAACTTACCGAAAATCTCTCTTTGAAATTTAATTCGTTTATTAATCAGCTTATTGAGACTTGCAGCAGTTTCTATGGACGCTTGCGAAATAGACCTATCTATTAGTTCGATACCCGGCCACTGAAGTAATTTTAAGAGCAACTCTGATAACCATGGAGTGACAGGAAAGTGATCATCGAATAAACCTTTTGGCATATTATTAATGCCGAACCTTCTAGTATAGCTTGTTGAACGAATACCACGATAGCTGTCTTGCTCTTCCTGAATTAGAAATTGGGTTGTTGTATAATCATACTCACCTGTTAAACAAGATCTAAGTATTTTCCCAAGTGAATAAATCCACATTCTTTCTTTAGGCACCCACTCAGGGATGCTTTTTTCTATTGTGAACTTGTCATTACCAAGTTCAATCTTTATATTGCTTTCAAGATTGTTAATATTCCTCCAATCTGTGCAACTTATATTGAAATCAATAACGCCTGCTCCATCTTGTATAGCTTTAATATTTTTAGGTTGCAAGAGTTCCTTTATTAATAATAGAAGAGCATTCTCTTGTTCAAAAGGATTATTGTCAGACATAATTACTCTTAGCAGGCTGATGGGTTTATTTCGTACCAGATTAATTTCTTTCTTTGAAAGATTCTTTAAGAACGTAGTAGCGCTTTTCGACATGATATTATCAATTTTAATAAGCAATCTCTTAGATTGGATTGAGGTATATAAATTGTGCAACATATTTGCATCCGTTATTAATAATAAATTGTATATCTCTTCATGAAACTCTTCTTCAATGTTGTTTATCCATTTGACAAACCATGAGTTAAACCTCTTAGGCGAGGACTTAATGTGCTGAATAATTAAAGCCATTGAAAGCTGATCGTGTATACTAGTTGTATTCGTACTAGGGATTCTGTAATTCGCACAATCAATTAGACATTTATATTCAATCATTTTATCTTCGTTTTTCAAATTGATATCATTATGACCAACTGAAATCAAATAGATAACTGCTGATTGTGCCATGTACCAGCAATCTTCATGATTATCTAAGACCTCTTTAGCAAAGACTGCCAACTCTTCTTGGAAGTCGTTAACATCCGCCTTGAGCGGATAATAGCTACGGCTATTTTTTCCTAAGTACCTAGCAGCAGCGAATAATAAATCTGCTGCTATATACTTTGCTACGTAATTTTCACTGTCGGGGATTCCTTTTTTGTTATTCAATTTCAAGCGTATAGCGTCCAGGACAGGTACAAGCAACTTAGGGTCAGGATACAGATCCAAAGCAATCTTAAGTAGATTGTGTAATGAAGGGTTTTTTGCCCAGCATGCAATCAATCTGCGTGCAGTAGCCTCGAATTCATGGTCCTGTTGAGCTGGTTTCAATTCAGTGACCATCGATTGTTGCATTCTCAGCACTTTATCCATGCGAGTTGCAACGAAGCGTTGCATAGTATCATCTCTCACATCAAGCTTCGGCTTTGAAATAAATGACAATTCAAGTTCATTATGCACTTCAGAATTGGGGGTTAATTGCAATGAGAGCTCCAATAGGCTTTGTAAACTATCAAATGCACTTTTTAGCGATTCAACCGTCGGTGTAACACTGATAGCTCTTTGAGTATCTTCCATAATAATTGATAGACTAGATAATGTCGATGCTTGAGCGTAATTCGTGATTGTAACTTTATCATTTAGCTCTAATTCCTTTGTTGTTCCAATATTCTTAACGTGAGCCAACAATTTATCGGAAATTATTTCTCTCAATAGCTTCTTAAGATAATCTGCTTCCTCGGAAGACTCAACTACAAATGACAAATCATCAACATATCGACAGTAATCTCGTATTTTTAAATTTGCATTTAGTTCATCATTATTAATCATTTCCCCGATTGAAATATCAAAATTCAATAAGTAGGCATTGGAAAGAAAGCCACTCGCTACTAGACCTTGTGGTAAACCCAAAGATTGTTCTGTTACTGTTCCATTAGTGTTCTCCCATTTCCAAGTAAATATCTTACTAACTAAATCTTTATCAAATTGCATGTTGGCTTCTTCTGCTATCTTATGTAATATGTTTACTAATGCGTCAGTATCAATAACAGTGAAGAACGATTTAATATCAAAAGTTATTATGTACAACTCTTCATCGGAAGTACCTAAAGAAGAATAGAATTCACATATTTGCCTTGGCCTTTTTAGGAACAATTTATAGTCTTCGAAGTATTGTCTGTATGTTTTAGAGTTTCCCCATGAAAATATTGCTATATCCTTTTCTTCTTGATCGGTGGTCCAATTGCAGTGTAAACGGTTTCCGTAGCTATATACATTCTTCTTCTGTGCCTTTAAAAAGTCTTGCTCTTCCGAAAACCCTTGAGCAGTTTCTATTAAATTCGCCATGGTCATCATCACTGCAGTGGAAAGAGTTTGGTCTCGTATAGAAACATGGGCTAAAGGTCTTAAATAGTCTGATTCATCCTTTTTTGAATCCTTATCTTTTATCTTCCACAATTCCTGGCTGTCTGAAGGCATTTTGACAAAATGCCATTCTTGGTTTTTGGGTGCAGGTATACATTTTAAAGGATGTGTCGTAAAGTCATCATTTAAAGAAGATCCCCACTCGCCTAGCAAACGTTCAATCTGAATGGTTGTTTTATCAAGCTCTAGAATATCGGCATACCAATTTGCTCTCCGAATATAAGAATTTGATTTTTTCCAAGCCTGAGACAATATCACCTTATCTGTAAGGAAATCAGCAGTAGGAGATAAATCAATATACTTTTGCATAATCATAGACATTTCTTTTACCCCTTTTTGATAAAGATTAAAAATAATAACTTGATTTAATACAATCATTTCCGGGTACCAGGTTCTCATTGAATTTCAAATTGTTTTAGAATCTGGTTCCCTAATTTTCATTTCGTTAGTAACTTAATGTTCTTATTAATCTTACTATGGTAGAATGATTGTGTGCAACCGGATATTGTTAGGGTGGTTGGTTGTCTCTCTTCTTTCCTTTTCGGAAAGGAGGTGATAATCATGGAAACATTTCTTGAATTTCTACGAGAAGTCCTGAAGGGAGTGGTGCGTGCTATAAGCGCATATTTCTTTCGGATACACGTTTTAGAACACAAGAAAACCACCCTACGCCGTAGCAAGCCAAAGGGTGGTTTTCGAAGAAAATAACTTAATTTGACAACCAACATCCTGACGGTTATGGTTGCGGGGAGAAGTTGCTTGCACTTCTCTCTTTTATTATATTCCTATTATACCTAAAATAAACCCTTAAGAGAAGTGAAAAGATTATAAATCATTTGAGTCCCATGTTTTCGAATTATTCCAGAACCCGGCACCATTCACCATTTCAATACCAGAATCCCAGCAATTTTAAAATAATTCCATAACCGTGCACAACACATAGAATTATATAATTGTGCGGCACCTTTCTTTACCCTCACGCTCCATTAGTTCCCTAAAAGTACTAACTACATAATTTTTGGTACCAGGTTCTTATTGAATTTCGAATTGTTTAAGAACCTGGTACTATTTTCAATTTAAATACCAGGTTCCCATCAATTTTATGTTCCACCACCGTGCACAACACAATATATAATTATGTGGCATCTTTCCTTATCTTTTTCCCTCAAGTAGTTCCCTAAAAGTACTAACGACATAATCTATCTGATCATCTGAAATCAAATAATGGACAATTATCCGAATCTTTTTCGACCCTATCTTTTTCACTTTTATCCTTTTTTCTTTAAGATCATTAATTAGTTTATCGGCATCCATTTCACTTTGAAGTATAGTAACCGAGATAATATTCGTTTGTACATCATTCAAATTAATGAAGAGCCCCTCTATGGAAGATAGCTTCTCCGCCAATTGTTTTGCCTTATCGTTGTCCTCTTTTAATCGATCAATCATATTTTCCAAAGCGTAAATCCCGGGAGCTGCGATTATTCCGGCTTGTCTCATGCCGCCGCCAAGTCTTTGGCGGTTTATTTTTGCCTTTTCGATAAATTCTTTTGTCCCTACAAGAATGGATCCTAATGGACAACCTAATCCTTTTGTGAGGCAAAATTGAGCGGCATCTACATACTTGCATAACACTGACGGTTGTACTCCTAACTCTACTGAAGCGTTAAAAATTCTCGCTCCGTCAAGATACACAGGTAACCCGTATTGCTTCGCGACTTCTTGAATCTCTTTCATGTTTTCAAGGGTAACAATTTGTCCAAGGTTTAAGTTGTACGTATTTTCCAAAGAAATTAATGCTGTTTTAGCCCTTTGGATATCGCCCCTAAAAATAGAGGACTCTACAAGCTCGGGATCGAAATATCCATTCTCTACATGAATAGGCCTTGCTTGCACTTGTGATAACGCTGATATTGCGGCTCCTTCTAAATTGTAGATATGAGATTCGCTTCCAAGGATAATTTCCTGCCCCCTTGTTGAAAATCCCATTATCGCAATCTGATTTGCCATGGTGCCGGATAGGACGAGCATTGCGTCCTCCATGCCTAATAGGTCGGCGGCTTTTCTTTCTAATTCATTTACCGTAATATCTTCCCCCATAATGTCGTCCCCAAGTGTAGCGTTTGCGATTGCCTCCATCATTTGGGGTTTCGGTAGGGTAACGGTATCACTTCGAAGATCAATTTCCTCAACGATCATACGGTTTCACTCTCGATGTCAGTTGAACTTGTAGATTCCTGACTTCCGTTTTTTTCCTTTCCGAAAAATCGGTTGATGATCATAAGGATTGAGCCGTCACCTGTAATATTTGTAGCTGTCCCGAAGCTATCTTGAATCATGAACAGCGCTAACATTAGGCCAATCGCTTCATCACCGAATCCAAGGGTGGACTGTAATATTCCGATTGCAGCCAAAGCAGATCCACCTGGCACACCTACAGCCCCAACCTCAATTACACCAAGAATTAGAATGAAAGAGATGATCAGTCCGACTGGGGGTAGCTCGCCACCTGTTAAGAGAGTTACTGTGATTGCACTTATAGTTAACGTCATTGCAGCGCCTGAAAGGTGAACGTTTGCTGTCAGTGGCATAACAAAATCTGCAATCTTTTTATTGATGAACGGAATTGTCCGTGCTTGTCTAAGGGAAACTGGCATTGTAACAGCACTCGACATTGTTCCAAATGCCGTGAAATAGGCAGGTAGCATTGCTTTAAAAACAACCAACGGATTCTGCTTGGAAATCATTCCTGCCAGCGTATACTCAATGATCAGCCAAATAACTTGCATGATTACAATTAAGACAAGCATTTTACCGAAGACCGAAATCGTTCCAAACAATGCACCCTTCGCAGCGATACCTGCAAAAATACAAGCAATAAAAATAGGGAGAACTGGAATGATGAATTTTTGAATGACACGCTCGACTACGTTTCTAAATTCAATTACAGCACCAGAAAGGATTGGTGCTTTCCCCCATGTAGAAGCCATTCCGATAATAATCGCCAATACCAAAGCCGAAATAATGTTCATCAGTGGCGGGATATCGAGGGTGACAAAAGGTGCACCAATTGCAATGCTTTCAACGACCTGGCCAGCCTGTATAGCAAAATTCGGGATAATTAAATAGGCTGCCGCTGCAGCAAGTCCACAAGCTATTATCGTATCCAAATATGAAATCCCGATCGTGAAACTTAATAGCTTTCCAGCCTTTGTCTCAAATTCTGCAATACTTGCCGCAACAAACGCAAAAATGATTAAAGGAATAAAGAATTTAATGAGGTTACCCAATAGCATACTTCCGGTTTCCGTAAATCGGATCATCCAGTCAGGGCCAAAGATTCCTATCAAAATACCGATACCAAGACCAAGCAACAATTTCGGAATAAGACCAAACTTCATATACTCTCCCCCTATCTAATGTATGGTACTGCGTACAATAGACTATATGCTTGGTTACTAAAGGACATGTATGCTTGCTTGAACATATGTTCTAATTGTGTTAAAATTTAGTCAATATATTAACGACTGCTATAAACATAAGGGGGATTTTGTATGGCAGACATTGAAAAGATAGTGAACATACCTTTGAGCAATACAAGCATGTAATTGAGTATGGTGAGGATTTTTGGTTTGCAAGGGATTTGCAAATTGTTCTTCGGTACAAAGAATGGAGAAACTTCATTAAAGTTATTGAAAAAGCAAAATCTGCTTGTAAAACCAGCGGTAATGGGGTTTTAGACCAACTTGTTGACGTCAACAAAATGGTACGTCTTGGAGAACCCGGTACCCTTTCCTTGAGAGTGGGGAGCACTTCCTTCACACCGGATTTCATGACAAATGCGGTCATCCAGTAAATCGTGTCGACTTCAGCCGTTAGGCGCTTCAAATCAGCTAACAGATTCCGGGTCACCAGCCGCGGCTTAGTCATCGTTCACTTCCACCATGTAATGCGCTCTTCAAATCCTCCACGTTTCGCCGCCATCTCCCCACGCACGGCTTCTAAATCCTTGACAGTCTTTTCGTGGAACTTCGCAGCCGCAAGTACCTCCAGCAAATCGGCCAGCTCCTCTACTGCCTCTTCCGGTTGACTTCTTCTATGTATTTCACGTCATCCAGTTATGTCACACACGTCTTCTCAATCCCGTTCGATGATTTGTGGGGTTAGGTCGCATACAAGTTTATTGTATATTGGCATGTGGTGTCTCTCCTTTTGTGTGTTCTCTTATTGTTTAACATAGTGGGGAAATTGGAGGAGTTTGAATAATTACCAAATAAGTAATATTACTCATTTATATAGGATATATTACATGCGGTATGATACTATTGAATTAGTGGGAATAATGTGGAAAAAGTAGATTCAAATGGTTGCGTTGATTCAATGCTAGTTCCATTTTTAAAGCTTTAGGAAAACAAATTTAGGAGGTATGGGAGATGAAAGAGCAGAAAAGAATGAAAAAACCTTTTTACAAGAAGTGGTGGGTTTGGATAATTGCAATTATCTTTGTCATAGCTATTACTACTGGCGGCGGCGAGGAGGATAAACTTGAATCAAATGCAAAAAAAGAAGAAGAGAAAGTAGCTGTTAGTGTAGGAGATAAGAAAGAAAAGCCGGAAGAAGAGAAGGTAGAAAAAGAGGAAGAACTGGAAGAGGCAGACGAAGTTTCAGAAGTCCAAGATGATGTTCCTAAAGAGTTTAAGTCAGCGTTAAGTAAAGCAGAGTCTTATGCTAAAACCATGAGCATGTCCAAAGACTCAATTTACGAGCAGTTGACTTCAGAATTTGGAGAGAAGTTTTCAGTGGAAGCTGCTCAATATGCAATGGATAATTTTGAGTATGATTGGAAAAGTAATGCATTAAAGAAAGCCGCAACTTATTCAAAAACAATGCATATGTCAAAGCAAGGGATTTATGACCAGCTTGCTTCAGAATATGGCGAAAAGTTTACTGATGAAGAGGCCCAATTTGCAATCGATAACTTGATATCAGATTACAACAAAAATGCCTTAGAAAAAGCTAAGACATATCAAGATACGATGAATATGTCTCCTGAAGCTATAAGGGATCAACTGACTTCTCCATATGGGGAAAAATTCACTAAAGAAGAGGCTGACTATGCTATCGATAATTTGGATAAGTGATGGTTTTAGTAAAGATATAGCGCAGACTAATGGAATTTGGACAGTTCTTGAAAGAATTTCAAAAAAACAGGGTGAGAAACAAATAAAAAGGAACGGACGAGCTAAACGCCGTCAGTTCCTTACGTAGAGTGTATTACGCGTGAACTAAGCGCCACGAGTAGATACATTCCTTATTTAACGTACCCTAATTATGAATGAATTATGTATTTGTGTCAAGGGGGTAAGAATTTTTGGACAAACAATTTGAAAACTACACCGATTTGACTATATTTTTTGATGAAAGCGGAAAAACGAAAACTGATAAAATCCAACTAATGGGTGGCCTATCTTTGCCAAGTAGAATCTACTTTAGTAATCAATTTCTCTCTTTACATCGATTAAATGAATCCTACAGATACCACTGGTCTGAGTACAAAGGGGACTATAAGCAGAGGGAGGGTATTCTGCTGCTTTTCGATATCGCATCTTCCCTTGCGCCATTTGGACAGCTTAATATCATTCGTTATTCCCGACAGAACCTAATTATTCAAGAAAAAAAGTTTAGCACATTTGATCCAGATAAGAAGGGCAATGAGATAATGACGAATATGTTATGCACGAAATTACCTGAAAGAATCATGTATGGATTACTAAGGGGGTATGACCCTTCAAGTCCAATCCGATCTACTTTATATATTGAACATGCAAATGAATATGTATCCTTAAATTTGGCAGAGAGTATGAAGTTACAATTAAATATTCATGCTCTTTATCGCGGCGAGCCATTCTACGTTCACGAATGTGGTTACAGGAAGAAAGGCGAAGAAATTGGGGTGGAACTTACTGATATTTTACTGGGAATTGTTAGAACCATCCTTGAAAATCCAGATTGCGAAAGCAGGAAGAAGAGAGAGCAAGTTAAATTAATAGTTGAATTGTTGAGGACGGAGAAACTTCAACCCTTCTTGAATCGATTAAGATTGTTTGAGTTGATGAGTTCAAGTGATTTACGAGAAATTGATATTAAAGCCAGCGTTAAAATGTTTATTGTGAAAAACTATGAGATCTACTTTGATTAATACTCTGTATTTTAAAATAGAGTGCATTTGGTGTACCAGGTTTTCATTGAGTTTCGAATTATTTTAGTACCTGGCACACTTCGTTTTTTAAGACCTATCTTTATACCTTTTATCGGTGCATCGCAATCACTTGGTTTGTAAGACGTGTATTCCGTATAAGTAGTTATTACCCTACATTTTTATTTTAATAAAAACCAGGCCGGAGGTGATGAAGTGGGGGTTTCCGTAGGCGACTTCTGCACTCTCTATAAACAATGCAAAATATGCAATGAACTTAAACATAAGATGAAATTCCCATCAGGAGGCGGAAGAAAGAAAAGCGGCGGAAAAAGAAAGTCGTACTGCTATGATTGCAAAGAGCGCAGGCATGAAAGGACTATTGAACCCCTTCAGACATATAGTTATGACACATCTGCGCTCGATGAAAGCAGTGACATCACGATCCGAGGTCGTGACTTGAATAATCGTAAATATAAAAGTGTCGTAAGCTATGAAAAAGCAAAGAGGTTAGTGGAAGAGGGCGCTGCGGGAATCTATCATAGTACGCTCATTCATCATTTTTATCATAGAAGACTCCTAAAGTCGATTATTTTAGAACGTGATCAACTTACATGCCACTATTGTGGAAAGTATGGAGATACTATTGATCATAAGCTGCCAAGGTCAAAAGGCGGGCTTAGCACGATTGCAAACTGCGTTTGTGCTTGTTTAACGTGTAATACTAAAAAAGGTGACATGGCGTATGAAAAATATATGGCAAAGATTAGATTTCAGGTACCAGGTTGAGCGACCGAGCAAAGTTGCAGCATATAGCGGGTGGGATTCCCGCCGGGTAAGAATTAGCCATTCGCCCGTAGCGAGTCTTGGAGGATGAGGGGTAACCTTCATCTTTAAGCGGGTGGACAAGGGAATACTCTTGAAAAGGTGAATGATAAAATGTTACGAAAAGACGACGAAAATTTTGAAGGTCAATTCCCTGACGGAGTATTTGCAATTCCGAAGGATAACGACGAGCCGCGTATTAAGGTTAGGGCCCTATTTAACTATTGTGAACAACGAGGAATAACTCCTGATCAACTATCATGTGAAGAGTTGGAGAAATTTATGGAAAAGTAAGTAGATACTTGTAAAATGGGAAGCTGTGCGAAAAAATATTTGCCAAATCACAAAAAAATGTATAAGTATTAAATGATAGGCGATTGGTGCAGCGTTTTCTTAGTTTGCAACATTTCACGTACCAGGTTCTCATTGAATTTCGAATTGTTTTAGAACCTGGTACCTCGCACGTTTACACTCGCAGCATTGATTGTAGCTATATTGTCGTTTAACCCATAAAAAATAATCCATCCTTGAGTGTCTAGCTCGCATAGGATGGATTATTTCACCTCGGGCTGATCCCCCTTGAAGGGAACCTGCTATTACAGACCGCTTAATGTTCACAGCATTAGGCGGTCCTTTTTAGATTGGTTATTGAAACCAATTATATGCCTGTTATCTTTAGTATAGAGATATTTCTTGGTCTTTACAACCAATTCCCTTTCCAAACAATTCACTTATTTACATAACCACTTCAACCGTTTTAATCCATTTAAAGTTCTGCAAGTAGATAATTATGAAATCCGACATTCCAATGTATTGGCGTGGTTGATGGATCCGGGCCAGAATCATGATTTGGGTTCATATTTCATTAAGAAGCTTATGGCAAAAGTTTTTGTCAATCCTGCTAATTATGAGGATGAAGACAAGATTGCTAATTATGATGTACTTCAACTGAGCCGTCATTCTTACCATGACCTTGTTGTATTTAAAGAGTTGGCGACATCTAATCGGAAGCGAATCGATTTATTAGCTGTTTCCCACTTGCATCAAGTGGCGGTTTTGATTGAAAACAAGTTTTGGTCCACCGAATCTGAAGGGCAGCTTGAAGAATACATCGAGTTTGTTCGAACGGCTTATGCTGGATATAAAATCATCCCGGTGTTTTTGACATTGCAGGATGAGGAGCCTAATTTCGAGTACCAGGTTCTCATTGAATTTTGAATTGTTTTAAAACATGGTACCTTTTGAACTTCCAGCGATTTTTTCAAAATAGGGAGAAGTCCATTGGCGAAGCGGAATTGAAAGATATTGGCAAGAAAATCGAGCAGCTGAATGTCACAGATAATAAAGAGAAGAAAGCACTGAAGAAAAAGCATAGAGACACGACAAGAAATGCAACGGGAAGCAGGCAAGGAAAGAGTCGTATCCCGGTAGCCAAAGCTGTTAGCCCTGTCACTTCACATTCATCTTCGACAACCAAGGAGTGTCCGAAATGCGGGGCAGCTATGACTTTGAAAGCAGGACGAAATGGGAAGTTTTATGGGTGCGGCGGGTTTCCGGTGTGTCGGTATACGGAGAAGGGATGACTTGCTATCTAAAACAAATTGAAAATGTACTGACAATGCACCCACCATTATTAGATGAAGGTCTTACATTATTGCAAAGGCAGCTGGACAAAATTTTTGGTACCAGGCTCACATTGAATTTTGAATTGTATAAGAACCTTGTACCCTTCACTAATTGAATTTCAATTTGTTTAGGAACCTGATACATTCACTAAGTGCGGCTGATGGTGTAGTCTTGGCAAGAAGAGCAAATGGGTGGAAAGAGTGGAAGGATGAGATTGGAAGTACCTTAGATCAGTTTAAGCGACAGAAATAGTGGATAGAAGGAAGGTCTCGGGGTCTGCACATGTTACTATCAATGAGTTGAAGTCTGTATGGGTGACTAATTGAACCCCCTTTTTTTATATGTAACTTAATGTTCATATTAATCTTACTATGGTAGAATGATTGTGTGCAACCAGATATTGTTAGGGTGGTTGGTTGTCCCTCTTCTTTCCTTTTTGGAAGGGAGGTGATAATCATGGAAACATTTCTTGAATTTCTACGGGAAGTCCTGAAGGGAATGGTTCGCGCAATAAGCGCACATATCTTTCGGATACACATTCTAGAATACAAGAAAACCACCCAGCGCCGTCGCAAGCAAAAGGGTGGTTTTCGAAGTAAATAAAAATTCTTTGACAACCACCACCCTGACGGTAGAGGTTGCAGGGAGAAGTAGCTTGCGCTTCTCTCTTTTATTATATTCCTATTATACCAAAAATAAACCTTCAAGAGAAGTTAAAAGATCTTAAATCATTTGTATGATATCTTTCGTTATCCCTTTCCCTCCAATAGTTCCCTAAACCTACTGACGACATAATCAATATGTTCATTTGTAATCAAATAATGAACAATCATTCGAATCTTTTTTGTCCCTATCTTTTTCACTTTTATTCTTTTTCCTCTAAGTTCATTGATTAGTTTATCGGCATCCATTTCATTATGATGTATAGTGACTGATATAATATTTGTTGGTACATCAATCAAGTTAATGAATAGACCTTCTATTGAAGATAGCTTCTCCGCCAATTGTTTAGCCTTGTCGTTGTCATCTTTTAATCGTTCAATCATATTTTCCAAAGCGTATATTCCTGGAGCAGCAATTATTCCGGCTTGTCTCATGCCACCGCCAAGTCTTTGGCGGTTTAATTTTGCCTTTTCGATAAATTCTTTTGTCCCTGCAAGAATGGACCCTAATGCATTTCAGGTACCAGGTTCTCGTTGAATTTCGAATTGTTTCAGAACCTGGTACCAAAACTCAAAGTTGGAGAAAGTCGTCTGTTCTACTTTTTCTACGTTGGTATTGGAAATTTTGTACATGGCGGATTCCTCCTTATGGAATTGGGGCGTTTTGGTAATTTGAATGTACCATATATAATGATATCTACAACCCAAAATCTGAAACAAACTCCTTAATGCGCTCTTTCGACATTCCTTCAGCCGCCAAATCCGCAACAATCGCACGTCGCATCTGTGCGATTTTATCAAGTTCCTTTACTTTCTCATACGCCTCCACCCAAACCATTTCGCGCCCCCTACAGATACAAAAAATAACCTTTTTCATCTACATTACCACCTATACAAGTTGTATTTTTAACGCAAGGTTTTCATTTTTGTTCAATTGCAATATACATAGGGTTTTTGGAATTTGCTACGCTGCGAATAGATAAGGGGAAGAAAGGTTGGGCTATCTAAAATGGAATCGATTATTTCCCACGGTTTATCGTTCATTTCCCGGAAGTTATCGATCATTTGACGAAGGATATCGTTCATTTCCCAAAATATATCGATCATTTCCCGTGCTATATTGTCGTTTTGTTACTATTGGCCTATATAGATTTGAACAGTGTGATTCAAAGCAAGAAAACGACTTATCGGAAACAAGTTCTCATTGAATTACGAATTGTTTCAGAACCTAATACCTATTTTAATAGGCTGTTTTCTCAAAGTTTGTTGCTTTTGAAAACGCTTTGTTAAATATCCCTGTCGAAAATGAAACTTATCACTCATTAAGAACGTTTTAATATTATGGATATTATTGTTCAATTAACGGGAAAGGTTTATATAATAAGAATTTGCAATACTATTTTAGAGGTACTTACTTTGGGTCAAAGTATCTCTTGTCAGTACGATTAATTAGGGGGCTAGATAGATTTGAAGATGAATAAAAAAGGATTCGGTAAGTTTTTAAAAATGATTTTTTTCTCTGTCAGTGGAATATATTTAGTTTTTGCAGTTGTAGGTTTAGTTGTAATGGTATTGTTTACTATTTCCTATTTCGCACAATAAAGAAATAGCCATCTACACCTAACTGGGTGCAACAGGTGAAAAAAATGCTACAAAAGAGACCTTTTATTGGTCTTTTTTTATGCACTTCTGAGTATCTCCACAGTTGTTTTATTCGATTTTTGACACGCTGAAATAAGCATTTGCTCTACCCGATTTTCAAATGATGAATTCTTGCCGAGGTCAAGCCAACGGAACCAGTAGAGGTAGTTGTCAAGATACTTAGTAGCAACTCCTTGAAAACGTACCATCCAAGCCTTTAAACGATTGTGGAAGTTGTTGACGTGTTGGATGTGATAGATACCCTTCTTAACACGTTGTTTTTGACGTTCATTTACCGTTTCGTGCTTGAGTCCCTTTATTTTGGCGAACTTCTTGTAATTCGTGGCTGTATCTGTACATAACAAAGCAGACGGGTGAATGTATTCACCTATCACCGTGTCAATCTCTTCGGCTTTGGGGCGACCTCTTCCCGCAATGCGGGCAATCACACTTCCATTTCGGTCTTGTGCGACCACAACGGCAATTTTGAGGTTGGATATTCCACGCTTTTCGTCTTTCTCCCCACGTTTTTTCGCTTTCCTGTGAGTGATTTCCTTTCCTTTCATAGACTCACGAAAGAAGGTTTCATCACTTTCTACGATACCTTGTAGTTGATTAAAGCCTTGGCTTCCTAATGCATTTAGGATTTTATGTCTCCAGTAAAAAGCCGTAGATATATGGATTTGTAGGCGTTTGGCGATTTTCGGCAGTGTATAGCCTTCAACCATCAGTTCAATGTATTTGACCCACTTCTCGGGGTAATGTGAGCCTGAAAATGGCGTGTTTGTCATATCATTGAACGATTTCCCGCAGTCACTACACAGGTACCGTTGTCTTGAGCGATATTTGCCATTACGTTTAACTGTTGTACTTCCACAATGAACGCAACCCAAACCAGAAGCAAAACGTGCTTCACGAATGCTTTTGAGTAGTGCTGTAATTTTATTGGGGTCATCTGGGAACAAGTCCTGTTTCATCGCTTCAAACAACGCCAATTGCTCTGATTTGGTTAAATCACTGAAGTCTTCATATACATCTGTCCACATGCTTAAACGCCTCCTTAACCATAGTGTATCAACCTTTTAACAGCATGGTCAAGAAAGCAACAATCTATACGAAAACAGCCTTTTAATATACAAAAATAGTTTATTGACGTTCTACCCTAAACTTGTTATCATTCATCTATTATTTATTTAAAAAGAATAGAAAGACCTTGTATAAATTCAAGAATACGGCTTGAAAGTTTCTACCAGCTACCCTAAATGGCTCGTCTACAAGGAATGTGAAAGTAATGCAATTTTATATTCCTTTTTGTAGAAAAGACTTTGTCCAATCTAAGGCCAAAGTTTTTTATTATATAGGGCATAATAGTATGAACTGGCTCGTTCATTCTTTACTTTAGCAAATAGGAGATTACACCATGAGAAACTTTTTTAAATTTACGGAACGGAATACTTCCTATAAGCAGGAAACACTGGCAGGCGTGACAACCTTCCTATCCATCGCGTATATATTAGTCGTCAATCCACTGATCCTCAGCCAAGCTGGGATGGATAGTGGTGCTGTCTTTACGGCAACCGCGCTTACTGCGATTATCGGTACACTCCTTATCGGGTTGCTTGCGAACTTCCCCATCGGCATTGCACCCAGTATGGGATTGAATTCATTTTTCACTTTTTCTGTCTGTATTGGGATGGGCATACAATGGGAAGTCGCCTTGACGGGTGTTTTTATTGCAGGCATCATTTTTATGTTGTTAAGTGTCATGAAAATCCGGGAGAAGATTATTACGATCATCCCTTTGAATTTAAAATATGCAATCGCTGCTGGAATTGGGTTCTTCATTACCTTTATTGGGTTGAAAAATGGAGGGCTTATTATTGCCAATCCGGAGACATTTGTTTCGATTGGTAACTTAACATCCCCTACGACCCTACTCGCCATTATTGGCTTGGTTATTACGATTGTTATGTTAGTGCGTGGAATAAATGGAGGAATTTTTTATGGAATGATCATTACTACGATTATTGGAATGATTGTTGGATTAATAAATGTTCCATCGGAAATTATTGGAAGTATACCAAGCTTGGAACCCACATTTGGTGTCGTGTTTTCCCATTTAAATCAGATTTTCACTCCTGAATTACTTGCAGTGATTTTCACTTTTTTAATCGTTGCCTTTTTTGATACGGCGGGTGCTTTAATTGCACTGGCCAGTCAAGCGGGAATGATGAAAGGGAATACGGTGCCGAATATAGGAAGAGCCTTGCTTGCGGATTCAACCGCTAGTGCAGTTGGCGCTATATTGGGAACATCCACACCTGCTACGAGTGTTGAATCTTCTGCCGGCATTGCAGTCGGAGGTAGAACAGGCTTTACATCTGTCGTTATTGCTGCTTGTTTTACGATTGCTTTGTTCTTCTCACCGTTGTTATCCGTTATTACATTGGAAGTAACAGCCCCTGCGTTAATTATTGTAGGAGCATTAATGGCAATGGAAATAAGAAAAATAGACTGGAGCAGGCTGGAAATTGTGATTCCATCCTTTTTAACGATCATCATGATGCCCCTCACTTCTAGTGTGGCAATGGGTCTTGCATTTGGTTTTATTCTTTATCCACTTTGTTTAATAGCACAAAAGCGGTTTAAAGAAATTCATCCCATTATGTATGTGCTTTGTTTGTTATTTATACTATACTTTGCTTTTATAGTGTAGCTTCAGTTTAGAGTGCTAGGTTCTCATTGAATTTTAATGTAATGAAAAGGCTCCCCAGCCAAGCTGGAGAGCCTTTTTCGTTACCAGGTTCTCATTAAATTTCGAATTGGCTATAACCTAACACCCTTCACTATTTTTTGGGCATGTTCGAATGGAAATCCTGTTCTTGGAGAACCGTAAGACTTGGTGAATCCTTTTTGGAATAAAATCTGAGATGGTGCCAATTAAATCGTCCCCCATTAGCCAAACTATTTTTATTGGAGGTGATGAAATGATTGTTTTACTCACATGGACGTATAGATCACCGAAGGGAGCGGAGACAATCTTTCGGTCCGAAGAAATGTCAGCGGAGCAAGCTGTATTAATCGCGGAGGATTTGGCGAAGACGGGCCGCGCAAAACAGGTGAACTTCGTCGATCGATTTGACAGTTCATGGACACTTAAAGAGTTGAAGGGTTATTTGAAAGGAATTGAAACAGAGCCGCATAACATCATCGTCTATTTCGATGGGGGGTTCGATTGGGAAACGAAGGCGGCCGGCGTAGGTTGCGTCATTTATTACGACCAAAATGGGAAGTCCTATAGACTTAGGAAAAATGCGTCTATCACTGGGTTAACTTCAAATAACGATGCTGAATACGCTGCACTTCACCTTTGCCTGCAAGAGCTTGAATTGTTAGGAGTCCATCATTTACCTGTCCGTATTATCGGTGATTCAAGGGTTGTCATCAATCATTTAACTGAGGAATGGCCGGTGATTGAGAAGGACTTGTACAGTTGGGCAGAAAAGATTGAAGAGAAAATGGACGCACTTGGACTTCAGCCTGAGTATGAGCTTGTTTCAAGGAAGAAGAATTCCGAAGCAGATCGTTTGGCTGTCCAAGCATTGGCTGGAACCGAGATTATGGCTACTATTGAAAAACGCTAACTTGGTACCAGGTTCTCATTGAATTTTGAATTGTTTTGGAACCTGGTACCTTTTACAATGGGTGTGGACATTCCTATATCCCCTCTATTAATTTCCCAATATCCTTTTAACACACTCTCATAACTGCTATTTTCTCTTCCTATATAATCTTTTCTTAAGCTACTGCTTCCATTTTAGTTTAGCAGTTACATTCGTCTCCCAGAGAGCATACACCTATTTAGGTCTAACATTAAACATCCCTCAAATTACTATTATCTATAATATTTTCACAATCAATCATTGTCATTAATAAAAAAACTGCATAAATACACCATCGTACTAGTTTGAAAGCATAGAGAGCTTATCCATTATGTTCATAAGATAGTAATAGAAATAAATAGGAGGTGATTTACATTGAAATTTTGTGGAGGTTGCGGTTATTCTAGCAATTCATGTATTTGCTTGTCTAAGTATGGTAACTATCGGAGTCATAAAGTAACAGGCGGCTCTAAAAGAGCAATAGTGTGCAAAGGCTCCCATTCATTTTGTTGTCCAATAGCAGGACCACCTGGACCTCAGGGACCTCAAGGACCCATTGGCCCACCTGGCCCACCTGGAACTCCAGGTGGACCACCAGGACCTGCTGGCCCACCTGGACCTCAAGGTGAGACAGGAGCCACCGGCCCAGCTGGCCTTACTGGCCCTCAGGGACCCATTGGCCCTCAAGGTGATACAGGAGCTACCGGCCCAGCAGGCCCTCAAGGCCCTCAGGGATCTGTTGGACCCCAAGGCGAGACTGGAACTCAGGGAGCTCAAGGACCTCCTGGACCTCAAGGAGCTCAGGGACTTCAGGGGCCTGCTGGACCACAAGGCGCGACAGGAGCCACTGGCCCTCAGGGAGCCACTGGCCCACAGGGAGCTCAAGGCCCTCAGGGTGCTCAGGGGCTTCAGGGCCCTTCTGGACCACAAGGTGAGACAGGACCAGAAGGCCCTCAAGGAATTCAGGGAGCTCAAGGACCTCAAGGACCTCAAGGACCTGCAGGATTAGTACTAGACTATGCAGACTTTTTTGCATTGATGCCCCCAGATAATGCTGCAACAGTTCCACCAGGTGGAGACGTAGATTTTCCGGCAGAGGGGCCTAATAGTGGCGGAGGAATTTTCCGTACGGGTGCCGATACATTTAACTTGACTGATATTGGCACCTATCAGGTCTTTTTTCAGGTGAGTGTGACTGAACCTGGTCAACTGGTTCTAACTCTTGATGAAGGAGCTGGAGCTGTTGAATTTGAATATACGGTAGTCGGCCGGGCAACCGGTACTTCTCAGATAGTAGGAATAGCTCTTGTGCAAACGTCAGTCACAAATACAATACTCACCGTGCGAAATCCCGCTGGAAATACAACGGCACTTACCATCACTCCTCTCGCAGGAGGAACAAATCCTGTTTCAGCACATCTTGTAATTACACGTATCAGTTAAACGAGTAAAAAAAATGAAGTATTCAATACTCAACTTAGCTGCAGGTAACAATTTTTTGGTACCAGGTTCTCATTGGATTTTGAATTGTTTTGGAACCTGGTACCTTTTACAAATCAAGTTCCGACGTCATTGATACTTTCCCTCCAAATGCTAATTGGTCTACGAGCTCGGGAGGGACTTGGGCAGCAGCGGCTGTTACCATAATGCGGTCGTATGGAGCGGATTCTTCCCAAGCGTTGCTCCCGTCATCTAACTTGAAGTGGATGTTAGAGAAACCGGCTTCGTCTAGTCGTTCCTTTGCCCGTTCATGCAGGGCGGCAATTCGTTCAATTGTATATACAGCGTTCGAAAAGGCAGCTAAGAGGGCAGTTTGGAAGCCGGAGCCCGTTCCAATTTCGAGCACTTTTACATCATGTTGCAAATCGATTGCTAATGTCATTTCGAGGACGAGGGAAGGCTGGGAAATGGTTTGTTCATACCCGATTGGAATGGCCTCGTCCATATAGGCGAATTCTTTGAGTTCATCCATGAAGAAGCTGCGGTCTAGTTTTTGAAAATACATTAAATAACGTACCAGGTACCCGAACAGTTCTGAATTGAATGGGTGCCTGGTACCTTTCTTTTACTTCACCTTCAAAGAAACAAGCGCATTGTGTATGGCCTCGAGTTTCGTTTCAAGCCGGTGCAAGAGATAAAAGGATACAAAAATCGGAAATCCGATTTGCTGTATCAAATTTAGCCATTGTTCCATTTTGAATGAAACCTCCTTCCGATAATAGTAAAGGCTCCCCAGCCAAGCTGGAGAGCCAATTTTGTTATGCATTTACCAGTTCATCTACAGTACGTTCGATAATGCGAGCGCCTCTTACGGTTGCAAGAAAAGAGCCATCCACTTCAAAAACTTGTGAATCGATAATTTCCTGCATGGCTGCTTCCACTTCGGCTGGTGTCAAATCAGCGCGTGGCTCGTCCACTGTTAGGGATGTCTGTTTTCCCACAGCAGTCGTGAAGTTCAATTGTAACGTTTTCGCCATTCTTCATCTCCCCTTTCCAATTAGTTCATAATGTCTGCCGTTTCTACTCGTTCTGCTCCGATTAATGGATATTCGGAGAGCTGTGCCAATTGTGTAAGGGCGATGTATAGGCTGTCAGCCGTCACCCCTTCTGCGATGTTACGGTAGGACTTCGACTTTTTGATCAATTTCCCATCATGCGTCATCCCGCCGTCGAAATACACCTTTCCAACTGCGTTTCTGAATTCGATCGATGCCATTTGCTTTCCCCTCCTTTCACGTACTATATAGACTCGAAAAGGTGAAAAGGATACTTTCTTCGTGACACGTTTCCAAACTATTAGCTTGTTAAAGTTAGGGAAAATTTTTCTTTTTATATGGTATTATTGTAATAGTTGAAAGAATAGATACATTTTCATGGTTGTCTATAGATGAGGTATCAAATGTATTTACGTGAATGGCATATATAACATTCGAAACTTTATCAATTTCCGACAGAAGACTCCCACTTCAAGGAATGTGAAGGGCAAAGCCCAATAAGTAAGTGGGAGATGAATGTCGGTTAGGCATAAGCCTAAAGATTACTTTGTTTGAATACTTAGTATTTTAATAGTATAATTAGTGTTAAGCAATAGAAAGGCTGACACTACAATGAAATTAGATAGCAACAACCATTCAGTGTTCTTACTGTATTATCATCTTGTTTGGTCGTTAAATACAGAAAAAAAGTTTTCAATGATGAAATGTCTGACTACGCAAAGGACATGTTTGTA
>NZ_JBHSRM010000026.1:0-676 GCF_042658975.1 Sporosarcina thermotolerans | reverse complement strand
TCGGAAGGTGCGGCTGGATCACCTCCTTTCTAAGGATAATTACGGAATATGAACCTTGGGTTCATACGTTAACGTTTTGCGTTCAGTTTTGAAGGGTCATTTTAATTAATGAAACTTCATATATCCCGGAAGGGGCCTATAGCTCAGCTGGTTAGAGCGCACGCCTGATAAGCGTGAGGTCGGTGGTTCGAGTCCACTTAGGCCCACCATTAATACTCCGGGGCCTTAGCTCAGCTGGGAGAGCGCCTGCCTTGCACGCAGGAGGTCAGCGGTTCGATCCCGCTAGGCTCCACCAACTTTATATTAATAAAGTACATTGTTCATTGAAAACTGGATAAAACGACATTGAAGCAACATAGAAAAGCCAAAGCAGCCATTTTAGGTGCGACAGGCATAAGACAGATTGGTGTAGCGGCGCTTTTTGCCGCGTAGCCAATATGGCTTATGACCCGAGCACCTGGCTGCTGAGGCTGGACAAAACATCAAGTAATCAACCGAGTCGATCACTTTTGTGATTGATTTATACTTTTTTAACGATTACCAACGTATATCGCTATACAATGGTAATCAACCAACGGTACTTAGACGCATTTAATGTGTCGAAAGCCGTATAAAGGTTAAGTTAGAAAGGGCGCACGGCGGATGCCTTGGCACTAGAAGCCTATGAAGGACGGCA
>NZ_JBHSRM010000025.1:0-22675 GCF_042658975.1 Sporosarcina thermotolerans | reverse complement strand
TAAAGTATGGTTGAACTTGAAGTAGCAACAATGTCTCTTTTATCCGGTTTTGAACGAACAAGTATCGTTCTTATATAGTCTGGTGACGAAGGCGAAGAGGTCACACCCGTTCCCATCCCGAACACGGAAGTTAAGCTCTTCAGCGCCGATGGTAGTAGGGGGCTTCCCCCTGTGAGAGTAGGACGTCGCCGGGCAAATGCCATCCCTTGTTGGGGATGGTTTTTTTGTGTTCAAAAAATCAAATGTCTTTTAATTGATTGATACATAAGTTCCGAGATGAACAAAAGTAGCCCAAACTCGAGCATATCTGCCTTTAACTCGAGCAAAACACATCCAAACTCGAGCAAAACCCCAATAGACTCGAGCAAAACAACACTTCCGAAAAAATCTACTTATTGCGTTCCGATTTCCAGTAGTCCATTATTAGAATAATAGATAAAGAACGGGGGAGTGGTTGTGAAAAGTGTCTCTCTTTTTTTATTCTCCTTAGTGCGTATAGCTATGTTAGTCATTTTGAGTGGTTACTTTTTTCAAATGACAGACGGAATTAAGGATGGACGTACAATCTATATAATTGGTGCCATCCCCATATTCATTGTTAGTCATTTTATTCAAATGGCAAACGTTCGCGAGAAGACGAGGATTCTTTGCTCCTCGATTGATTTTATCGTCATTACGGGTATTGGTTTTTTATTCTCCGAAAGCGGATATTTATATTTGATTTTTTTCGGAGTTTTTTCAACTACTGTTTTCTTGCTGTACGACCGTAAGAAATTGCTTGGGCTTTTTTCAGGTGCGTTTGTTGCTATATGGATACTGATCAGTTTACGGTTATACGCGCAGACTGGCATATTTTCTGTTTCAAGTAATATCGTCAATGTGATGTTCGTCATTTACGGTGCATTTGTTGGCGGACTTATCCGGAACTCTCGTAATGCGAAAGAGACGATTGCGTTGCAATATAAGCAATTAAATGAGTCGCACGGGGCTTTGCAGGCTGCGCATCGTCAGTTGAAGGACTATGCGGAGCAAGTGGAAGAGTTGACGGTGATTCGTGAGAGAAATGAAATTGCCCGGGAGATTCATGATACAGTTGGCCACAAGATGACTGCCTTGATTGTCCAGTTGCAAGTTGCGAGCGAAATGGCAGTTCGGGATTCCAGAAAGGCAAAAGAGGTTCTTGGCATTTGTGAGCAGTTGACACGGGATGCTCTTCATGAAATCCGTATGTCTGTTAGAACGTTGAAAGAGGATTACCAAGAGGCTTCTTTTCAAGAGGTGCTACAAGGGCTTTTAGATGAGTTTTCTTCAATGACGCTTATGGAAACTCGGTTACTCATAATTGGGGGAACTGCTGAAATCCCATTGACCTATCAACCTACAATCAAAAGAATTGTGCAGGAAGGGGTGACGAATGCAAAAAAGCATGGGAATGCGGATACATGTATCGTGAATATACATATATTCGAAGAAGAGGTACGCGTTGAAATTAAAGATGATGGAAAAGGGGAAAAAAACATTACACCTAATTTTGGTTTAATTAATATGAAAGAACGCGTGACGGAGCATGGAGGTTCATTCAGAATTGAAAGCATTGAAGGAGAAGGCTTTGAAATCATGGTTTCTTTTCCTCTTCAACGAATTGCAACGGGGGTGACAGGATGATTAAGATTATGATTGTCGATGATCAACCGCTGGTGAGAGAAGGTCTTAGTACGTTGCTTGGCTTACGCCCGGAAATTGAAGTCGTGGGGACGGCGATGGATGGGAAAGATGCTTTGGATAAAGCGGTGATTCTTCTTCCGGATATCGTTTTAATGGATATTAGGATGCCAGGGGTAAATGGGGTTGAAGGAACGAAACTTATAAAGGATTCTCTTCCAGATGTGAAAGTATTGATATTGACTACTTTCAATGATAGTGAATATATATTTGACGCGCTTGAAGAAGGAGCGAATGGATATTTACTGAAGGATATGCCGACGGATACGATTGTCCAGGCAATTCTCACCGTACATCATGGCGGTGTCGTACTACCGAAGGAATTCACATCGCAAGTACTGACAGAGCTTAGAGTGAACAATCACGCTAACATGACGGAATTGCCGGCAAGGCTTAAGGAATTATCGGATCGGGAAGTGGAGGTATTGAACCTTTTAGGGGAAGGACTAAACAATCGGGAAATTGCGGATGCATTATTCATTACTGAAGGGACGGTAAAAAATCATGTCTCCAATGTAATTCAAAAGCTTGGACTTCGCGATCGGACACAAGCGGCCATTTATGCTGTACGTCACGGAATTACCACGTTTTGATATTACTTTTTGCATAGACCTATGAAAAACGGCATATCGATGCCGTTTTTTTCATGCCTTCAAAATCTATCGCGCGCTCGATGGAAAATGGAGGCTTCCTCTATAAGATAAAGTAAAGAAGGAGGCTGCGGGTAATGCTTACACTTTCGAACGTAAAAAAGAGTTATGGTACACGCGAAGTCATTAAAGGGGTTTCATTTAAAATTGAAAAAGGCGAATCATTCGGGTTGTTAGGTCCGAATGGAGCAGGGAAGTCGACGCTCATTTCTATGATTTGCGGACTCGTTCCGCCCTTAGCGGGGGAGATTCTTGTTGACGGAAAACTGGTCGGAAAAAATTTGAAGGAAATTAAACAGATGATAGGCGTCGTGCCGCAAGACATCGCGCTCTATCCAACAATGTCAGGGATAGACAATCTAATTTTTTGGGGGAAGATGTACGGTCTTTCGGGTAAAGTTGCAAAGGCCCGAGCAAAAGAAGTATTGGAGATTGTCGGACTAACCGAACGGGCGAAAGGACGTATTGATACCTTTTCAGGCGGCATGAAGCGGCGCATCAATATAGGGGCTGCTCTCATGCATCGTCCACAGCTTCTCATCATGGATGAACCGACAGTTGGCATCGACCCTCAATCGAGGAAACATATTTTGGAGACGGTCAAAACATTGAATGAGCAAGGTATGACAGTCATCTACACAAGCCACTACATGGAAGAGGTCGAATACCTTTGCAGGCGAATTGCGATAATCGATGAGGGGAAGCTTATCGTAAGTGGTACGAGAAGGGATTTGAGCAATCGATTGGCGGGTGGCACCGTATTGAAGCTCACGGTTGATTCATTACGCCCTTCATTTATAGAAATGTTAGAGCAGTTGGATGGAGTGGAAAAGGTGATTGTGCGACCTGAGGAAATCGATGTTCATTTGCAATCAAAAATGGAAATTGTGGCGGATGTGATTCTGCTTGCCGGCAGGTTGGAGGTAGTGATTCACAATATGCAACTTCAGGAAGCGAATTTAGAAACATTATTTTTGCAATTGACGGGACGCTCTTTGCGTGAATAGGAGGGAAAAGATTGAAAAGCCTTTTGATAGCCGTTAAAGATGCGAAAATCCATTTAAAGGACCGGAAGGCCATTCTGATGATGATCATTATGCCCGTTTTGCTGACCGTCATTTTGGGTTCAGCCTTAAAAGGCGTTATGGGTGGAGGAAGCATGCCCGAAACAATTTTAGGCGTCTATTCATCTGAATCCAACTCGATGACAGAAGGCGTAATCCGGACATTAGGTGAGGACGGACTAGCGATTACGGTAGAGCGGGCGGAATCGGAGAAACAGCTGCTTGATTGGATGGATGGTAGGGAAATTGATGTAGGAGTATTGTTGCCGGACGGATGGGGATCTGATGCAGATCGTGCCGTCGTCATGCCAATCTCCGGGCAGGAAACAGCGGCGACACTTATTCAACAGATGATTGAAACGTTCGCCCAATTGTCGCAGGCGATTTCAAATTCAACAACTACAATTATGACGGAAGCGGCATTGTTGTCTGAAGAAGGCGACATGCTTGATATGGTGGCAATCCAAAATGAGCTTATAGCTTCAATTGAGAGTGTGGCGTATGAACAGCGGACGTACGTAAGCGAACCGGCAGAGGAAGAATCGGTGTCTTCCATGCAATATTACGCAGCAGCTATGGCGGCGATGTTCCTTTTATTTAACTCGATGGCGGGAGGAAAGTCATTTCATCAGGAAAGAAGAAGCGAAACGTTGTCACGGTTGAAGATGACGCCAATTTCCATCCATACGATACTTGTCGGAAAATTCATCGGCACATGTCTATTTGCGTGGATTCAGTTTTTAATCTTCATCGGGGCAACTCATTTTCTATTGAAAGTCGATTGGGGCTCGTCTATTCTGCAAATCCTTTTCATCACCTTCTTTTATATCTTTTCGGTAGCTGGATTGGCGATGGTTGTAGCCGCATTTACGACGAGCGAAAAAATGGCGGATGTCGTAGGAAGTATGGGGGTTCAAGTATTAGCATTGTTAGGTGGCTCGATGTTGCCCTTATCTTTATTCCCAGAAGTTATGCGAAACATCGCCACAGCAATACCGAATTCCTGGGCATTGACAAGCTACACGTCAATCATGACAGGAACCCCTTGGTCTACGTTATGGTTGCCGTCAGGAGTTTTGCTTGGTATAGGGACTGTAGCCATTCTCATTAGTTCCATCCGGCTTAACCGCCGGGTTGCATAGGAGGTATGCAGGATGAAGAAGATTTTAACGATTTGCCTTTTTGAAATAAAACGGACATTCAAGAAAAAATCATCGATTGTCTTAATGTTAGGGATGCCATTGCTATTTACATTTCTATTCGGAAGTGTTTTTGGAAAAGATGCGGATATAACATTCCGAATCGCATTGGTGGACGAGGAAAGGTCGGAACTTTCCACGGGCATTATTCAAAAACTAATGCTCGATGAAATGATTTCGTATGAGCTTGTTGCATCTGGCGAGGCGGAGGAGTTATTGGCAAATAAAGAGGTGCAAGGTATTGTAACGTTGGAAAAAGGGATTGCACATAAGCTTCGTAATGATGAACAGCCTATCAGTTTTCAACCATCACCTAATATGGCGACAGCGCCGCTTGTTAAACAACAGGTGAATCAGGCAATGCAAGCCATAGACATATACGTGGCGGCATCGCAGGTGGGCAGTTCTTATTTCAATAAAAGCTGGGAATCCATCTACGAGAAGCTCAATCAGAACGAAGGGATGATCCAAGCGTGGACCGAACAAAGAACAAACGATGGCTCCTCAAAGAATCCGATGATGGGCATCTCATATAGCTCCGCAGGATTTTCGATTATGTTCGTCATGATTATGATGCTTTCGATGACGGGCACATTGATCGAAGCGAAGCAGGACGGAATTTGGTCAAGGCTTTTTACGACGCCTGTCACCCGTTTCCAAGTGTTACTTGGTTATTTCCTATCCTTCTTCATTGTAGGTTGGATCCAGTTTTTTCTTCTTATTGCGTTATCGTCAGCAATGTTTGACGTCGATTGGGGCTCACCGGCAGCTTTGCTTCTTCTTATCACGTCTTTGCTGCTTTGCGTCGTAGGTCTCGGAATGGCCATTGCAAGCTTCGTAAAGACTGTCGAGCAGCAAAACGCCATCGGTACATTTGTGATCATTTCGACTTGTATGCTTGGGGGCGTCTATTGGCCAATCAGTATGGTCCCGGACATTATGCAGAAGATCGCCAACTTCGTCCCGCAAACTTGGGCAATGGAAGGGTTTACGATGTTGATAGCTGAAGGGGGAAATGTGGGTGATATCATAATGCCCACGATCATTTTGCTTGGATTCGCAGTAGCATTCCTCTCCGTTGGGCTATCGAGAATGAAGGTTGCATGACACCGGATATTTCCGGTGTTTTTTCACGTTCACTCCACTATAATAGAAGTCATAAAGGAAGTGGGGAAATTAATGAATCAGACCAATCGCCCGCTCGTGCAGGCGTTAGAATATTTCAAAGAACATACCCCGGTTTCATTTCACGTGCCGGGGCATAAGCATGGTCTTTTATCCAGCTTGCCAGAGGGGATGCGGCAGGCTCTTTCGTATGATTACACCGAGCTTACGGGACTTGATGACCTTCATGAAGCGGAAGGGGTCATTCAGGAAGCAGAAAGCCTGTTGTCCGCTCTTTACGGGTCAAACAGAAGTTTTTTCCTCGTCAATGGCTCCACTGTAGGGAACTTGGCAATGATTTATGCCGCTTGCGGGAAAGGAGACACAATAATTGTCCAGCGTAATGCACATAAATCGGTGTTCCATGCGATTGAATTGACGGGTGCAACTCCAGTGTTTCTATCTCCTCCGTGGGATTCGCATACACGGACACCTGGTGTCTTAAAACCGGAGCAGGTGGAAGAAGCACTCGCTGCACATCCGCAAGCGAAAGCCGTCCTCCTAACATACCCGACGTATTATGGCGTGACTGGGAAGGGGGTAAAGAAGATTATCGATTTATGCCATGCCTGTTCCATCCCCGTCTTAGTCGATGAAGCACATGGGGCACATTTTATCGTAGGTGAGCCGTTCCCACGCTCTGCGATTCGATTTGGCGCCGACGTAGTCGTCCATTCCGCACATAAGACACTGCCCGCCATGACGATGGGATCATTTCTACACATTCGATCGAACCTGATTTCCGAAGAAAAAATCGCATATTATTTACAAATGCTGCAGTCCAGTAGTCCATCGTATTTACTAATGGCTTCTTTAGATGATGCAAGGGCTTACGCGGCATTCTTTAAGGAAAGCGACAAACGTAAATTCACAGAATTACGTTCTTCATTTATTCAAGAGCTGAAGGCAATCGATCACTTGGAAATTGTGGAGACGGACGATCCTTTGAAGCTATTGATCCGCTATGATGGCCATTCCGGCTTCGCATTGCAAGCAGCATTCGAATCAGAAGGGATTTACGCAGAACTTGCGGATCCTTACCAGGTCCTACTTATTTTACCGTTGTGGAACAGGGAATCTAATCCTCCTTTAAAAGAGTGGAAGAAAAAAATGATTGCAGCAGTCACTAACTTGGGTAAAGTAGATGATAACCATAATTTCTTAGACATGGCCGCTTGGCCTGACGGAATCTCCATGCTCGCATTCCCTCCATCTAACTTAGCTGACATGGAAACCGAATGGATACCAATGGATAACGCGGTAGGCTACGTCGCTGCAGCATCTTTAATCCCTTATCCTCCCGGAATTCCACTGTTGATCAAAGGTGAAAGAATCACGGAGCACCATATTAGGGCATTATCTGCTTTAATAGAAGCAGGGGCAAGATTCCAGGGCGTTAGTCGCCTTGAAGAAAAAGAGCTGTTTGTATTGAAATGAAGTTCGGAGGAATTAATCATGTCAAAAGGAAAATTTATCACATTTGAAGGTCCCGAAGGTGCAGGAAAAACAACTGTGATTGCAGAAATATATAAGAGAATGCAAAAGGAAGGATTGGAAGGGATTCTAACCCGTGAGCCGGGTGGCATCCGCATCTCCGAAAAGATCCGGGCCATCATTCTCGATAACGATCATCAGGAAATGGACGGCAGAACGGAGGCTCTCCTATATGCTTCAGCACGTAGGCAGCATCTCGTCGAAAGAATTATCCCTGCGATACATGAGGGGAAAATCGTCCTTTGCGACCGCTTCATCGATAGCTCACTTGCCTACCAGGGCTATGCAAGAGGACTCGGGATGGACGACGTCATGTCCATCAACGCATTCGCAATTGGAGACACAATGCCCGACTTAACCATCTTCTTCGACATCTCTCCTGAAGAAGGGCTACAGCGAATTGCACAAAGCGGCGTTCGGGAACAAAATCGACTCGACAACGAAGCCTTGCAATTCCATCAAAAAGTTTACAAAGGCTACAAAGTTTTGCTTGAAAAATACCCAAATCGCATCATCAGCACAGACGCAACACTCCCATTATCAGAAGTAACTGAAAATGTTTGGAAAATTATAAGTTCTCAACTCATTTCTCAAGACAATTCGTGATATAATAAGGTATAGCTAAATGTAGTTTTATTGTGGCTATGATTATTAATAGGAAATTCCGTTGGTTGATGCTAAAAGCGTCCGTCCGAAGCGGAAATCAACAGTGCAATATCATATAAATAAAAAGCTAAAAGGAGAGGGTACCGTGAAATTGATAGTGGCAGTTGTACAAGACCAAGACAGCAACCGTTTATCGGCAGCTTTAACAAAAAATGATTTCCGGGCTACAAAATTAGCCAGTACAGGGGGATTTCTACGGTCAGGAAACACGACATTCCTTATCGGAACGGATGACGGCCTCATCCCCAAAGCTTTAGAATTAATTCGTGAAAATTGCCGATCGCGTGATCAAATGGTAGCACCCGTATCACCGATGGGCGGCAACGCTGATTCCTATATCCCCTACCCAGTAGAAGTAGAAGTCGGCGGCGCAACTGTATTTGTATTACCGATTGAACAATTTCATCATTTCTGAGAAACAGGGTGAAGTTAGTTATGAAAGTGAATGGAGACCATCGGACAGGACTCGACAAACTGCGGAACGACCCCTTGCGATCTCCGCAAGGGAATGTCCGATTTGGCCAAATGGTCCTGAAACAGGAAGAACGCTTGCATTCTGAACAGATTACAAGACTTCTTGGAGACATTTCTTCCGCCGGAGATCGTCTAACCCGTTCACGGAATTTAAGGGATATGGCAAAATTCAAGATGCTCGTCCGCCGTTTCCTAAAAGAGACAGTGGATTCGGGTATGGGATTGAAACAATCTCATACTTGGAATCAATACGGCGAAGGTCGGGGATTGAAAATTGTCCAAACGATTGATGAAAAGCTTCTTGAATTGGCCGAAGCATTGTTGGACGAAGAACAGACTTCCGTTGAGCTATTAGGGAAGATCGGAGAAATCAAAGGATTACTCATTAACTTATATACATGACCCGTGTTTTTTTGAAATTAAAAACACGGTTTTTTTGCAGTAGGAGGTGAAGGCATGGAAGAGACGGGTTCTACTATCAAACAACGGCAAAAAGCTGTTATTGATAGATTGGAAGCAACATTTCGAAACAACCGAATTGGCCATGCCTATCTATTCGATGGCGACACAGGAACTGGAAAGGAAGCGGCAGCTATCCATTTTGCGAAGCTGTTGCTTTGCGAACAGCCCATGGATGCTGTTCCATGTGGAACATGTCATGCCTGCAGACGGGTTTCTTCAAAAAGTCATCCCAACGTGACAATGATTGAGCCGGACGGCCAAGACATTAAGAAGGAACAAATGTCATCCTTGATCATGCAAATGACGAGGAAAGGGTATGAACCGGGACGCAAAATCTACATCATTTCCCGTGCGGACCGAATGAATGTGGCAGCGGCTAACACGTTGCTGAAATTCCTTGAAGAACCTGAAGGTGAAGTGACTGCAATTTTATTAACCAGTTCCTATCAATCTATATTGCCAACCATCCAATCCCGGTGCCAGCGCATTTCATTCCTTCCTCCAAGAAGGGAAGAAATGATAGCAAAACTTGTCGATTTAGGAATTACCGCAACGATGGCGGCGACAGTGACGATGATGACCGCGGATATCGAACAGGCAAAGTTGTTAGCTGAAAATGATCAATTTGCACACATGCGAAAAACAGTGTTAAAATTAATTGAAGCATCAGATCGCAATGTGAATGAAGCGCTTCTATTCATCCAATCTGAATGGGTTCCAATAGTAAAAGAGAAGGAAGATTTGGAACGTGCTCTCAACTTGCTTCTCTATGCATACCGTGATATCGTTTCGATGAAAGCGGGATTGCAATCGGAAATGACGTTTCCCGATCAACAGCAGATTTTCCGTGGCCTCTCAATGAAGATGACATATAGCCAGTTATCGGCCAGTATGGAAGCGGTTCTTCAAGCGAAGAAAAAGTTGTACAGTAATATGAACCGTACACTTTTGATAGAACAACTGGTGCTTAATTTGCAGGAGGGGTTAATGCTTGTATAATGTTGTAGGAGTCCGCTTTAAAAAGGCGGGTAAAATATATTATTTCGATCCTCTCGACTATCATCTCGATGTTGACGACTATGTTATCGTAGAGACGGCTAGGGGTATCGAATATGGTAAAGTTGCTATTCCGGTGAAGGAAGTCGATGAGAATGATGTCGTCTTGCCACTTAAGAAAATTATCCGCAAAGCGCTTATCGAAGACCAGATCCAAGTGAAAGAGAATCAGATGGATGCTGAACAGGCTTTCGGTAAATGCTTCGAAAAAATACGTGAGCATGAGTTAGATATGAAGCTTGTCGATGTGGAGTATACATTCGATCGTAATAAAATTGTCTTTTATTTCACAGCTGAGGGGCGGGTTGACTTCAGAAATCTCGTAAAGGATCTCGCAGCCATATTCCGTACCCGTATCGAACTTCGCCAAATTGGCGTCCGGGATGAAGCGAAAATGCTTGGAGGAATTGGTCCTTGTGGAAGAATGCTTTGCTGTTCCACATTCCTTGGGGACTTTGAACCGGTTTCCATTAAGATGGCGAAGGATCAAAATCTTTCACTTAATCCATCGAAGATTTCTGGATTATGTGGTCGGCTCATGTGTTGCTTAAAGTATGAAAACGATGAATATGAAGAGGCGAAAAACCTTATGCCGGACATCGGAGAAAGGGTACTAACTCCTGAAGGACCTGGAAAAGTGGTCGGCATGAATTTACTTGAAAGAATTTTACAAGTGAATTTAGTGGATCAGGAACATGTCTTGGAATATTCATGGGAAGAAATTAAAAGCCAAAAGAACGTTGAAGCTCAATTGACGAAATGATGGGGTGAACAAGTTGAAAGAAGGGAACTTTCTCGACAGGGTAATGGAATTTGAGCAACAGCTTGAATCCATGCATGAGCAATTCCGGGAACTAATGGGATTTGTGGCTAAGATGACGGAAGAGAACCACTCGCTTCAACTCGAAAACCATCATCTCCGGACCAGGCTTGAAGAATTAAGTGAGACAACCGAAACATTGAATGAACAACAACCAGTTGAAAAACCCCGAAAAATCGACATCGGTGAAGGGGTGGACAACTTGGCACGAATATATAATGAAGGATACCATGTCTGCAATGTCCATTATGGCAGCAGCCGTAAAGGGGAAGACTGCTTGTTTTGCCTGTCCTTCCTAAGTAAACAACATGCTTGAAACGAGCCGATCCTATTTTGTGTAGGCATCGGCTTTTTTCTATGGATTGAGGGAGTAGAAAATGGAGAATTTATTAAAAGAAGACGAAAGACTCGATTATTTGTTGGCAGAAAATTTACGGATCATCCAAAGCCAATCCGTGTTTTCCTTTTCGCTCGACGCCGTCCTACTTGCAAAATTTGCTTATGTACCGATCCGTTCCGGTAAGATTGTCGATCTATGCGCGGGGAACGGGGCAATTCCTCTATTTCTCAGTGCTCGAACGAACGCAGATATTGTAGCAGTTGAACTGCAGGAGCGTCTTGCGGATATGGCTGAAAGAAGTGTTGGCTATAATGGGTTAGATGAAAGAATACGGATCGTGAATGACGATGTCATCGGGATTGCTGCAAAAATTGGCTATGAAAAATATGATACAGTTACATGCAATCCCCCTTATTTTCCGGCGATTGAAGCAAGCGAAAAAAACCTGAAGGAACATGTCGCCATTGCACGGCATGAAATTCACTTAACCCTTGAACAAGCTGTGCAATCTGCAAGCGAACTATTGAAGCAGGGGGGCAAGGCGGCATTTGTCCATCGTCCCGGCAGGCTTCTCGATATTGTAACGGCAATGCGTGCGAACCGCCTTGAGCCAAAAAGAATCCGTTTCGTCTATCCTAAAGAAGGGAAAGAGGCGAACACGTTACTAATAGAGGGCATAAAAGATGGAAAACCGGATTTGAAAATCCTACCGCCCTTATATGTATACGGCCCTGATGGGGAGTATACGGAAGAAGTGAGGCTTTTACTATATGGACAAGATCAATAAGCATTTGTTCTATGTCTTGGAATGTAAGGATGGCACGTATTACGCGGGCTATACGAATGACTTGGAGAAGCGCATCCGCGTTCATAATGAAGGCAAGGGTGCAAAATATACACGCGCAAGACTCCCTGTCCATTGCATTTATAAGGAAAGCTTTGAAACAAAACGTGAAGCAATGCAAGCGGAATATCAGTTTAAGCAATTAACCCGGAGTGCAAAGGAACGCTATATGAGGAAGGGGCAGGTTACGGATGCAATCACAAAAAAGTGCTGAGACGGGCGGAGCAAAGCTGTTTTTGGTTGGTACCCCAATTGGAAACTTGGAAGATATGACTTTCAGGGCAATCAGAGTGCTGCAGGAAGCCGACATAATAGCGGCAGAGGATACAAGGAATACAATTAAGCTTTGCAACCATTTCGATATTAAGACGCCATTAATAAGCTATCATGAGCATAATCTTGAAAAGGGCGGGGAAAAGATTCTCTCCCTTTTAGCTGAAGGTAAACAAGTTGCTTTAGTAAGTGATGCAGGAATGCCATGTATATCCGACCCGGGATACGATATCGCAGTAAAAGCGATTGAGGACGGGTATGATGTCGTTCCTATCCCAGGGGCAAATGCGGCTATCAGTGCATTAGTCGCATCGGGTATCCAAACACAGCCGTTTTCCTTTTTTGGATTTCTTTCAAGGCAGAAAAAGGAGCGAAACGAGCAACTCCGTAAGCTTAAGCAAAAGGAAGAGACTTTGATTTTTTACGAAGCTCCTCACCGTCTAAAGGAAACAATCCGCTCAATAGCCGATGCATTTGGAACCACCCGCCGAGTCGTTTTGGCTAGGGAATTGACAAAAAGGTATGAAGAATTCTTACGCGGAACGTTAGAAGAGGCGGTTTTATGGGTTGAAACGAATGAGCTCCGAGGGGAGTTTTGTATAATCCTTGAAGGCAATGAGGATGGGGAGGAAGATCAGGAGGAAAGCTGGTGGAAGGATATTAGCGTCTTTTCACATGTGGAATTATTGATGGAGAAAGAACAGATCCCATCAAAGGAAGCAATCCGTTTGGTAGCGTTGGAACGTGGCATAGCGAAAAGGGATGTCTATCAGGAATATCATGTGAATGAATAACAAAAATCCAGAACCCAATAAGGGTTCTGGACTGAAATTACTATTGTTATTATAATATTAATCCAGCTTTTCTTCTAACTCTTTAATAAGCTGTTTTGCACCTTTTGGGCTTAAAATCAGTTTTCCGTCAAATAGACTTAAGTTATCATCGGATACTTCACCTGTGATTGAACATGTCATATTAGGCATATATTTCTTCAAAATAATTCTGTCGTCATCGACGTAAATTTCCAATGAATCTTTTTGCTCAATACCAAGTGTACGACGGAGTTCAATAGGAATTACGACGCGGCCTAACTCGTCAACTTTTCTTACAATGCCTGTAGATTTCATGACAAGATTTCCTCCCAAACGACCATATTTTTTATCATATTACGACACGTTCTTGTCTATTAATATCATACCAACTCTTCCAATTTACGTCAATAAGTCTAACTTAATACTATTGCGACAATAATAGGATTCCCATAAAATGGGTAAATATCTTATGTAACGAATAGTAAATTATAGGGTGGGAGTAAGCTATGGAATGGCGAATACCACCCCATTTCCATAAAAACAATATAACTTCATTCCATCTACATAGCGCTTTTGTTGAATTTTAGATAATATGGTTAGTATAGATTGAAACAATGGAGGTATTTTCGTGGCTGAACAACAAAAAACGTTTTATATTACGACTCCGATTTATTATCCGAGCGGGAAATTTCATATCGGTACTGCGTATACGACTGTTGCATCAGATGCAATGGCCCGTTATAAAAGATTACGTGGATTTGACGTTCATTTCTTAACAGGAATGGACGAGCATGGGCAAAAGATCCAGGAGAAAGCTGAAGAGGAAGGACTTCCACCGCAAAAGTATGTGGATGGAATTGCGGATATTGCCATAAGTCTTTGGAAGCTGATGGACATCTCTTACGATGACTTGATCAGAACTACAGAGGAACGACATAAATCCGTCGTAGAAAAAATCTTCAAGAAATTCCTTGATAATGGTGATATCTATAAGGGTGAATATGAAGGTTGGAAATGCGTACCTTGCGAATCCTATTTTACAGAGGCGCAATTAGAGGATGGAAATTGCCCAGACTGTCATCGACCTGTAGAAAGAGTTTCGGAAGAGTCCTATTTCTTTAATATGAAGAAATATGCAGATAGGCTTTTGCGATTTTATGAAGACAATCCGACTTTCATCGAACCAGAATCCCGTAAAAATGAAATGATCAATAACTTCATCAAACCGGGCCTTGAAGATTTGTCTGTTTCCAGAATGTCGTTTGACTGGGGCATCAAGGTACCAGGGGATCCAAAGCATGTCATATATGTTTGGGTTGACGCTTTGACGAACTACATCACTGCACTTGGTTACGATACGGATGAAGATTCATTGTTTAAGAAGTACTGGCCAGCCGATGTGCATGTTGTAGGGAAGGATATCGTAAGATTCCATACGATCTATTGGCCGATTTTCCTGATGGCACTTGACCTTCCTCTACCGAAAAAAGTATTTGCCCATGGCTTCATTATGATGAAGGACGGAAAAATGTCGAAATCGAAAGGAAATGTCGTCTACCCAGAAATGCTTGTTGAACGCTATGGACTTGACGCTACCCGTTATTTCCTACTCCGTGAACTTCCATTTGGACAGGACGGCACGTTTTCACCGGAAGCATTTGTAGAGCGAACAAATTACGACTTGGCAAATGACCTTGGAAACTTACTGAATCGCACTGTTTCTATGATCAATAAATACTTTGATGGCGTTATTCCAACGCAAGGTCTTGAGCCGACTGAATACGATGCAACCCTTCGGGAATTTACAACAACAGCAATCGAGAAATATGAAACCTCAATGGAAAAGATGCAATTCAGCGTGTGTCTTTCCGAACTGTGGTCAATCATATCTCGTACGAATAAATATATCGATGAAACATCGCCCTGGGTCCTTGCGAAGAATGAGGCGGATAAAGGAAAATTGGCATCCGTCATGGCCCATCTTGCAGCTTCACTTCAACAAATTGCTGTGTTACTACAGCCGTTCATGACGAAATCACCGATTCAAATTATTGAACAGCTTGGTCTTGATGAATCCAAACTGACTTGGGATACATTAGGCAATTTTGAAGTTACTCCTGAAGGAACAAAAGTCGTTGAAAAAGGAGTTCCTATTTTCCCTCGTCTTGATCCGGAGGTAGAAATTGTTTATATTCGTGATCAAATGACGATTACCGCTCCGAAAGAGCAGCAGGAAGAACAGATAATTGAAAAAGTGGAAGAAGCCGATGAAATTACAATCGATGATTTCATGAAGGTGGATTTGCGAGTAGCGACTGTTACAGCCTGCGAACGAATCCCGAAAGCAGATAAACTACTGAAGCTTCAAGTGGACTTGGGGTATGAACAACGACAAGTTGTCTCAGGAATCGCAGAGCACTACGAACCTGAGGAATTGGTTGGTCAAAAGGTGATTGTTGTCGCTAACTTGAAACCCGTGAAGTTGCGCGGCGAATTGTCACAAGGGATGATTTTAGCCGGCCAATCCAACGGAACCCTAAAACTGGCGACAGTCGATCCAACACTAGAAAACGGTGCGAAAGTGAAATAATAAAAAGGGGGACGGCGTTTCTAAAGAGGCGCCGTCTTTGATTTTTAACGGTTTTGTTATTTGGTTGTAACGAAAGTAACAAACTATTGCAATAGAATGAACTTTATGAGGAGAGAATCCCTATGTATATTGATACACATGTCCATTTAAATGCAGAACAATATGAAGAAGACGTCAAGGAAGTTATTGAACGAGCGCTTGAGGCAGATGTGAAAAAGATGGTAGTGGTAGGATTTGACCGTATTACCATTGAAAAGGCAATGGAGTTAGCGGAACGCTATCCGTTCATCTATGCCGTAGTTGGCTGGCATCCCGTTGACGCCATTGATTGTACGGAAGAAGACTTGGAATGGATCGAAACCCTTGCCGCTCATCCGAAGGTTGTTGGTATTGGAGAAACAGGCTTGGATTATTATTGGGATAAATCACCGAAAGACATTCAGCAAGAACTGTTCAGAAAGCAGATCCGTCTTGCTCAAAAGGTTAATCTTCCCATTATTATCCATAATCGGGATGCTACAGGGGATGTTGTCCGTATTTTAAAGGAGGAGGAAGCCTGGATAACGGGTGGAATCATGCATTGTTATGGCGGAAGTGTTGAAACTGCAAAAGATTGCATAGACATGAACTTCATGATTTCCCTAGGAGGCCCTGTCACTTTCAAAAATGCAAAAATGCCGAAGCAAGTTGCAACGGAAATTTCTTTGGATCATTTATTAATTGAAACGGATGCGCCTTACCTCGCACCGCACCCATACAGAGGGAAAAGGAATGAACCTGCGCTGGTCACATTGGTAGCTGAAGAAATCGCCAGCCTGAAGGGACTGTCGGTTGAAGACGTGGCGAAAAAGACGACCGAAAATGCAATGAAGATCTTCAGGATTACGGATTAAATTATTAGAAGATAAGTCCACTTGTCATGAGAATAAACTTCCCAAGTTGGGAGGAAATAAAGTTCCAATGAGTTGACACTCGCATGAGGAACCTTTATAATCAGCCGAGTGATAAAGGAGGAGTTTTTTCATGCTAAAAAGCACCATGAAAAATCTGTTCTTCCCATCATTGAGGAGTCAACAAATAGCGATAACTGCATTTGCATTTGTCCTATTTGTGGCGGTTATTTCACTTGTTCTCCACACGGGAACGAAGAAATCGGTCACACTACAAGTGAACGGTGAGAAAATAGAAATTAAAACATCTGCACATACAGTTGGGCAACTTCTTGATAGCGAAAATATTGAAGTTGCCGAACACGATTTAGTAATACCCTCAGTGAGTACACCAATCGAGGAAGGATTGTCGATTAGGTGGGAACAGGCAAAACAAGTTTTGATTCAACTGGACGAGGAAACAACAAAAGTTTGGACGACAGATCTGAATGTAGGAAAAATTCTATCTGAAGCTGGCGTTGACCTTCAGGAACATGACATCGTCACACCAAGTCTAAATTCGAATATTGAAGAAAATCAAATCATCAACGTTCAAAAAGCGTTTCAATTGACGCTTATTAATGGCGGAAAAGAGATACCATTGTGGTCAACTTCGACTACGGTCGCTGACTTTTTAAAGAGAGAGAACATTCAATTGAATGAACACGACAGAATAAATGGGAAGATGGAAGATTTGGTCAAACCGGATTCCGTTGTCGAAGTCGTGCGAGTAGAAAAGGTCACCGATGTAGTGGAAGAACCAACAAATTTTGCGGTTGTAACGAAAAGTGACGCCAAAATGCTAAAGGGACGCGAAAAAGTCGTCCAAGACGGCAAAAAGGGGTCAGTAGAGCGCAAGTTTGAAATTGTTAAAGAAAATGGCAAAGAAGTATCTCGTACGTTATTAGGCGAAAGAGTCATTCAGGAACCACAAAAGAAAATTGTAGCAGTGGGATCCAAAGTAGTGGTGGCAAGTGCATCTACATCTTCTAAAAAATCTAAGGCTGTGGTCTCCCGTGGGACGTCCGCACCGTCCGGCGGCAAAGAGTTTTACGTTACTGCAACAGCATATACTGCACATTGCAATGGCTGTACAGGGACAACGGCGACAGGTATCGATTTGCGTTCTAATCCGAATCTAAAGGTTATTGCCGTCGATCCAGATGTCATTCCGCTCGGTTCGAAGGTTTGGGTGGAAGGATACGGATATGCAATTGCTGGGGACACTGGCGGGGCTATTAAAGGTAAGAGGATTGATCTTCATGTACCGACAAAGTCAGCGGCTTATAATTTTGGCCGCCGTCAAGTGAAAGTTAAAGTCATAGACTAATTTTATTTCCGCTATTATCCGTGGGGCTCAACCAGTCCCGCGGTTTTTTTTATGAATTCATACGTGTAAGGGGCTGATCAAGGCTGCCTTAATTTCTGCAAAGTGCGCAGAAATTAAGGCAAATCGAACCCTTCGCTGTCCGATTGCCTGTACATCAGCGGCTCCAAGACGTAAAATTAACTCATCGTATTTATCGAATCGAAAAGAGGGTCACAGTGAAGATAAAGGAAATTATTGTTGTTGAAGGGAAATCAGACACCATTGCAATCAAAAGAGCAACAGGGGCAGATACAATCGAAACAAATGGTTCAGCTATCAATGAGGCTACTTTGAATCAGATACGCCTTGCCCAGGAAACAAGAGGGGTTATCGTATTCACTGATCCTGACTATCCGGGTAGAAGAATTAGGGCTATTATCGAGGAGAGAATCCCCAATGTTAAACACGCCTTTTTGCATAAATCGAAAACAATCTCGAAAAATGGTCAAAAGTTAGGTATTGAACATGCAAAGGATGAAGATATCAAAAATGCACTTGAAGCTGTTTATTCGATTGACGAGCAGAATAAAGAGGAGATTCCGTTGGCATTCCTACTGGAAGAAAGGCTAATAGGTCATCCGGACGCAAAAAGCAGACGCGATCGGTTGAGCGAGTTATTATATATAGGGCAAGTGAACGGTAAAGGTTTGAAAAAGAGACTTGAAATGTTCCGGATTGGGCAACATCAATTAATGGAGGCATTGAAAGTCCTGCAAGAGGAGGAAGACCATGAATAAGGATATTGCAACACCTGCAAGAACGAAGGAGATTTTGGAAAAACACGGTTTTTCTTTCAAAAAGAGTTTAGGACAAAACTTTTTAATCGACCCAAATATTTTACGAAATATAGTATCGCATGCCGATTTGACGGACCGGACTGGTGTTATTGAGGTTGGTCCCGGTATTGGGGCGCTAACAGAGCACCTTGCAAGATCTGCAAAAAAGGTCGTCGCGTTTGAAATCGATCAACGCCTTCTACCGGTATTGGAGGATACTTTATCACCTTATAATAATGTCGAAATCATTAACCAGGACGTTTTAGAGGCGGATTTAAATGGGATTGTCGAGGAACAATTTAGCGGTTTTGACGATATCGTCGTTGTGGCAAATCTCCCCTATTACGTAACGACTCCAATTATTATGAAATTCCTTCTTGGCAAAGTTCCAATACGCGCCATGGTCATTATGATGCAAAAGGAAGTGGCGGATCGGATAACGGCATCACCAAGCACGAAAGCTTATGGCTCCCTATCAATTGCTGTGCAATACTACATGGATGCCGAAGTATCGATGATTGTGCCGAAGACTGTATTCATTCCACAACCGAATGTCGAATCTGCGGTCCTCAAATTGACAAAAAAAGCGGAACCGCCTGTCGAGGTTATTGATGAAGATTTTCTATTCAAGGTGGCCAGGGGCTCGTTTGTACAGCGCAGAAAGACGCTACTGAACAATCTTCAGTCCTCCTTGCAAAATGGCAAGGCGAAGAAAGAGCAAATCCTTCAAGCGTTTGAACGCATTGGTATGGATCCCGGTAGAAGAGGAGAGACTTTGTCCATCGAGGAATTCGGGAAATTGGCGAATGCACTCTACGCGGATTTCAAAGAATCTTGACAAATTTAGGACGTTAAAAAATGATAATGGGGAAAATAGCGAAAAAAGAATTGACAAAGATAAGTGCTTACTGTTAAAATTCTCATTTTAATTGACAGAACTTTTTAAAAGTGTTATACTTATATCCAGTGAGGTGTAAGCGACGTGCCAAAAACATTAGCGGACATTAAGAAGTCATTGGATGCTCACTTGGGGAAACGTTTGCATTTAAGGGCAAACGGCGGCCGTAAGAAAACAATCGAACGTGCCGGAGTCCTGCGTGAGACGTATCGGGCAGTTTTTGTTGTAGAACTGGACCAGGACGAAAATGCTTTTGAAAGGGTATCTTACAGCTACGCGGATATTTTGACAGAAGCTGTCGAAATAACAGTTCTGGATGATGGAGACGCAACCGCGTTTAGCATCAAGTAATTTTCATGGCTATTATTTACTGTTTTTAGATTAAAAACACCTATGCAACCTCCTCTGGAGCGCATAGGTGTTTTTTTATTGTTCTTGCTCATACTAGGTGTGTCAGTCGAAAAGGAGGAAAACCTAATGGCTAGAAGACGAAGTATAATGTCCGAGCACTTGAAAGAAGAGATTGCGAAAGAGCTAGGCTTTTACGATGTTGTTCAGCGCGAAGGTTGGGGAGGAATCAAGTCACGGGATGCCGGTAATATGGTGAAACATGCCATTCAAATGGCTGAACGCGGAATGGCGGAAAAAAGAAACAATAGCTAAGATTACCTTTCGACTCTAAGGACTGACAATGGAAGAGCTGTATGGATGTCGTTTCAGACGTCGTACAGCTCTTTTTTCCTTACCTTACATAAATAAAACAAACAGTCACTAATAATTACAGGGTGCAATCCCTACACCCTATGGTAAAATAGGGAACAAAGACAAGCTAGAAAGGAGGGGCCCTAATGTTATATGAAAAGGCACCTGCCAAAATCAACCTGACGCTTGATGTCCTACATAAACGTGATGACGGTTTCCACGAAGTGGAAATGATTATGACGACAGTCGATTTGGCAGACCAGGTTTGGCTACGACCAGCACATGACGGATTAATTACGATAAAAGTGTCCGAGCAATTTGTGCCGAACGATCGAAAAAACCTCGCCTATCAAGCAGCTGACCTACTTAGACGACAATTTAAAATCCGTGAAGGGGTCGAAATCACATTAAACAAGAAAATTCCAGTGGCTGCAGGTCTTGCAGGCGGGAGTTCAGACGCAGCTGCTACCCTTCGCGGACTCAATAGACTTTGGAACCTTCGGCTAAGTGTGGATGAATTGGCAGATATAGGAGCTAAAATAGGATCAGATGTGTCCTTCTGTGTTCATGGTGGTACAGCACTTGCGAAAGGGCGAGGGGAAAAGATACAGCATCTTCCGGCCCCGCCGAATTGCTGGGTTATCCTTGCGAAGCCAGCGATTTCTGTCTCAACTGCAGATATTTATAAAAACCTGGATCTCTCATCCATCAAGCATCCTGATACAGCAGGTATGTTGGATGCATTGAATTCCGGGGATTATAACAAAATGTGCAGCACTTTAGGAAATGTACTTGAGCCAGTAACGATGAATCTACATCCGCAAGTGGTCATCCTAAAAAAGAAAATGGAACAATTTGGAGCAGACGCTGTTTTGATGAGCGGAAGTGGACCAACAGTTTTCGGTTTCGTTAGGCAAGAAGCACGTGTCTCAAGGATATATAATGGACTCAAGGGTTTTTGTAAGGAAGTCCATGCAGTAAGGATGACGGGGGAACGTTTTATCCTTGATTAAACACGTACGTTTATGATACTGTACATTAAAATATTCGGATTTAGGGGTTGTTGTTTTTGAAGTGGAAAAGGAGCGAAAGATTAGTCGATATGACTCGTCATCTACTGGAAAATCCGCACTCACTCATCCCGTTGACTTACTTTTCCGAGCGTTACCAGGCTGCTAAGTCATCCATAAGCGAAGACTTATCAATTGTCAAAGAGACGTTTGAAGAGAACGGAACAGGCAAACTAATTACTGTATCAGGCGCTGCAGGTGGAGTGAAGTATATCCCGCGTGTCACTGAATCGGAAGTCCGGGAAGTGATGGCGGTTATTAAGGAAAGTCTTGGTCGATCGGATCGTCTTTTACCCGGCGGTTATTTATATATGACGGATTTCTTAGGGAATCCGAAAATTATGGACCGCATCGGGAAAGTATTTGCATCGGCTTTCGGGGATATGGAAATTGATGTGATTATGACAGTTGCTACGAAGGGTATTTCCATTGCGCATGCGATTGCGCGCCATTTGAATGTGCCTGTCGTCATTGTTCGAAGGGACAGCAAAGTGACAGAGGGATCGACCGTCAGCATTAATTATGTATCTGGTTCTACACGAAGAATTCAGACAATGTTATTATCGAAGAGAAGCATGAAAAGCGGTCAAAGAGTTTTGATCACCGATGATTTTATGAAGGCCGGAGGAACTATGGCCGGCATGAAAAACTTGTTGGAAGAATTCGATTGTGTACTTGCTGGGATTGCTGTACTTGTCGAAGCTGAACATACCGAGGAAGTCCTCGTCGATGATTATTTATCTTTAGTCAAGCTTCGCACTATGAATGAAAAGGATCGTACGATTGAACTGGAAGAAGGCAATTATTTTAAGAAGGGTGGAAATGAAGGATGAATTATGTAGCTACAGAAAATGCACCGAAAGCAATTGGACCTTATGCACAGGCCGTAAAGGTAAACGGATTTGTGTATACATCCGGGCAATTGCCAATGACACCGGACGGGTTGCTTCTGGAAGGGACGATTGAGGAGCAAACCAACCAAGTTTTTGCGAACTTGAAGGCTGTATTGGAAGAAGCAGGATCATCACTTGATAAGGTGATTAAAGCAACGGTTTTCATTAAGGATATGAATCAGTTTGCTGCTTTAAATGATATCTATGCACAACATTTTGGTTCACATACTCCTGCCCGTTCAACGGTAGAGGTGGCACGACTTCCAAAAGACGCATCAGTCGAAATAGAAGTTATCGCTCTCGCAGAATAATCAAAAACGTAAACCCGCTCAAAATAAAGGTTCTATAATATTTGTTGGGGTGTTCACGCAAATTAAACAAAAAAATGCACGTAATCACCGTTTCTTT